>DILW01000125.1 GCA_002425245.1 Betaproteobacteria bacterium UBA5582 | reverse complement strand
GCTGTGCTCGCGAATCCCTGCCACCGCAGGCCCGGCGGTGCTCGCCAGGGAACTCGCGGTACTGGCCCCCGAGCTGAGGTTTCGCGAAGTTCTATCGCGCGGCGGCTGGTATCGCCTGGGCGGCATCGTCGACGAAAGCGGCGAGCGGATCAGCGACAACCTCGAACAATGGGCGGAAAGCGCCCTCGACGCCTGCGACGGCGACATCCAGCAACTGATCGAGGAGAACGAAGGGCAAACCCTGTACGCCACCCGCCTGGTCGGCCAAACCCATTACCTGACCGCCACCGTCAGCGACGGCGCCGACGACTTCCTGCAACTGGAAATCGAGGAACTGCAGGAAACCCGGGCCCATCGCCTGTTCGCCAACGAACCGGCCAGCCTCGAAGAACTGGTCGACCCGCGCGGCGGCAACCTCGCGCCCAAGCCGCTCAGCCTGCCCTACTACACGCTACGCCGGATCCAGCACATAGGCGCCTTCCTCAAGCGCATGCAGGCGCAAAAGCAGGAAGCCGCCCCCATCCACCGCATGGTCGACGACTGGTCGAACAGCAGTGCCGGCGCCAGCAGCGTTTACGCCAACCACTGGGTCATCGCCACCCGCGAACACCTCGACCGCTACCAGCAGCCGATCTTCCGCGCCCAACCCATCGCCACCCTGGCCGGCGACCCGCCCGACTTCGAAGCCGCCCCCGGCACCAGCGGCCTCAAGCTGCAGGAAGCCCTGCAACGCTTCGACCGCGCCGTCGGCTACCCGATGGCCTGGTACTTCCACATGCTCACCACCAAGGCCGTCCCCCACTGGGTCGCCCAAAGCACCGTCGAAGACGCCCTAAGCGGCTTCGCCTACCTGCCGCAACGCGACGTGGACATCATCCGCAACTGGCTGCACCGGCCGTATGCGGTTTGAGCGGGCGCTCGGGCCAAAAAGCAAAGGCCCCGCCTTGCGGCAGGGCCCTAAGACACCACGCTGGATTGCAATCTCCGGTGCGTAGCGGCCTCACGAGGAGGACTTCAGCCCGATGCCAAAGCAGAGCGGGAACTAGGCCAATATATGCGCTCACAGGTATGAAGTCAAGCGCGTCAAACCGAGAGCATGAAGCATACAATCTTGAATTTTAAGCAAATCCGCTTCATCCAGTACGCGAACGTCGTAATTCCTTTTCCCCAAAGCATCTTTGCCATTGAACGGTAGATGCAACCTGCTAAACGCCACTGTGTAGAGCATGTCGGCCTTCACCCAGTGAAAAGGCGCGTCGTATGGTGGCGCAAGAGTTGGGGCTACATGGAGTTTGAAGTGGTAGGGGCAAATCGGCTCTGGCGGTGTAGTACTCAACGGAACCACGGTGCACAGACCGGTGCGTTTGCGCAGGCGTGGCGACACAACGACAGCTGGGCGGCGCTTGACCATTTCCGGAGGAACAAACCCGTTGAAGTCGCAAATGACTATGGTGCCTTGTTCGGGATGGAATTGAATAGCCATGCGCTATTCTATATTCATATTTTTGACATTGGGAACTGCGAAACGCACAGAGGCGCTGTATAACAAGGAGAAGCACATGGGACGGATGTTCAACCCGCCGCACCCCGGCGAAACGCTCAAGGAAGACGTACTGCCCGCGCTCGGGCTTACGGTCACCGAGGCAGCACATCAGTTGGGCGTCACCCGTACCGCGCTCTCACGCGTCCTCAACGGCCACGCCGCCATTTCACCGGAAATGGCGCGCCGCATCGAAGCCTGGCTCGGCCCGGAACGCGGCGGGTGCGCGGAAATCTGGCTGGGAATGCAAATGGATTACGACTTGTGGGTGGCCGAGCAAAAGCCTGCCCCGCAGGTCATCCGGGCACCGGAGTTACTGGCGGCTTGATCTTTCGTGAATTTCTCCGGCCCGCTTTCCGGGCTGGCGACAAAAAACTGTTTCCATAGAAAACGAACCGTGCTTGTTCAACAAGCGGTTCAGATCGCGGCTCGCTTCGCGATCACGATCTAGGCTCAATCGTCAAAACCTGGGAGCCGGATCACGATAGCCACTCGACAAATGCCGCAATACCAGGCTCGCAACGCTGTCGATTGTCCCATCTATGCCAAACCATTCGGCTTGCGATGCGCGGATACCGAAGTGCTTCTCGACTTCTGTAATAAAGAGCGTCAGATCATCCGTGTCGATGTAAAAATCCCTCGCTGGGTTCGTAGTCCGGCAAACCTCTTTCCGTTCGATAAACCCGATTACACGCACGAAGATGTCGATAACAGTTTCGACCACCTGATCCTTCTCGAACGCGCTGACACCACTATTTTCCATCGCGCGCCTCGTATGCGCACATACCAATACTGACAGCATCGAATACCGCCAAGCCGACAGCGACAAAGGGCAGAGCACGCCCTACGATGCCAAAGACTCGAATTGTCCCGAACGCGCTCTTTGCGACGCGGGCGGCTGCTGATCCGTGCGGAAGCTTGGCCATGGGGAAGAACTTGAGGCCAAAATGACTCGCGAGATTGGTGTACTTGCTGGCGCCCGGATAGACCATATGACCCAGACGCAGCTTGCTAACCGGAATTCCGCCGGCGCCAGCCACTGCCGCCGCTGCCGTAAGTCCGTAGTGCTCCTTCGCACATTCCCAAATGTCACCGACCGTGATATCGAGTTGCGGCACATCGGGGGACGCTAGTCTCACCAAGTCGTATCCCTGACGGCTCACGCCCTGCGAATTCTCGGGAGTAAATACCATGACCCCGCCACTACCTGAAGCCATGCTGAAATCCGCGACAAGACTGGATATGTTCGGCTTGAAATGAGTACCTCGACTGTTGATTTCAGACAATCCGAGGTGAATCGCGTGAGACAAAGGCATCGAGTTCATAGGAATGTCCTTTCGATTCGTGATCTGATTGCGCTCAATTGGGAAATTCACAGCCATACCAGGAGCAGAAGCTCACCCGTACTGCTTTTGCAATCGTCTCTTGATAGTTTGAAATGAGCGGACTGGGCGGTTTTCGCGCAGGTCCGCTCGACTGCTGGGCTGGGGCTCGGCGTGTTACTTTCGACCACGAACAATACCCAATTGCTTATCAAGTTCTGCGATGTACCGCTCCTTCTTGATCGACCATTCATCGATGGCGACGGACAGCGGAATAGTTTGGCGAAGGAACTCCAGTAGATCGGGAAGATTTGGTATGGCGACGTAATACACGACACCACCAACCTCAACAGCAGTAAGAAAGTCGTAGCCCTCTCCCTTTGGCATTTCCGTTGTGCTGAAAGCGCGGTTGTACACCTCAACACAGAACGACGAGCCTTCACTGTCGCCAACCACTAATGATGGTGTTGAAGTGAACCCAGCAAGCCGCCTTTCCTCTGCAACGTCAATTGCATCTGGTGTTTGTAGAAAATCATCAATTTCGTGCCATCCTGCAGCAGCGTCAAAAGACCACATAGGCATTCAATTTCTCCTTAGGAATGGATGCAATACTGAAAAGCCCCGGCGTAGAAGTGAGCAACCTACACGACTTTTCGCGCAACCCCCTCGACTGCCGGGTTGGGCGGCCTAATTACAAGACATAATGCTTGTGATTATTTCGGCAGTTTCTTGCTAGGCAATAATCGAGGAAACAGCTGTTTACTCGCAAGCGGCCTTAATTGCGCTTGGAATGGTGCGCTACGAATCAGTTCAATAGTGGCACGGCCTGCAACCGTCACCGTTGGTCGTTCGGTAGTAATACCTTTCATTACTTTTCTCCTAATAAGTCGACTACACGAGGGAAAATATCGAGGTTAGCGTTATTTGCGGCAGACACCCATAATCGGTCCAAAGCGTTGTCATCAATACCACCTAGCTCAGCTAAAGGTTGCCGGCTTAGTAGGCATGGAATTATCGACTCGTGCAAGTCCCATGCTTGGTTAAAGCAAATTCCCACGTGATACTGAGCAGCAGCATTTGTTAAATGAGGCCAAATTTCAACAAAGCATGGCTGCTCGCCCGATAAAGGTTTGCCTATCAAAATCACACGATCATCTCTCAGCACCCCTTCGTAGGAATATGTGACCATTCCATTCTTGTTATCTGCATAACTGACATTGAAAGAGATTTCTCCAGCTGGAGTTGCTTGAATTTCGTACACGGCATGTATCCAGTACCGCTTCCCAGCCTTTATTGTAACGTTGTACTGATTCCAACTACCAAGAATGCTATTTAGTCGCTGACCATCGCTAGTCATGAGGTTCTTACCTTGAAGAGTGCGTGCGTAATCACCAAGTCTTTTTTCGATAAGCAAAATTGTTTCGTCCGCATTCTTCTTTTGCGTCACACGATCAATATATATGCTCATCACGCTACCAAGATAGGACGATCCTAAAGCGGCAATTACCGTATACCAGTCAATCGCAGATCCACGAATCGCACCAATGGCTACCAGCGCCAAGGAGAAAAGCATGCTTACTATCAGAAATGCACGTAACCATAATTCACGGGATGCCATAGCCTTAACCTTCAATTTCTGTTGGTAGAACGCCGTGCAGGTCAGCAGGCCACCAGTTCTTGGATATAACTAGGGTTCCAGAGTGCATGTAGCTATAAAACGAATCCAAGTCGCTAAGATAGTTCCAAATGATCTTTGTCGATACCGTCGTTGACTGCCCGAGACTTATAAGAAGCCACCGCTGAGAGGGCTCGTAGCACTCGAAAAGCGCGTCTTTTAGTGTGCGCACGCCTGCAATGTCTACGCCGTGCATCTGGATATTCTCAGTTCCGACATTTCCTGGCTGAAAGAAGATGTTGACTGATTCAGGGTTCAATACTCCGCGATCAGCGCAATAGCTTTCTGCAAGGTAAATTCCGATTCCATGCTGCAAGGGTATTTGCAATGTCTGGATGATGACATCAAGGCTGCTTCGTCCGTCAACGTAGACGACATCAATACCAAGTGAACTCGACCGTTCTTGGAGCAATTCACAAATACTGTCAAGAAAAAACGGACTACCTTCAACCAAGAGTCCAACGCGACTGTGACTTGAAAAGGCCGCAAGCACTGTCTGCGCTATTTGAGCGTACGCAACGGATCGAGAGACCCCTTGCTGATAAAGGGAAATTAGGTTTACTACTTCCCTTCCATTAATATTCGCTTTGATATGTTCGATATCAGATTCCAGGGCAAACAGAACCTCTGAATCAGCGATGTATTGGTCGGCAATTATTGTTCGATCTGCCGCATAGTTGATTCCATAGCCAATCAAATACAGGAACTTTTTTTCATAAACTTTAGAGTGCAAGTCAGGGGCTTGAGGGAATGTCTTGTGATACATCATAGGCTTGATTAGATGGATATTGGAACGCTTCATTGCTGCTTCCACATGGCCGTGGCAACCCAACGCTATAGGTAAAAGGCGCTGCGGCACTTTATCGCGCAGCGCCCAACGGGGGCCAAAGGCCGTAGCGGCTTTAACGGATGGGTTAGGCGTCGCTTGCGGCATGACGTGTTTTAGCGCAACTCTTAGAAACGTAGATGCGGGTACTTTCGGCAAACGATTGGAATAACCTGACTCAAGAAGCAATCGACCAACCCGAAGATGCTTACGGTGACTTCTGGGAATCGATCGGTAGACACCTTGATGTAGGTGGCGATGAGATTTGTTGACGCAGCGAGGAAGATCTTTCGATGATCCGCATGCGCATGCCCAATAGTAAACGTCTTCATGTGCATAAGAGCGTTTAGCGCATTTCTATAGCTTTGCTCCCAGTTGCCGGGATCACCTTCTGAAATCTGTATGACCCTGGTGTCTATTGGCCGAAAGTTTTCTTCCATCAGGTCGCAGAACTCGTTCACCTTGCGGGCATGAAAGCCGAACTCCATTAGGTCAGGAACTATCGCTTCGTTCCATTGCTCACTCCACTCACCCGGGAAGACTGAACCCGTGAAGGCGACCAAGCGTAGGGCTCGGAGTCTGGCTTGCACGATATGAATCTCAATTAGTCTGGTTGCGCTGTTCATATGGGGGTGGTTGGTGATTGTTGAATTGCGACGCCTAACGACGCTGTAGAAAAACCCCGCTCAGAAAATTGAGGGGCGATTTTTGGGGATGATTTATGTCTCCGAGGACGACGATCGTCGATTCTGGAGCGATTGTGAAAGTCGGATTTTTCTGGGTCGCGGTCATTTTTCGCCGAACTAGGTTTTTCTATAGCTTCAACGTTGGAAATCACCGGGCGGCAAAAAGCGCAGCTTTTTGATGGTCCGGTGGATTGAAAGGTTATGCGTCACTCGACCACCCGCAGCTTGATATGTGCTCGATCAGGCAGTTCTTCGATTTGGCGAGCGATATCACCGGACATGCGCACAAGGTCAATTTGTGATGCGGTAGCGAGATTGTCACTACCGTATGTGCCACCCAAGATGCCGGGAATTTTGAGGCAGTACTTCCTTCCCTCAATTAAAGGACCGCACTGCTCGTTGGCGAGCGAGACGAGCGCTGCCACGTACCAATCACGAAGGAACTCCTGATCGCTCGACAGTGCATCAAGCTCGGAGCGATTGGCTGCAATGACCTTGCAGTAGCAGTCTTCTGGGCATAGGCGCCAGTACTTTCCATCTTCGTCTTTGACGATGAGATTTCCGAATTCGTTTTCACCGACGATCTCGGTAGGCTCAAGGCCAACCCAGCCCCAAGATAGGCGGATTTCTTCAACGAGACTCATGTGATGACGCATAACGTTGAAAATCACCGGACGAAGGCAAGCGCAGCTTGCCGAAGGTCCGGTGGATTGTGATGTTAGCCATCGAGCGCCTCGACGATACGGCTCCACCGCGCTGCGAAATAGCGCGAAATGAAGATGGCTGGGAGAAGAACAGCAAACGGCAGGAGAGCCCACCACCATGCAACGACAAAATCTGCGACGGCTAGAAAGACAGAGCTTTTCAAATAACCTTGGTCTTTGAGTGCCGGGACGATGAAGACCAAAAAGGCCGAAATTGGCACACAAATGGCCATGAGAAACACGACGAGCAGGCCATAAGTTGCACCCATGACAGTGCCAACAAACAAGACTCGACGCGGCATTGTCTTTCGCTGGCGCCACACAGCGAATAGAGCCAGTAGCACCGGACTGTGCACAGCGAAAAAATAGGCGATGGCGATCATGGCCATGGAGACAGCCATTGCGATGGGGAAACCAAATACGTCAGTCATAAGATGGCTAACGCTGGCAGTAACGGGCCGAGCGGCGCAGCCGCGAAGGTCCGCGTTGACTGAAATGTTGGGCGGCTGACGCCCGGAGAGGACTGAAATGGCATGCCCTGACTGCGGATGCAAAACCACTTACCTGTACGACGAAGGCGACGACATGCCCGGCGGTGACGAACGGCTTTACCGCTGCGCCGCCTGCGGTGCGGTGTTTGATATTGAGGACGAGGCGCCGGAAGAAGACGACGAACCGGCCCTGACACAGAACCCATGGAAAGCCGACATTGACGTGCAAACCAATTCGGCAAGCGCTGGCGATCCTGGGCTGTTTTGATGCCGCCCAACGTGCAAGCTCAGCCGATGGCAAAAAGCGTAGCTTTTTGACGGTCGGCTGGAGCGTAATGTTAGACCTCGGGGTGAAAAGTACCTGCATTACGAAATAACTCCTTGAGCGATACCTGCTTGGCCTTCTACTGGGATACGAACCGCGTATTGAAGAGGGAAGACCTCGTTTTCAGTTAGACCGAGCTTGGCAATAGCTCTCTCCCGGAGGCTGGGTAACAGCAAATGAACCTGGAAGACGACGTACTCGCCTTTGACTAAAATTCCGACAGCATTTACATCAAGGCCGTTGAATGATGAACAGCCAACAAAGCCCGGATACATTTGACCTGACGCCGTAGTGATTTCGGCTGCCACCGTTATCGAAAATGCCTTACTTGGTACCACACAAGTAGCAACGGGACGAACCCAGGTTTCATCCCTCCCGGGGACACCTTCTTCATCGTCAGCGAACTCCCAGATAGGGTATGTCTCAAGGTCGGCTACGGTGAGTTCGTTTATTGGTTTTCGAGTAGCGAGATTAGGTTCCATGGGGGTGACTGAGTGGTCTAACGTTAAATGTGGCACCTAATCGGCGGAAAGCAATCCGTCAAACAGGCTGCAAAAAATCCAGATTCATATTATTTCAACGGTTTAGCAAATTTTAGTGGGGCACCGCAAGACCAACCCGATTGAACACGCACGATACGGGGAGTCGGTTCCATGCCCCCCGACCTCGCAATGACATCCAGATTATCCGATGCCCTTCTTCCAGGCAATCGGTAGTCACATGGACCATGCCAAGGTCCGCGATGCCGAGTGCGCCAGAAGGTCGCTCCCGGCCGCTGGCCACCATCAGCACTGCTGGCCGAAAACTGGCGTGCTGTTAAGCTGGCACCGCGATTGAACTACTGACCGCTGAATTCAACGACCATGAATGCCATCGATTTCCTCCGCTTCGCCTCGCTTTGCCTGCTGCTGGCGGGTGCCGAGACCTTGCACGGTATCGCCCGGACCGTTCTGCTTGCCCCCAGGGTGGGCAAGGTGCTGGCCATCAAGCTGAGTGTGGTGAGCGGCAGCTTGCTGGCGTTTGGGCTTTGCTACTTTTTTGTTCCCGACATCGGCGCGGCGGGCATTGGCGAACATCTGATCCTGGGGCTGGGGCTGGCCGGGTTCATGGCTGCGTTCGACGTGGCTATCGGCAGGCTGCTCATGCACCTCAGGTGGTCGCGCATCTGGCGGGATTTTGATCCCCGCAGCGGCAACTACCTTTCCATCGGCCTGCTGTTGCTCGCCCTCTCCCCCGCCGTAGTCTGGTGGCTACGCGGTGGCGGTGCGGGGTAGCGATCTCCTGGCTTGCTGGAGCTCGTTGAAATTATACAATCCGTGTATATAATGCGATATATACACACAAAGTATAATTTCGGAGTACAGACAGCATGATCGACTGGCACTATCCCCGCCCCGAGCTGGCGCACGAGCATCTTGCCCGCTTGTTCGATCAAGGGCTGTCCCGCCTCGCCTTCTTCGGGCGGCGCCGGATCGGCAAGACGGAATACCTGCAGCGCGACCTGATTCCGGCGGCGGCGGAGAAAGGCGTGGTCAATACCTTTTATTGCTCGCTCTGGGAGAACAAGGACCAGCCCCACCTGGCGCTCATCCGGGCGCTGCAGGATGCGCTGCCCTCGCAGCGGGGCAAGCTCAGGGGGAAAGCGGGGCTCAATCTGGGCGTCATCGACTTTTCCGCCGAAGTGGAACGCGCCGACCGCCCCCGTCCGGCGCTGGCCAATGAATTGACGCTGGCCTCGGCGAGCTTCCAGCAATGGGTCAAGCACCTCGACGGGCGCCCCGGCCTGATCATTCTTGATGAAATCCAGCACCTGGCGACGTCGACGGCATTCACCAGCTTCGCCGCCGCCCTGAGGACGATGCTGGACATGGCGCCGCCCAATATCGCGGTGATCTTCACCGGCTCGTCGCTCACCGATCTGCAGCGCCTGTTCAACGACCAGAAAGCGCCTTTCTTCAACTTCGCCACCGTGGTCGATTTTCCGCTGCTGGAGCGCCCCTTTGTCGACCATCTGGCGCGCATTCACCGGGAAATCACCGGCCTGACGATGACGACGGCGCGGCTCTGGGAACTGTTCGACCGCTCCGGACGCAATGCGCAGGTGATTACCGGCCTGGTCAGCCAGATGGTGCTGCGCAAATCGGTCGATATCGACGCCACCTGGGCGGACATCGAAACCGAACTGACCGGCGCCGGCGGCTGGTGCGAGCGGGCCTGGGCCGATCTCCTGTTGTCCGATCAGGCCGTGTATCTGCTGCTGCTCGAAGGCCAGGAACTGTTTTCGGAATCCTCGCTGGCGCTGTACGATGCACTCGGCTTCTCGCGCGGTTCGGCCCAGCAGGCGATCAAGCGGCTGATCAACCGTAGCCTGATCATCCGCAACGGCCACGGGCGCTACGAGCGCATCGTGCCCATTCTGGATCAGTGGCTGAAACTCACCGGCAAGACCTCGCAAACCCTAACGCCACCGACGGCACACGCACCATGAGCACCGATACCGACTACCAGAACAACCCCCTGCACGGCGTCAGCCTGAAACAACTGCTGACCGAGATCGTCGACCACTACGGCTTCGAGATTCTCTACGCCTATCTCAACATCAATTGCTTCAACACCAACCCGAGCATCGAATCGAGCGTGAAGTTCCTCAAGAAGACGGACTGGGCGCGGGAAAAGGTCGAAGCCTTCTATCTGTACCAGTTCAAGAGCCTGCCGCGCGCTTCGGCCGAACAGTTCGAGCTGCCGCCGCGGGACCGCATCATCCCCCGCGATCAACAGCCGGGCGCACCGGCCGAACTGAGCCTGGAAGATGCCGAACGCCTGCGCGAAAAACGCGCCAGGAAAGCCGCCGCCCACGACCGCGACGGCGCCCGCCCCCGGGCACCGAACCGCCAAGCAGCAGCAGACAACGCCGATCCGTGGGCGAAGTGGCGGAAGTAGGGAAAGAGCCGCGCTGCGACAACATGCCGCTCAGGCAGCCACCCTTTGTACTTGTGGCTGCGGTTTGCCTGAGTGCTCCGCCTGCCACAAATCGTAATCGGCCTGCATCCGCATCCACGTGTGCGCATCGCCCCCAAGCCACAAGGCGAGGCGTATCGCCAGATCGGCAGACACGCCGGCCCGCCCGTTGATGAAACGGGACAACTGAACCCGCGAAACGCCAAGCTGACGGGCGGCTTCAGTCACCGAAATTGCGAGCGCCGGCAGCACATCCTCACGCAGGATGTCTCCGGGATGCGGCGGATTGAACATGCTGCCCATACTGAAACCTCCTTCGAAGCCGGCTAGTGATAGTCCAGGTAATCAACCAGCACGGCGTGTTCTCCATCGAAACAAAAAGTCATCCGCCAGTTCCCACTGACCCGGACCGACCAGTGTCCGGCTAGTGCACCTTCGAGTCCATGCAATCGCCAACCGGGTTTATCCATATCTTCCGGACCACTCGCCGCATTCAGCATCAGCAACTGACGCGCCAGTCGTGGAGCATGAGCAGCCTGAATGCCAGCCTTGCTGCCGGTAAGAAAAAAGCGTTCGAGACCTTTGTGGCGAAACTGCTTGATCATGAGCACGGCCTGCGTTGATTGTATCTCTACGCGATACAAAATAACACTGAAGAATTAATGACAAAGAAATATATCGCCTTGTCGGTTTTACGACAAGCAACGCACGAGAACCAAAGAACAATAAATTAATCACTAAAATTCAATAGCTTAAAAACTGGCACCTCCCTTGCTATAGACATGGCAAGGAGATTCCCATGAGCCAGCCCAGCTTCGTCACCATCAACGACACCACCCTGCGCGACGGTGAGCAGTCGGCCGGGGTTGCCTTTTCGCTGGCGGAGAAGCTGGACATCGCCCGCCGCCTGGACGCCATCGGCGTGCCCGAGCTGGAGGTCGGCATTCCGGCCATGGGTGCCGAAGAGCGCGAGTCGGTCCGGGCGGTTGCCGGGCTCGGCCTGAATACCCGGCTGATGGTGTGGAGCCGCATGCACGCGGCCGACATCGCCGCCAGCGCCAATCTGGGTGCGCACCTGATCGACATTTCGGTGCCGGCGTCCGACCAGCACCTGGCTTACAAACTGAAGCAGGAACGGAGCTGGCTGCTGCGCGAGCTGCCGCGCTACATCGGCATGGCGCTCGACCTCGGGCTGGAAGTCGGCGTCGGTTGCGAGGATGCCTCGCGCGCCGACCTGGATTTCCTGTGCGCGCTGGCCGCCACCGCCGAACGCGCCGGCGCCCGCCGCCTGCGCTTTGCCGACACGCTGGGCATCCTCGAACCCTTCACCACCTTTGACCGCATTTCGACCTTGCGCGCCCGTACCGGGCTGGAGATCGAGATGCACGCCCACGACGACATGGGCCTGGCCACGGCCAACACCCTGGCCGCCTGCAAGGCCGGGGCGACGCACGTCAATACCACGGTCAACGGCCTGGGCGAACGCGCCGGCAACGCGCCGCTGGAGGAAGTCGTGCTCGGGCTGAAGAAGCTGCACGGCATCGACACCGGCGTCGAACTGCGCGCCTTCCCGGCGCTGTCGGCCGCCGTCGCCAGCGCTTCCGGCCGCGCCGTGCCCTGGCAGAAGAGCGTCGTCGGCGCCGGCGCCTTCACCCACGAAGCCGGCATCCACGTCGATGGCCTGCTCAAGCATCCGGACAACTACCAGGGTTTCGACCCGCGCGAAGTCGGCCAGGCGCACCGCATCGTGCTCGGCAAGCACTCCGGCTCGCGCGCGGTCCAGGTCGTCTATCGCGAACTCGGCATCGAGCTCGGCGAGAGCGAGGCGCAAGCCCTGCTCGCCAGCGTCCGCAATTTTGTCGCCGCCCACAAGCACCCGCCGGAGGCCGCCGATCTGCTCGGCCTGCTGGCTTCTTCCAGGAGTCCGCTCCATGTCTGAAGCGATGACCATGACCGCCCCGAATCCTTCCGCTCCCGGCCTGTGGGCCACCCTCAAGGAAGACCTGGCCTGCGTCTTCGAACGCGACCCGGCTGCCCGCTCGACGCTGGAAGTGCTGACCACCTACCCCGGCGTCCATGCCATCCTCGCCCATCGCCTGGCGCACAAGCTGTGGCGCGGCGGCTGGCGCTACAGCGCCCGCCTGTTGTCCTTCGTCGGCCGCCTGCTGACCAATGTCGACATCCACCCCGGCGCCACCATCGGCCGCCGCTTCTTCATCGACCACGGCGCCTGCGTGGTGATCGGTGAGACGGCGGAGATCGGCGACGACGTCACCCTCTACCACGGCGTCACCCTGGGCGGCACTTCGTGGAACAAGGGCAAGCGCCATCCGACCCTGGCCGACGGCGTGGTGGTCGGCGCCGGCGCCAAGATTCTCGGGCCGATCAGCATCGGCGAGCGCGTCCGCGTCGGCGCCAACTCGGTGGTGGTCAAGGACGTGCCGGCCGACCGTACCGTGGTCGGCATTCCCGGCCGCATCGTCGATACCCGCCTGGCCCGCCCGGCCGGCAAGGGCATCAACCTCGATCACAACGTCCTGCCCGACCCGGTGGCGCGTTCGATTGCCTGCCTGATCGAACGCATCGACACGCTGGAGAACGAACTCGCCGCGCTGCGCCAGGAACCGGCGCCGAATCACGGTGGCGAATGCCATACCTGCTCGGCCGGCGACCTGTGCTGCGAGAGCGAAGCCATGCACGAGGCGGCGCACTGACATGGACCTGCTCGATTTCTCCGACTGCAAGCTCTATTTCGAGGATCCGCTGCCGGCCGAGGCCGAAGCGCTGATCGCCCGGGCGGCTGCCGAGTACGGCGACCCGGAAGCAGAAATGTCCTTGCTGCGCGCCAACCTGCTGGCCCCGGACAATCTGAGCGTGCTGGTCGGCCTGTACCGCTACTACTTCTACCAGCATCGCCTGGCCGACGCCCTGCAGGTGGCCGAGCGGGTGATGAGCCTGTCCGCCCGCCACCTCGGCCTGCCCGCCGACTGGGCGCAGATCGGCGACAGCCATCTCGGCACTGCCGCCGCCAGTTCCTTCGGCCTGCTGCGGTTCTACCTGCTGGCCTTGAAGGCGAGCGCGGTGGTGCTGCTGCGCCTGGGCCGGATCGAGTCTTCGCGCCTGCGCCTGATCAAGCTGGTCGCGCTCGACAGCCGCGACCAGCTCGGCGCCGGCAAACTGCTTGAAGTTGTCGATGAGTTTCAAGGGGGCGGGGAAGCTTCCCGGCCCGATTCCGATTTATCCCTTGCTGCAGCCTGAGGAGGCCATCATGGAAGACACACTGAGCCTTGCCGAAGCCATGGAAGAACTGGTTTCCGCCGAAGATTTCCTGGAGTACTTCGAGGTTCCTTACGAACCTTCGGTGGTCCACGTCAATCGCCTGCACATCCTGCAGCGCTTCCACGACTACCTGGCCCGCCAGACACCCAACCTGCCGCCGGAGGAAGAGCAGCAACGCGCCATCTACCGCCTGTGGCTGGAACGCGCCTATCAGGATTTCGTGGAGTCCGATTCGCTCACCGAAAAGGTGTTCGCGGTCTTCCAGAACCAGGCCAATCCGGACGGCGGCTACAGCTCCTTCGTCTCCATCGACAAGATTTTCCGCGACTGAGTCCAGCCCGATGAGCAGACCAAAATGGCAGATCGAGGACAGCGTCCGCCTGATCCGCAACGTGCGTAACGACGGCACCTATCCCGGGCTCGATCCGGGGGCGCCGCTGGTGCGCCGCGGCAGCATCGGCTACGTGGTCGATGTCGGCAGTTTCCTGCAGGATCAGATCATCTATTCGGTCAATTTCCTCGACATCGACATGATCGTCGGTTGCCGCGAGGAAGAGCTGATCGGCGCCGACGAGCCGTGGACCCCGTCGCGCTTCGAGTTCCGCGAGAAGGTGCGGATCATTGTCGAACTGCCGGTCGGCAGCGACGCGGTGATCGCCGAAGGCGCCGTCGGCGAAATCATCAAGGTCATCCGCGACGCGCCCGGCGGCGTCGCCTATCACACCCATTTCGACAGCCTGCCCGGACGCATCCTGCAGATCCCCGAACGCCTGCTCGAATCCCTTACCCCGGAATGAAGCCATGGAACGCGCCTACCTCGAACTGAAGCTGTCCTGGGAACTCTTCCAGAAAGCCCCCGAAACGCTGAGCCCGCCGGAGCGCAACCGGCTCGGCGAGGTCGCCGCGAAACAGGACAGTATCGAGCAGCGCATCCTGGCAAGCGCCGAGGCGCGCAACGTGATGATTCCCGAACCGACCCTGCGCACCCGCATCGGCGAAATCCGCCAGCGTTACCCGGATGCCGACGCCTTCCAGCAGGACCTCGCCCGCATTGGCCTCGACGAACTCTCGCTGGCGGCGGCGGTGGAGCGCGACCTGCGCGTCGAAGCCGTGCTCGACCGCGTGGTTTCGGCAGTACCGCCGGTCAGCGAAGTCGACGCCGAAATCTACTACCGCCTCCACCCGGACGCTTTCGACCGCCCGGAAGCGCGCCGTCTGCGGCACATCCTGATCACCGTCAACACAGCACAGGACGCCGACCAGGCGCACCGCCTGCTCGACGGCCTGCGCGTCAGCCACGCCAGCCCCGAGAAGTTCGCCAAGGCCGCGCTGCGCCACTCGCAGTGCCCGAGCGCGCTGGAAGGCGGGCTGCTCGGCCTGGTCCGGCGCAAGCAGCTATTCCCGGAACTGGAAAGCGCCGCCTTCGCCCTCGGCGAAGGCGAAGTCAGCGAGGTGCTGGCCTCCGAAATGGGCCTGCACATCATCCGCTGCGATGAAATCCTGCCGCACGGCATGCTGCCGTTCACCGAGGTCTGCGAACGCATTGTCGAGCGACTGACCGAAAAGCGGCGCCAGGAGGCCCAGAAGGACTGGGTCAAGCAGCTGATGTCGGCTCGGCAACTGGCTTGAGGCTGCCGGGCAAATCGCCCGCCACGCAATTACGCCCGGACTGCTTGGCCCGGTACAAGGCCTCATCGGCTCGCTGCATCGGCGCTTCGTGGCCGCTGTCCCCCTCACGGAACAGGGTGACGCCGATACTGACCGTCACCGGAATCGAACCTCCGACGGTTTGCGCTGGCGACGCTTCGACGCTGGCCCGCAAACGTTCGGCCGCGGCCAGCGCATCCTGCTCGCTCGTATCCGGCAACAGGATGGCGAACTCCTCGCCACCAACGCGACCTGGAACGTCGATCCGCCGTAACGCCCCCCTGAGCACCGTCGCGAAGTGGCGCAGCACCTCGTCACCAACGGCATGGCCCCAGGTGTCGTTGACCCGCTTGAAGAAGTCGAGATCGAGCATCAGCAGGGCGGCTGGCTGGCCCGAGCGCTGCCAGCGCTGAATCTCGGCTTCGAGCAGCGCGGTGAAATGCCGCCGGTTGGCCAGTCCGGTCAGGGTGTCGGTGGTGGCCAGCCAGGTCAGCGCCGCTTCCTTCTCCTTGAGCGCACTGATGTCATGGAAAACGACGACGGCACCGGCGCCCACCCCGCCCTCGCGGATCGGCGACACCGTCATCTGCACCGGGAAGCTGCTGCCGTCACGGCGGCGCACGCTTTCCTCGCGCACCCGCATCTGCCCGTCGGCCAGGGTGAGGGCAATCGGGCAGGCGGATTCGTCGTAGGGCATACCATCGGCGCGCTGCGCATGAATCAGCGCATGCAGGTTGTTGCCGACGATTTCCGCGGGGGCGTAGCCGAGCATCTTCTCGGCCGCCGGATTGATGAAAGTGGCGACATGCGCCCGGTCGACACCGATGATCCCCTCGCCTGCCGCCATCAGCAGGACTTCGTTCTGGTGCGACAATTCCTCGATCCGGGCCGTCTGCCGTAGCAACTGGCTATGCCACTCGCGACGCGACAGATTGACCAGGAACAAGACCAGCAACTGGGTCACGAAATAGGCGAATGCCAGGTTGGCGAATGCTTTCTTCTTGAAATCAGCGCTGGCTGAAATCAGCTCGCCCACATCCTGCCAGATCAGTACCGAACCGACCGGCGGCCGGGCCGGATCCTGCAAGCCGGGATAATCGCGTAGCGGAAACCGGATCAACTGAAAGCGTCTTCCCTGGTGCTCAAGCAGATCGTTCCGGAAGCTCCCGGCATAGGCAGGCAGTGCCTTGTCGGCCATCCAGTCGGCCAGTTCGCCACGTGACGCCGCCAGCAGGTAACAACATGCGCCTGGGTGCTCGCCGGGGGAAGGTGGGCGGTAGCTTTCCCACATCGCCGAGGTCACCGACGCCGGGTCGAGCAGGACACCGAAGCCGACGGCGGTCCGTTCGCTCAGGCGCTGGATGTAGCCGTCGAAAGCCATGCCGACCTCCATCACCCCCAGCAGCGCATGCGCATCGCCCGGCGCTGCCTGCTTGTCGAAGACCGGCGCCGCCCCGCGTATGCCGGCGTAGGCGCGGCCGGTCTCGAAACCGCTGGCGGCCGCACGCTTGCGTTCAACATCGCGTAACAGCCAGCGCACACCCGCCAGTGAATCGCCATGCTGGTTGGGCGCGTGAAAGCGCAGGAAGGACAAGCTGCCCGGAAGAAGGAACTGCATCTGGCGGACGCCCAGCTCCTTCTGCATGTAGGACCAGTGCTGCCGCAAATGCTGATAGAGCTGGCGGCGCAACAGATCGGCCTGCTCACCGCCGCTACCCTTGCCCTCGCTGTCGACCGCAGTACCAGCCGCCTTGAGCACGCGGATGACTTCCGAGTCGGCAGCAACCATGCCGGCCAGCGCCATCAACTGTTGTTCCAGCTCGCCCTGCGACAACTCGTAGGCAGTCTTCAGCCGCATCGCCTCGCTTTCCAGACTGGCCTGCAGACGATCATCCACCATGCGCGCGCCAAACAGCGCCACGCCAGCGAAGATCGCCATCAGCAACAGACTGGCGAGGACAAGAATGGCACGGTAAGACATGCCTCCCTCTCAGCGGATTGTTATTTTCCTCACTTGATTATAGACAAGGGATTTCTTGCCAGTGTTGATATTTAATCCAAGAACTTTTACCAGGCGGGCGTCTGCACAGCGGCCGGCGGCGGAGGCTCAGGCAGCCAGACACCGCTGGCGGCATATACGGCAGCCAGCGCCAGCATTACGGCCACGATCAGGGCGAGCAGACCGCCACCAAGCGCCGACTCTCCGGCTTCCACTTCCTTCCAGCCGCGCACCATCGGTTTGACCAGATCATCCTTCTTGACGCGGACGTAGAAGATGATCGCCGCCACATGCAGCACCACCAGCGCGATCAGCAGGTTGACCGCCAGCCGGTGCCAGCCGGTGGCCAGGTTGCTCAGATCGCGGCCGACCAGTTCGTAGAGCGGGCCGACGAAGGCGATGTCGTCGTTGGCGATCAGGCCGGTCAGCGCCTGGAACAAGGTGGCTGCAAGCAGGGCGAATACCGACAGGGCGCCCAGCGGGTTGTGCCCCGGTGCGTGCCAGTCACCCTTGAGATAGGCGGCGATCTTGGCCGGGGTCGGGAAAAACTGGCCGAAGCGCGCATAGGTCGAACCGGCCACGCCCCAGACCAGGCGGAACACCAGCAGGCCCAGCACGAGCAGGCCGATCCGTCCATGCCACTCGATCAGTCCGCCGCCGATCTTGCCGGTCACCACCAGGCCGACCATGGCCACCACCAGCAGCCAGTGAAACACCCGGGTGGGCAGATCCCAGACCAGAATTCTTTTCTTGCCGTTCATCCTGAAACTCCTTGACTAACGAAAAGGGCGCCTCGCGGCGCCCCTGCTTTGCGTGCCCTCAGGCAAGCGCCTTATTGCTTGGTGCGGTAGTCGTCGTGGCAGGCCTTGCAGGTGCCACCGAGCTTGCCGAAAGCTTCCTTGACCGCGGCGACGTCGCCGCTGGCAGCAACCTTGGCCATTTCGTTGGCGGCGGCGTTGAAGTCACCGGCGATCTTGCCAACCTTGGGGCCATCGGTGAACAGCGCCGGCTTGACGCGGGTATCCGCCCAGCCCTTGCCCTTGTCGCTACCCGGAACGTAAAGCGCTCCCATGCCGGAATTGGCGATGGCCTGGATGACGTTGGCCGACTTGATCACTTCGTCCTTGTTGTAGGTGCCGTCGATATTGGCCTTGATCCGGGCCATGCTCCAGCCCATGGCGCCGTAAGCCGACTGACGCCATTTGATGGCGTCCTCGACCTTGACTTGAGCTTGAGCGCCGGTTGCCAGGGTGGCAGCGAGCAGTGCGAGTGCGAATTTTGTTTTCATTGCGAATTTCTCCGTTGTCGTTGAAGGAAAATGACTGGTGAACCACTCAACCCCCTAAGTTCTGTCGGGGATTATACGCAGCCAGGCCGAAAATCGGTCAAACCATCAACTGACCGATATTCACGAAAACGATGAATGAAATTGAACGATAGCCTAACGGCAAGTACCTGAAGCGGCCATTTACACCGCAAACACGTGCTTGACCCGCAGCGCCTGGGCGCCGGCCTCAATCTGCAGCAGGCGGGCGATGTTCGGATGCTTGCCGGGATTGGCGCGTTCGTCCTCGCTGTGTTCGGCGAAGATTTCAATGCCCTTCTTCGCCGCTTCGACGTTGATCGAACCATAGGTCTGGGCCAGATGATTGTAGACAGCCAGCGAACCCTGGCTGCCGGCCTTGTTCTCGATGGTGGCGACAACATTGCCGTCGGCGTCGAGCAGGTTGAGCGCAGCCAGGTGAGAGATGCCGGGGAGTTTCTTGAGGTTTTCCGCGAAGGACATTGTTTTTCTCCATGAAAAAGGCCGACCCGCAAAGCGAATCGGCCTGTCGGGATGGTTGCTATCAGATGCGCTTGGCCAGTTCGGCAGCCTTGCCGGTGTAATCCCACGGCGTCAGCTTCAGGAGCTCGGCCTTGGCGGCTTCCGGAATGTCCAGCGTGGACACGAAGGCCTGCATGCCGTCGCGCGAAACGCGGGTGCCGCGGGTCAGTTCCTTGAGCTTTTCATAGGCATTGGGCACGGCGTAGCGGCGCATCACGGTCTGGATCGGCTCGGCGAGCAGTTCCCAGTTGGCGTCGAGGTCGGCCTTCATCAGGTCGGCGTTGATTTCCAGCTTGCCCAGGCCCTTCAGCAGAGAGTCGTAGCCAAGCAGCGTGTAGCCGAGGCCGACGCCCATGTTGCGGAGCACCGTCGAATCGGTCAGGTCGCGCTGCCAGCGCGAGATCGGCAACTTTTCGGCGAGGAACTTGAGCATCGCGTTGGCCAGGCCGAGGTTGCCTTCGGAATTTTCGAAGTCGATCGGATTGACCTTGTGCGGCATGGTCGACGAGCCGATTTCGCCGGCCTTGACCTTCTGCTTGAAGAAACCGAGCGAGATGTAGCCCCAGACGTCGCGGTCGAGGTCGACCAGGATGCTGTTGGCGCGGGCGAAGGCATCGAACAGTTCGGCCAGCGCGTCATGCGGCTCGATCTGGATGGTGTAGGGGTTGAAGGTCAGGCCGAGCGATTCGACGAACTTCTTGGCGAAACCTTCCCAGTCATAGCCGGGGTAGGCGGCCAGGTGGGCGTTGTAGTTGCCGACGGCGCCGTTGATCTTGCCGAGCAGTTCGACCTGGGCGATGCGGGCGCGGGCGCGCTGCAGGCGGTAGGCGACGTTGGCCATTTCCTTACCCATCGTCGACGGCGTCGCCGGCTGGCCGTGAGTGCGGCTCATCATCGGGATGTCGGCATAGGCGTGGGCCAGTTCGCGCAGCTTCTCGATGACCTTGTCCAGCGTCGGCAGCATGACCTGTTCGCGGGCGCCCTGGCACATCAGCGCATGCGACAGGTTGTTGATGTCTTCCGAGGTGCAGGCGAAGTGGATGAATTCGCTGACCTTGACCACTTCGGCATTGGCCTTGGTCTTGTCCTTGATCCAGTATTCGAGCGCCTTCACGTCATGGTTGGTGGTGGCTTCGATGGCCTTGACCTCGGCCGCCTGGACCGGGCCGAAATTGGCGACCAGGGCATCGAGTTCGCCAATGGTGGCCGGCGAGAAGGCGGCGATTTCCGTGAAATGCGGCTCGGCGGCCAGCGCCTTCAGCCATTCGATCTCGACCTTGAGGCGGGCGCGGATCAGGCCGAACTCGGAAAAATGTTCGCGCAGGGCGTCGACCTTGCCGGCATAGCGGCCGTCGAGCGGGGAAATGGCGGTCAGCGGATTGAATTCCATAAAAACGTCCTTATCGTTAAGGGCGTGATTTTACCCGCCCGACCAAGGGCAGCGCCATACGCTATAATTCGGCACCCCAATCGAAGAGCACGCAATGAAGCTGATCGGCACCGTCACCAGCCCCTACGTTCGCAAGGTACGCATCGTCCTCGCGGAAAAGAAGATGGAATACGAGTTCGTGATCGATTCGCCCCGCCAGCCCGGCAGCGTGGTGCCCGACCACAACCCGCTGGCGCGCATCCCGGTGCTGATGCTGGACGACGAGACTCCCTTGTTCGACTCGCGGGTGATCGTCGAGCACATCGACAACATCACCCCGAACAACAAGCTGCTGCCAGCCCCCAACCGCGAACGCACCGAAGTCAAGCGCTGGGAAGCCGTCGCCGACGGCCTTTCCGACGCGGCAGTGAGCGCCGTGCTCGAACGATCGCGGCCGGAAGGGGAGCAAAGCGCGGCCTGGATCGCCCGTCAGCACGAGGTCATCCTGCGCACGCTGCGCTTCATGGAAATGCACCTGGGCGAGAAGAGCTACTGCATGGGCACCCACCTGTCGCTGGCCGACATCGCCGTCGGCACGGCACTCGGCTACCTGTGCCTGCGCTTCCCGGACATCGTCTGGCAGGAAAGCCATCCCAGCCTGGCCCGTCTGTATGACAAGCTGATGCAGCGCCAGTCCTTCATCGACACGACGCCTCAGGTCTGATCCAATTAGCCCGAACTTGCCTGCCGTTTGGCAGTCAACCGGGCTGGAAACACCTCTGAGGCAGTCATGAATCCGATAATGAAATCGCTCAGCGTCGCCCTCGGCGAGCGCGATCCCGAGACCCGTCTACACTCCGACCGCGTCATCGGCCTGTCGCGAGAACTTGGTGCGCACATCGAACTGAGTTCTGCCGAACTGGAAATCCTGGGGCTGGCGGCCTGCCTGCACGATATCGGCAAGATCGGCATTCCCGACCGCATCCTGCTCAAACCGGGCTGTTTCGCCCCGGACGAGCGCGAAACCATGCGCAGCCACGCGCTGATCGGCGAGCGCATCGTCAAGTCCATCGACGACGAGCGCAGCGGCATGCTGTCGGGCATCGTTCGTCACCACCACGAAAACTACGACGGATCGGGCTATCCCGACGGCCTGCGCGGCACGGACATTCCGCTGTTCGCCCGCATCATCTCGCTGGCCGACAACTACGATGCCATGGCGACCACCCGGCCCTACCACCCGGGGCGGCCGCACCGCGAAATCATCGACATCCTGGCCGGCTCGGACGGCGAAAAGTTCGACCCCGACCTGCTGCACGCCTTCTGCCACATCATCGAGCGCTCGCCGCTGCGCACCGCCTGAGGACGTTTAGCGGATGACGCCGCCACCCAGGCAGACCCGGCTTTCGTAAAGCACCACCGACTGCCCGGGGGTCAACGCCCATTGCGGCTCGGCAAAGCGGATCGTGCACGTTTCGCCATCGACCACCTCGACATGACAAGGTTGATCAGCCGTGCGATAGCGCGGTTTGGCGGTATAAACCCAGTTGGTGTGCGGCGCCCGTCCTGAAACCCAGCTCAACTGTTCAGCCAGCAGATCGTCGCGCAGCAGCGCCGGGTGATCGTGGCCCTGGACGACGTAGAGCACGTTCCTTTCCATATCCTTGCCGGCAACGAACCAGGCGTCGTGATCGCCGCCGCCGGGCTGGCCCTTCTCCTTCAGGCCGCCGATGTGCAAGCCCTTGCGCTGGCCGATGGTGAGGTACATCAGGCCGTCGTGGCTGCCCAGCACCTTGCCATCGTCGAGACGGCGGATTTCGCCCTGCTTCGGCGGCAGGTAGCGGCTGAGGAAGTCCTTGAACGGCCGCTCGCCGATGAAGCAGATGCCGGTCGAATCCTTCTTGGTGGCGACGTGCAGCCCTTCGGCCTCGGCAATTTTCCGGACCTCGCGCTTGTAGATGTCGGCCAGCGGGAACAGCGTCTTCGACAGCTGCGCCTGGTTCAGGCGGTAGAGGAAGTAGCTCTGGTCCTTGGTCCCGTCCTCGGCTTTCAGCAACTGGTATTCGCCGTTGAACTCGCGCACGCCGGCGTAGTGGCCGGTGGCGATTTTCTCGGCACCGAGTTGCAGGGCGTGGTCGAGGAAGGCCTTGAACTTGATCTCCGAGTTGCACAGGATGTCCGGGTTCGGCGTCCGCCCGGCCTGGTATTCGCGCAGGAACTCGGCGAACACGCGATCGCGGTACTCGGCGGCGAAATTGACCACCTCGACATCAATGCCGATGACGTCGGCAACGCTCATCACATCGACCAGATCCTGGCGCGACGAGCAGTATTCGTCGTTGTCGTCGTCTTCCCAGTTCTTCATGAACAGGCCGATCACCTTCCAGCCCTGGCGCTTCAACAACAGCGCCGCAACCGACGAATCGACGCCGCCGGACAAACCGACCACTACCGTACCTTTAGACATCGGGCCCAGCCCCTTTCTTCCATTCTTCCAGCGGCAGGATCACCGCCGGTTCTCCGTTGTTCACAAACCAGCTATCGACCACGAAACGGCCACCCCAGCGCTCTTCGATCACCGCCGACCAGTGGTTGGCGACAAAGCCGAGAAAATACCGCGGTTCGACTTCGAGCACGCGGTGCCAGCGCAGCCCGTTGCGAGCCGCCAGCATCTGTAGCAGGCGGGTGGTGGAGGTCGAATGATCGATGCAATCCATCCGCCCTGGCTCGTCCTCGTCGGCGAAATTTCCGCCGCGGTCGCGGGAAATCGGCGACTGCTCCCCCGCCCAGCGGTAGAGCATGCCGACAGCTTCGGCCAGGCGACTGCGTTCGCTGCGCGGATCAAAGGCCGACGCCAGCAGGCGATCGATTTCCAGCAACTGGGCGGCGGAATAGACAACTTCCGTTTCCGACTTGCAACCATAATCGTGGCAGATCGACACCCGCGTCTGGGCGGCAACGGCTGCTGGCAGCGCCAGCGCCGCCAGCAGCGCAAACAGCAGGCGCATCAGGCGTAATGTACCAGCAGCTCGAGCGGATAACGCCGCCCGGCCAGGTAATCCTCGCAGCAACGCAGGATCAGCGGACTGCGATGGCGATCCTGCGTCGCCCGCACTTCGTCGAGACTCAGCCAGCGGGCACCGACGATACCGTCATCGAGCGGCCGGCCGGCCTCGTAGCCACGCAGTTCGCCGGCAAAGGCAAAGCGCAGGTAGGTCAGGTCCTTGCTCGGATGCGGCCAGTTGTAGATGCCGACCAGGTGGGTCGGCTTGAAATGGTAGGCGGTTTCCTCAAGGGCCTCACGCACCACGGCATCGACCAGCGCCTCGCCCTGCTCGAGATGACCGGCCGGCTGATTGAAAGCCAGCCCGGTGTCGGTTTCCTCCTCAACCAGCAGGAATTTGCCGTCGCGATAAACGACGGCGGCGACGGTCACGTTCGGCTTCCAGATCATCGGTGGCATCTTGTGCAAAAGCATTATTTTAACCGCTGATTTCGGCTAAAATCGTCCGCTTTCAAGAGTGCATCACGGAGAATTCCACCATGTCCATGTCGGATCGCGACGGTTTCATTTGGCAGGATGGCAAGCTCGTGCCCTGGCGCGAAGCGACCACCCACGTCCTCACCCACTCCCTGCATTACGGCATGGGCGTTTTCGAGGGCGTGCGCGCCTACAAGACCGAGCGCGGCACCGCGATCTTCCGGCTCAAGGAACATACCGAGCGCCTGTTCCGTTCGGCGCACATCTTCCAGATGCAAATGCCCTACTCGCAGGAAGAATTGAACGAAGCGCAGAAGGAAGTCATCCGCGCCAACAAGCTCGAATCCGGCTATCTGCGTCCGCTCGCCTTCTACGGCTCGGAAAAGATGGGGGTTTCGCCCAAGGGCGCCAAGGTGCACGTGATCATCGCCGCCTGGCCGTGGGGCGCCTACCTCGGCGAGGAAGGCCTGCAGCGCGGCATCCGCATCAAGACCTCGTCCTACACCCGTCACCACGTGAACATCACCATGGTGCGCGCCAAGGCCTCGGGCAACTACATGAACTCCATCCTCGCCAACAACGAGGCAACCACCGACGGTTACGACGAAGCCCTGCTGCTTGACCCGGAAGGCTATGCCTGCGAAGGCGCTGGCGAGAACCTGTTCATCGTCAAGAACGGCAAACTGTACACGCCGGATCTGACCGCCTGCCTGGAAGGCATCACCCGCGCCACGGTCATGCAGCTGGCTGGCGAACTGGGCATAGAAGTGATCGAGAAGCGCATCACCCGCGACGAAGTCTACTGCGCCGACGAAGCCTTTTTCACCGGTACCGCCGCCGAAGTGACCCCGATCCGCGAACTCGACAACCGCCAGATCGGTGTCGGCTACCGTGGGCCGATCACCAAGGCGCTGCAGGAAAAGTATTTCGACGTCGTCTATGGCCGTTCGGCAGCGCACGCCGACTGGCTGGCCGCCGTCTGAGAACGATTCAGGGAGAAAACGATGTCCGACCAGAAAGTTGTCGAAGTCACCGCCGCCGACCTGCCGCTGCACTGCCCGCAGCCGGGTTCCGCGCTGTGGAGCCAGCATCCGCGCGTCTTCCTCGACGTGCTGAAGACCGGCGAAGTCGTCTGCCCCTATTGCAGCACGAAGTATGTCTTCACCGGTGAGGCGCCCAAGGGCCATCACTGAAACAGGGACGGCGGGCACAACACCCGCCGTTTTCACATGAAGAAAGCCCTCATCGTCGCCCCCTCGTGGATCGGCGACACGATCATGGCGCAGCCGCTGTTCGCGCGCCTGCAGCAACGCCACCCCGGACTGCAGCTCGACGCCCTCGCCCCGCGCTGGGTGGCGCCGGTGCTGCGCCGCATGCCGGAAATCACCGACATCGTCGACAGCCCCTTCGGCCACGGCCAGCTTTCGCTCAAGGCACGCTGGCGGCTAGCCCGCGAACTGGCGGCGCGCAATTACGACGCCGTCTGGGTCCTCCCCAACTCGCTGAAATCGGCGCTGGTCCCATTTCTTGCCGGCATCCCGAAGCGCGTCGGTTTCACCGGCGAATCGCGCTACGGCCTGATCAACGTCCGCCACACGCTGGACAAGGCAGCCCTGCCGCTGATGCTCGAACGTTTCATGCAACTGGCCGAAACGCCCGGAGCCCCGCTGCAGCGTCCGCTCGCCTATCCGCGCCTGCGCTCGACCGCCGCCGACCAGGCAGCTACGCTCGGCGAACTCGGCATGGAACGCCCGACCCGGGTCGTCGCTTTCTGCCCCGGCGCCGAATACGGCCCGGCCAAACGCTGGCCGGCCGCGCATTTCGCCGAACTGGCGCGGACCCTGGCCGGGCGCGGCTACGCCGTGTGGCTGTTCGGCTCGCCCAAGGATCACGCGGTGGCCGAGGAAATCGCCACCCTGGCTCCCGGCTGCTGCCGCAACCTGTGCGGCGCCACCCGCCTCGACCAGGCGGTGGATCTGCTCGCCCTAGCCGACTTCGTCGTCTGCAACGACTCCGGCCTGATGCACGTCGCCGCTGCCGTCGACCGGCCCATCGTCGCCCTCTACGGCTCGTCCTCGCCCGGCTTCACGCCGCCACTGTCCGACCGGGCCGACATCCTCAGCCTGAAACTCGAGTGCAGCCCCTGCTTCAAGCGCGACTGCCCGCTCGGCCACCTCGACTGCCTGAACCGGCTGAGCCCGGCGCAAGTCGCCGCCGCCTGCGAGAAATGGATACCCGCATGAGCCAGCCGATCACCTTCGCCTCTCCCGACGACGTCGAGGCCGCCTTCTACGACGCGCTGGCCGGCGGCGACGCCGACCTGCTGATGCACTACTGGTGCGAGGACGACGAAACCCTGTGCGTGCATCCGACCGGTGTGCGCCTGACCGGGATCGTGCCGATCCGCGAGAGCTGGCGCAGCATCTTCGCCAACGCCCGCATCCGCATCCAGGCGCAGCGCGTCGCCCACTGGCAGGGCACGGTGATGGCGGTGCATCACCTGACCGAAATCCTGTTCGTCGGTGACGATCCCTCGCCGCACGGCCCGCTCCACGTCACCCACGTCTATGTCCGCAGCGCCCACGGCTGGCGGCTGGCCAGCCGCCAGC
>DILW01000187.1 GCA_002425245.1 Betaproteobacteria bacterium UBA5582 | reverse complement strand
CTTCGACTGCCTGCTGTTCGACGCCGGCCAGCCGGCCTGGCTGCGCGATGCGTTTGCTGGCGACGCTTAGCCTGCTGCTGTGGCTGGCCGGCGCCGAGGCGCAGGCGATCCGCCTGCTGATCCAGGCTTCGCCCCTGGCCGGCAGCCAGTATTACGCGCTCGGCGACTTCTGGTCGGAAATCCGCGTCGGCGACGCGCTGGAACTGACGCGCGAGCCGGACAACCGCCACGACCACCGCGCCATCCGGGTCAGCTGGCGGGGGCACCAGCTCGGCTACCTGCCGCGCGCCGAGAACGCCGTGCTGGCAGCCGCAATCGACCGCGGCAACCGGCTGCACGGCCGTGTCGCCCGCCTCACCGAGCATCCCGACCCGTGGCGCCGGGTGGTCGTCGAAGTCTATCTTGAGCTGTGATGTAGAATCCTGCATTCCCAATACGAAGACCCTGCCCCATGGATTTGATTGCCCGCGTCGCCCAGCATTTCGAGGACAGCGCCCAGACCAAGCTGCAGGCAGTCGATGCGATGTCCGCGCCGATTGCCGCCGCCATCGAGACGATGACCGCCTGCCTGCTCGACGGGCGCAAGATCCTGGCTTGCGGCAACGGCGGCTCGGCGGCCGACGCCCAGCACTTCGCCGCCGAACTGGTCGGCCGTTTCGAGGCCGAGCGCCAGGAGCTGGCGGCCATCGCCCTGACCACCGATTCGTCGATCCTGACCGCGGTCGGCAACGATTACGGCTTCGCCCACATCTTTTCGCGTCAGGTGCGCGCCCTCGGCCATGCCGGCGACGTGCTGCTGGCGATTTCCACTTCCGGCAATTCCGGCAACGTGATCGAAGCGATCAAGGCCGCTCACGAGCACGACATGCGGGTGATCGCGCTGACCGGCAAGAGCGGTGGCGAGATCGGCGAGATGCTCGGCGATGCAGACATCCACCTGTGCGTACCGGCCGACCGGACCGCCCGCATCCAGGAAGTCCACCTGTTGATCGTCCATTGCCTGTGCGACGGCATCGACGCTCTCTTACTCGGAGTCGAATGACATGAAGAAAAGCCTCAGTCTTTCCCTGATTGCCCTGGCGCTGGCCATGCCCGCCCTGCAGGGCTGCGTTCCCGCGGTCATCGCCACCGGCGCCGCGGTCGGTGCGATGAGCATCCATGACCGCCGTTCGACCGGCACCCAGGCCGACGACGAAACCACCGAATGGCGGGCCCGCGGCCGCATTCCCGAGCAGTACAAGGCCCAGTCGCGGGTCAATTTCACCTCCTTCAACCGGCGCCTGCTGATCAGCGGCGAAGTGCCGAACGAGGATGCGAAGGTGGCCATCGAAGCCGAGGCGCGCAAGATCGAGGGCGTGCGCGAAATCTACAACGAATTGACGATCGGCCCGGCGGCGACGCTGGCCGCACGCAGCAACGACTCCTTCATCGACTCCAAGGTCAAGGCCCGGCTGGTCGACAGCAACCAGATTTCGGCCAACCACATCAAGGTGGTCACCGAAAACGGCGCCACCTACCTGCTCGGCCTGGTCACCGACCGCGAAGCCAAGGTCGCCATCGCCGTCGCCCGCACCACGGCCGGCGTGCGCAAGGTAGTCAACATCCTCGAAGTGCTGCCCGACGACGACATCCGCCGCCTCGACGCGCAGGCGCTCGGCTCGCGCAAGGCGCCGCCGCCGACGGCACCGGTCGAATCCCGCTGACCCCCCACCAGGCTCGCCGGAGGAACAATGAATCTGGAAAAAGTCGTTTTCGGTTTCTTCATCGTCCTCGCGGCGACCCTCAACTTCGGTTTCTTCCTCGGCGACATCGACCGCCCCGAGCTGCACCACGTCTATGAACTGGCGGCAGCGCTGGTGGTCAGCCTGATCGCCACCGCACTCAAGTTCGGCGACCGTACCCAGATCGGCGCCATCCACCTGGCCACCAGCCTGGTCGCCGACCTGCAGCTGATCGCCGCTGCCGTCACCTGGGCGGTTGCGGTGCATGTCACCGGCGAAGGCATGACCGCCTCGGTCACCTCCAGCGTGGTCTCGCTGTCCGGCGGCGCCCTGTTCGCCAACATCGTCTCGGTCGTCCTGCTCATCGCCGAAACCGTGATGCTGCGCCGCTGACGCGGAGCCGGTGGTGGTCAACAGCACATTCTTCCTGGTCCTGCGGCGCATGCGTGCGCCGATCGTGGCGCTGATCGTCATCTACGCCATCTCGGTCTTCGGCCTGACCCTGGTCCCCGGCATCGACGGCGAAGGCCGGCCGGCACCGCCGCTGTCCTTCTTCCACGCTTTCTACTTCATCAGCTACACGGCAACCACCATCGGCTTCGGCGAGATCCCCAGCGCCTTTTCCGATGCCCAGCGGCTGTGGGTCATCGTCTGCATCTACCTGTCAGTGGTCGGCTGGTCGTATTCGGTGATCACGCTGATCGCCCTGCTCCAGGACAAGGGCTTCCAGAACACGCTCACCGCCAGCCGCTTCCGGCGCCGCGTCCGCCGGCTCAAGGCGCCCTTCTACCTGGTCTGCGGCTGCGGCGAGACCGGCGGCCTGATCTGCCGCAACTTCGACCGTATCGGCCAGGCCTTCGTCGTTCTCGAAAAGAACGAATTGCGCGTCGAAGAACTCGACCTGCTCGACTTCAAGACCGATACCCCGGCCCTGGCCGCCGACGCCAGCCTGCCCGACAACCTGCTGCTGGCCGGCCTGCAACACCCCAAATGCCGCGGCGTGCTGGCCGTCACCAACGACGAGCACGCCAACCTGTCCATCGCCATCGCCGTCCATCTGCTCGCCCCCAAGCTGCCGATCATCGCCCGCGCGCGCAGCCCGTCGGTGACCGCCAACATGGCCTCGTTCAACACCGACCACATCATCAACCCCTTCGCCCGTTTCGCCGAACGCCTGGCCCTGGCCGTCGCCGCACCGGAACGCTTCCGCCTGATCGAACTGCTCACCAGCATGCCCGACACGCCGATCCCGGCGCCGCACCGGCCACCGCGCGGGCGCTGGATACTCTGCGGCTACGGCCGTTTCGGGCAGGCGCTGGCCGAGCACCTGGACGGCACCGGCATCGAGCTCACCGTCATCGATCCAACGGCTGCTGCCGACGGCCACATCGTCGGCGACGGCACCGACGCCCACACCCTGCGCGCCGCCGGCATTGCCGACGCTGCCGGCATCATCGCCGGCAGCGACAACGACGTGAACAACCTGTCGATTGCCGTCACCGCCACCGAACTCAAGCCCGAGCTGTTCGTCGTCACCCGCCAGAACCAGGCCGCCAACAGCGCCCTGTTCGACGCCTACGGGCCGGAATTCGCCATGGTGCCCAGCCACATCGTCGTGGACGACACCAGCGATCGGC
>DILW01000137.1:4268-27615 GCA_002425245.1 Betaproteobacteria bacterium UBA5582 | reverse complement strand
CCTGGTCATGCTCTCGCCGCAGGCGATGACCGACCCGATGGGCGTGGCCCAGGCCATCATCTCGATCTCGGACAAGCTCAACCGCCGCATCATCTGCTGCTGGATGGGCGAAGCCCAGGTCGCCGAATCGCGCAAGCTGCTCGAAGACTCCGGCATCCCGGCCTTCCGCATGCCGGAAACGGCGATCGAGCTGTTCCACCACATCTCCAAGTACTACCGTAACCAGAAGCTGCTGCTGCAAACGCCTGAGCCGACCCGCCAGCATGGCCGGCCGGAAGCCGAAGGCGCCAAGATGCTGATCGAGGCGCTGCTCGCCGAACGGCGCAAGGTGCTCTCGGAAATGGAATCGAAGGCCATCCTGCGCGCCTTCAAGGTGCCGGTCGCTCAGACCATGGTCGCCCGTACCGCCACCGAAGCCCTGCTGCTGGCCGAGCAGATCGGTTTCCCGGTGGCCATGAAGGTCGACTCGCCGGACCTGCCGCACAAGTCCGACGCCGGCGGCGTCCGCCTCAACATCCAGAATGCGCCGTCGGTACGCAACGCCTATCACGACATCATCGATACCGTGCAGAAGCGTAACCCGAACGCCCGCATCAACGGCGTCTCGATCGAGCCCTTCCTGTCCCGTCCGCACGGCCGCGAGATCATGATCGGCGTGCTGCGCGACCCGATCTTCGGGCCGGTCATCACCTTCGGTGCCGGCGGTTTCGACAACGAGATCTTCAGCGACCGCTCGGTCGCCCTGCCGCCGCTCAACAAGTTCCTGGCCAAGGACCTGATCGACTCGACGCGTACCGCCAAGATCCTCGACCAGTTCCACAACATGCCGCCGGTCGACCGCGAGGCGCTCAAGGAAGTTCTGCTCTGCATCTCGGAAATGGTCTGCGAACTGCCGTGGATCATCGAGATGGACCTCAACCCGCTGATCGTCGACGAGCACGGCGCCATCGCTGCCGACGCCCGCATCGTCATCGACCACGCTGCCAACAGCAGTGGCGACCGCTACGCGCACATGGCGATCTACCCCTACCCGGTGCATCTCATTCAGGAATGGCAGATGAACGACGGCAAGATCGTCACCATTCGCCCGATCCGTCCCGAAGATGCCGAGCTGGAGCAGGAGTTCGTCAAGAACATGTCCGACGAATCGCGCTATTACCGCTTCATGGACACCCTGCGCGAACTGACGCAGACCATGCTGGTGCGCTTCACGCAAATCGACTACGACCGGGAAATGGCGCTGGTCGCCACCATCCCCCACGACGAAACCGGCAAGGAGTACCAGATCGGCGTGGCCCGCTACGTCCTCAACCCGGACGGCGAATCGGTCGAATTCGCCCTGGCGGTCGGCGACGACTGGCAGAAGTGCGGCGTCGGCCGCAAGCTGATGACCGCCCTGATCGACTGCGCCCGCAGCAAGGGCTACCGCGCCGTGGTCGGTGACGTGCTGTCGACCAACAGCAAGATGTTCCGCCTGATGAGCAGTCTCGGCTTCACCATCCACCCGCACCCGGACGACACTGCGGTGAAGCGCGTGGTCAAGCCGCTGACCGGCTGATTTCCGGTCCTGCAGACGCAAAAAAGCCGAGGCATCGACCTCGGCTTTTTCTTGTCCGGCGCGAATTACTCGCCGAAGAAATTCACGTCGTAGGGATAAGGCTTCTGCGCCACCTTCGACTCGGCATTGCGCGCGCTCGTCTCGACTTCCTGCTTCTTGTCCCACCACAGTGCGCGGCCGGCCTTCTGATCCTCGACCCACTCCGGGTTCTTTTCCAACTGCTCGTTGATCCAGCGCGTGTGATCAGAAACATAACCGCTATCGACAACACCCATGGCACTAACCCCGGAGGAAAAAGATGAGGCCGCGATTCTACCATGAGCCTCAGCGACGTCGAGAGATGGGGCAAATCAGACCAGCCCTGCAACAATTGCGAAAGAATTAGATTTTACTTATAATCGCGCCCAGTAAGCCTGCGATTGCGGGATGCTCCGGCTTGGGGAGGTCGGGCTCTCGCGAATAATCAAAACTTGGAGACCACATGAATCGTCATGTGCCCTTGATCGCGGGTCTTTTCCTGTCTTTCTGCGCCCTCGTCGCGCAGGCGGCGGACATACCGGTATCGCCCGCCCTAGCCGCCACTGCCAACAAGGCGCCATCCGGATCAACCACCGACCACAGCAAGCTGGAAGCCCTGAAAGGCCCGTTCAAGAGCGGCCCGGAAGTGACCAAGGCCTGCCTGAGCTGCCACAACATGGCCTCCCACCAGGTGATGAAGAGCATCCACTGGACCTGGGAAGCGACCAGCAAGACGACTGGCAAGACGCTGGGCAAGAAATGGGCAGCCAACAACTTCTGTGGCTCGCCACTTTCCAACGAACCACGCTGCACCAGTTGCCACGCCGGCTACGGCTGGACCGACAAGAACTACGACTTCACCAAGCAGGAAAACGTCGACTGCCTGGCCTGCCACGACACCACCGGTGGCTATCGCAAGTTCAGCACCGACGCCGGTCATCCGCTCTACGAAGACCGCGAATTCGAACCGATGGAAGGACCGCCGGGCAAGAAGCAGTTCAAGGCCCCCGATCTGACCAAGATCGCCCAGCATGTCGGCAAGCCCGGACGCAGCAACTGCGGCAACTGCCACTTCAACGGCGGCGGCGGCGACGCGGTCAAGCACGGTGATCTCGACACCTCGCTCAAGAACCCGTCGCGCGAGCTTGACGTGCACATGGCGAAGGACGGTGCCGACATGGCCTGCTCCGACTGCCACACCTTCAACGCCCACCAGCCCTCGGGCAGCCGTTACGCCGTCAACCCCAAGGACCAGCACGGCTTCGACCTGCCCAAGGACGACCACAACCGCGCCACCTGCGAATCCTGTCACAGCCAGGCACCGCACAAGCAGGCCAAGATCAACAATCACGCCAACAAGGTCGCCTGCCAGACCTGCCACATTCCGGAATTCGCCCGTGGCGGCGTTGCCACCAAGATGCTCTGGGACTGGTCCACCGCCGGCAAAATGGGCCCCGATGGCAAGCCGCTGTTCATCAAGGACGATCACGGCCACCTCAAGTATTCAGCCGCCAAGGGCGATTTCGAGTACGGCGAGAACGTCCGCCCGGAATACAAGTGGTACAACGGCACTGTCGAACAGGTTTCCATTGTCGACAAGCTGGACAAGTACATCGGCGCCGACGGTGTCCTCGAACTGAACCGCATCCAGGGTTCGGCCAGCGACGAAAACGCCCGTATCTGGCCGTTCAAGGTGATGCGCGGCAAGCAGGCCTACGATCCGGTGAACAACACCCTGGTCGTCAACCATGTGTTCGGCGATGACGACACGGCGTTCTGGAAACACTACGACTACGCCAAGGCGATCAAGTCGGGCATGGAAACCGCCGGCCTGCCCTACAGCGGCAAGTTCGATTTCATCGAAACACGGATGAACTGGTTTACCACCCACATGGTGGCGCCCAAGGAAAAAGCCGTGCCCTGCGCCGAATGCCACACCCGCAACAGTGACGGCCGACTCAGTGCCATCACCGATATCTATCTGCCCGGTCGCGACCATAACCCCTGGGTGGACCTCTTCGGTGGCCTGGCCATCGTCGGTGCCATCGGCGGTGGCCTGATCCACGGCCTGGTCCGCATCATCACCCGTCGTCGCAAGGAGAATGAACAATGAGCGCCGAACGCATCTACATCTACAAGCGCTACGAGCGCTTCTGGCACTGGTCGCAAGCCCTTCTGATCATCGGCATGATGATCACCGGTTTCGAGGTTCATGGCAGCTACAGCCTGCTCGGCTTCCAGAAAGCCGTCCAGCTGCATACCCTGGCCGCCTGGAGCCTGCTGACCCTGTGGGCCTTCACCATCTTCTGGCAATTCACCACCGGCGAATGGCGGCAGTACCTGCCGTCGCTGAAGAACGTGCTGGCGATGGTCAATTACTACCTGATCGGCATCTTCCGCGACGCGCCGCACCCCTTCCGCAAGACCGTGGTGCAGAAGCACAACCCGCTCCAGCGCCTGGCCTACCTCGCCCTGCTCGCCTTCATCTCGCCGCTGATCTGGATCTCCGGGCTGCTCTACCTGTTCTACGGCAACTGGCGGCAACTCGGCGTGGACCAGTACCTCAACCTCGAATGGGTGGCCGTCGCCCATACCCTGGGCGCTTTCATGATCACCGCCTTCTTCTTCATCCACGTCTACCTGACCACCACCGGCCACACCGTGTTCGCCCACATCAAGGCGATGATCACCGGCTGGGAGGAAGTGGACGAGCACCACAAGAAGCACTAGGCGACCGATTGCCTTGCGTATTCGGGCGGGGAATTCCCCGCCCTTTTTTTATTTCAGCGCTGTCTGCAGGGCGTTCGCATCGCAGGCGAAGCTGGCCTGGCCGAGCTTACCCGCGTCGAGCGGCAGCAGGGTCACGCAATCCTTCTTGCGCGGAAACACGGCCAGGTCGACTTCTTCGCGGCCGAGAACGATCTGGTAAGGTTTTTCGCGCAGTTTCGGCAGGGCGAACATGCGGGTGACCAGTCCGGGCATCTTGTGGATGTCGGCCAGGTAGACGCGCTTGGTCCGCACCAGCCAGTCGGCGGGCTGCTTGTCCAGCCAGTCGGTGACCAGCGCCGACCCCTCCTTGTCGGCGGCGAAGATGAGCTGGCGCAGGTCGGCCGGGATCGCTGCCGGCTTGTCGTGCTGGTCGCTGAGCTTGAGCACCGGCAAGGAATCGCCAGTTCGCAGGGAAGCGGTCTGGGCTTGCGCTGTCAGCGTGCAAGCGAGGAAGGCCAGGGATAGCAGGGACAGTTTTCTCATCATTTTTCTTTCATCAGGTCGGGGAATACGCAAAACCCCGCCAACGCACAAGGCGATGACGGGGTAAATCAATTGGCAGGCGCCGTTGTTGTTCTCAACTGCGGATCAGGTGATCGAAGGCGCTGAGCGAGGCGGTGGCACCGGCGCCCATGGCGATGATGATCTGCTTGTACGGCACCGTCGTGCAATCGCCGGCGGCGAACACGCCGGGCACCGAGGTATGGCCCTTGGCGTCGATGACGATCTCGCCGAACTTCGACAGTTCGAGCGTACCCTTCAACCAATCGGTATTCGGCAAGAGACCGATCTGGACGAAGATGCCTTCGAGTTCGACATGGCGCTCCTCGCCGGAAACGCGGTCCTTGAAGTTGAGGCCGTTGACCTTCTGACCGTCGCCGGTGACTTCGGTCGTTTGCGCCGACTTGATCACGGTGACGTTGGGCAGGCTGAACAGCTTCTTCTGCAGCACCGCGTCGGCGCGCAGCGTATCGGCGAATTCGAGCAGGGTCACGTGGCCGACGATGCCGGCCAGGTCGATGGCTGCCTCGACGCCGGAGTTGCCGCCGCCGATCACCGCCACCCGCTTGCCCTTGAACAGCGGGCCGTCGCAGTGCGGGCAGAAGCACACGCCCTTGGCCTTGTATTCCTTTTCGCCGGGCACGTTCATTTCGCGCCAGCGGGCGCCAGTCGCCAGGATCACCGACTTCGATTTGAGCGAGGCGCCGTTCTCCAATTGCACTTCGACCAGACCGCCCTCTTCCGCCGCCGGAATCAGCCGGGTGGCGCGCTGCAGGTTCATCACGTCGACCTCGTAGGCCTTGACGTGTTGTTCCAGCGCGGCGACCAGCTTCGGCCCTTCTGTTTCCTTGACCGAGATGAAGTTCTCGATGCCCAGCGTGTCCATCACCTGGCCGCCAAAACGCTCGGCCAGCACACCGGTGCGGATGCCCTTGCGCGCCGCGTAGATGGCGGCTGCGGCACCGGCCGGCCCGCCGCCGACGACGAGCACATCGAACGCTGCCTTGGCGGCCAGCTCCTCGGCGGCACGCGCCGCGGCACCGGTATCGACCTTGGCCAGAATTTCTTCGACCAGCATGCGCCCGGCACCGAATTCCTCGCCGTTCAGGTAGGTGGTCGGCACCGCCATGATCTGGCGCGCTTCGACTTCAGCCTGGAACATCGCACCGTCGATCATCGTGCTGCTGATGTTCGGATTGAGCGCGGCCATCAGGTTCAAAGCCTGAACGACGTCCGGGCAGTTGTGGCAGGACAGGGAAATGTAGGTCTCGAAATCGAGTTTGTCGCGCAGGCCCTTGATCTGGTCGATGACCGCCTGTTCGACCTTGGGCGGATAGCCGCTGACCTGCAGCAGGGCCAGCACCAGCGAGGTGAACTCGTGGCCCATCGGCAGACCGGCGAAGCGAACCCGCGGCGCCTGTCCGGGGATGGCGACGCCGAAGGAAGGAATCCGGGCATGGGCTTCTTCGCGCAGGCTGACCTGCGACGAGCAATCGAGAATGTCGTTGAGCAGGGCGCGCATTTCCTGCGACTTGTCGTCCTCGCCCAGCGCCGCGACCAGTTCGATCGGGCCTTGCAGGCGTTGCAGGTAAGCCTTGAGTTGTTCCTTGATGTTGCTGTCGAGCATTTCGTTCTCCCTGGTTGGCGATGAAGGTTTCAGGACGACATATTAGAAAGCCTGAAGCGATTCATCCAATTGATTGAAGATATTGTTCCGATACTCACCGGCTATTTGACGCCCATCGCCTTCAACCGCCGGTACAGCGTTCTCTCGGAAATCCCGAGTTGTAGTGCGAGCGCCTTGCGGTTGCCCTTGAAACTGCGCAGCAGTTCGGCGAGGTCTCCCTGCGATTTCCTTTTCGGCGCACCGGGCAGGAGAGTGGGCAAACTTCCGGGGTTACCGGCGGGCAGGTGTTCGAGGCGGATTTCGTCGCCGTCGCAAAGCAGACAGGCGCGTTCGAGCAGGTTGCGTAGCTCGCGCACGTTGCCGGGATAGTTGTAGCGCGCCAGCCAGGCCCGGGCCACCGCGGAAAACCCCAGCGTCCGTCCGCCGGCAACCCGCTCCAGCAAGGCTTCGGCGAGAAGCAGAACATCGTCGCCGCGGTCGCGCAGGGGCGGCAGGAAGATCGGGAAGATGTTCAGGCGGTAGAACAGATCCTGGCGAAAGCTGCCGGCTTCGACCATTTCGGCCAGCGGCCGGTGGGTGGCCGAAACGATGCGGACCTCGGCCTTGCGCAATTCGGGCGAGCCGACCCGCCGATAGGTGCCGGTTTCGAGCAGGCGCAGGAGCTTGACCTGAATCGACAGCGGAATGTCGCCAACTTCGTCGAGAAACAGCGTGCCGCCGGCCGCCGCCTCGACCAGACCGGTCTTGCGGGCGGTAGCGCCGGTGAAGGCGCCGCGTTCGTGGCCGAACAGTTCACTTTCGAACAGGGTTTCCGGCAGGCCGGAGCAATCGACGGCGACGAAAGGCTGGGCGGCCCGCTTGCTCATCCGGTGGATGGCACTGGCGACCAGTTCCTTGCCCGTCCCCGATTCGCCCTGCAGCAATACCGCGGCGTCGGACGGCGCAACCCTGGCGACCATCTCCATCATCCGCACGAAGGCCGGCGAGCGCCCGATCAGGCCCTGGGCATGGGCCTGGCTGCGCGTTCCCGGCAGGGGTTCGAGCTTTTCGATGTAGTAGACGATTTCGCCGCTGTCGTCGCGAATCGGGGACAGTTCGATGTTTTCGAAGCTTTCCCCCTGCGCCGTGTGATGCAGATGCAGAACCCGCTCGCGCTGGCCGGAACGCAGGCTGCGCTGCAGCGGACAGAATTCGCCGGCCTGATCGCAGGGCACGGTATAGCGGTGGGAAACCTCGTAACACTTGCGCCCGACCACCTCGGTCTGGTCGATCCAGTTGGCGCGATAGGCATCGTTGGCGGCGATGATGCGGTAATCGCGATCGCACAGGATGTGCGGCTCGGGCAGGGTCTGGAGAAAGGAAATCAGTTCGCTGAGCATGGCCTTGGCCTCGGTTCCGTTACACGAATACTGCCAGTTTAACTGACATACGTCACTGCCAAATACTGCCAAATGGCAGTTTCACAGCCTCTGAAAGACCCTGCGTCAAACTGTCGCAGGTTTTTATATTCAACAGCTTAACATCGTTTTTAAACCTCGCTGCCGCTGGCATGGCTTTTGATAAGTAAACACTGTTATTTAAGCCATCCGGCTTTCGATCAACAGCCAGCAAGGAGAAACCCATGCTCAGTGAGCAGCTCGTCGACCTGTCCCGACTACAGTTCGCGATCACCGCCCTGTACCACTTCCTGTTCGTGCCGCTCACCCTCGGCATGACCTGGATTCTCGTCATCATGGAATCGACTTACGTGATGACCGGCAAGACCATCTACAAGGACATGACCCGCTTCTGGGGCAAGCTGTTCGGGATCAATTTCGCGCTCGGCGTCACCACCGGCATCACCATGGAGTTCCAGTTCGGCACCAACTGGGCCTATTACTCGCACTACGTCGGCGACGTTTTCGGTGCGCCGCTGGCGATCGAAGGCCTGATGGCCTTCTTCCTCGAATCGACGCTGATCGGCCTGTTCTTCTTCGGCTGGGACCGCCTGTCGCGCCGCCAGCATCTGATGGTCACCATCTTCATGGCCATCGGCACCAACCTCTCCGCCCTGTGGATCCTGATCGCCAACGGCTGGATGCAGAACCCGGTCGGCGCCGAGTTCAGCTACGTGACCATGCGCATGGAAATGGTCGATTTCTGGGCCGTGCTGTTCAACCCGGATGCCCAGGCCAAGTTCGTCCATACCGTGTCGGCCGGCTACACCACCGGCGCCATCTTCGTCCTCGCCATCTCGTCCTTCTACCTGCTGCGCGGCCGCGACGTCGAGTTCGCCAAAAAGAGCTTCCGCATTGCCGCCGCCTTCGGCTTTGCCTCGGTCTGCTCGGTGATCGTGCTCGGCGACGAAGCCGGCTACAGCATCGGCGAAGCCCAGCAAACCAAACTCGCTGCAATGGAGGCGATGTGGGAAACCGAACCGGCACCGGCCGGCTTCAACCTGGTCGCCATCCCCAACGAGAAGGAAATGAAGAACGACTTCGCGATCGAGATTCCCTGGGTCATGGGCATCATCGGCACGCGCTCGCTGGACAAGCAGATTCCCGGGATCAAGGAAATCCGCGAAACCAACCGCCAGCGCATCCTTTCCGGCCAGATCGCCGTCACCGCCCTGGAGGCCTTGCGCAAGAACCCGGCCGACAGCGAATCGCGCGCCCTGCTGGAACAGCATGCGCAGGATCTCGGCTTTGGCCTGCTGTTGAAGAAATACGTGGTTGACGTGCGTACCGCCACCCCGGAAATGATCGAAAAAGCCGTTTCCGACACCATCCCGGCGGTCGCCCCGATGTTCTGGACCTTTCGCCTGATGGTCGCCTTCGGCTTCCTGATGCTGGCGCTGTTCGGCACCGCGCTGTGGCATTCGATCAAGGGCAACTTCGCCGACAAGCCCTGGCTGCTGCGCTGGGCCCTGTGGATGCTGCCGGTTCCCTGGCTGGCCTGCGAACTGGGCTGGTTCGTCGCCGAATACGGTCGCCAACCGTGGACCATCTACGGCGTACTACCCACCCACCTGTCGGTCTCCAATCTGTCGGTGGCCAGCATCTACGGCTCGCTCGCCGGTTTCGTCGGCTTCTACACGGTGCTGCTGATCGTCGAGATGTACCTGATGGTGCGCTTCGCCAAACAGGGCCCGGGCAGCCTGGGTACCGGCCGCTATGACAATGAATACGCTCACGCCTGAGGAACAACCATGCTTTTCGATTACCCCACGCTGAAACTCATCTGGTGGCTGCTGGTCGGCGTCCTGCTGGTCGGCTTCGCCATCATGGACGGCCACGACATGGGCGTCGGCACCCTGCTCCCCTTCGTTGCCAAGGACGACGTCGAGCGCCGCGTCGTCATCAACACCGTCGGCCCGCACTGGGACGGCAACCAGGTCTGGTTCATCACCGGCGGCGGCGCCATCTTCGCCGCCTGGCCGCTGGTTTACGCGACCGCCTTCTCCGGCTTCTACTGGGCCATGCTGGCCGTGCTCTGGGCGCTGTTCTTCCGTCCGGTCGGCTTCGACTACCGGAGCAAGATCGCCAACCCGACCTGGCGCAAGACCTGGGACTGGGGCCTGTTCGTCGGCGGCGCCGTGCCGCCGCTGATCTTCGGCGTCGCTTTCGGCAACCTGTTCCAGGGCGTGCCCTTCTACTTTGCCGACAACCTGATGCCGATCTACACCGGCAGCTTCTGGGCCCTGCTCAACCCCTTCGCCCTGCTTTGCGGCGTCGTATCGACGGCGATGATCACCTTCCAGGGCGCCACCTACCTGATGCACCGCACCGAAGGCGACGTCTACCGCCGCACGCAGACCGCCATGCTGATCTTCGGTGGCCTGCTCCTGCTTACCTTCTCGGCCGCCGGTGTCTGGCTGTGGCAGGGGATCGACGGCTATGCCATCGCCTCGACGGTCGATGCCGGCGCCCTGCCCAACCCGCTGGACAAGGAAGTGGTCCGTCAGGCCGGCGCCTGGCTGGCCAACTACGACAAGTACCCGGCGACCATGGCGCTGCCCGCGCTGGCCTATGCCGGCACGCTGGCCGCCATGCTGCTGGCGGTCAACGGCGCGACGCTGGCCGCCTTCGTCGCCTCGTCGCTGGCCATCGTCGGCGTCATCGGCACCGCCGGTGTCTCGCTGTTCCCCTTCGTGATGCCCTCGTCGACCGACCTGCGTTCCGGTCTCACCGTCTACGACAGCGTTTCCAGCCACCTGACGCTGAACATCATGCTCTGGGCGACGCTGATCTTCATGCCGATCATCATTGCCTACACCAGCTGGGCCTACAAGGTGATGGCCGGCAAGGTCACCGCCGCCTACATCCGTGAAAACGATCACGCCGCCTACTAAGGAGAAAACCATGAGCACTTGTACTTGCCAGGGAGGTTCATTCACCGTTTGCGACAGCCCGGCCCGCCGCCAGTGGATGATCGCCACCGCCGGCGCCGGCGGGGCACTGACGCTGACCGCGCTGATTCCCTTCGTCAGCAGCCTGATGCCCTCCGAACGCGCCTTGGCGGCCGGCGCGCCGGTCGAAGTCGACATCGGCAAGCTCGCCCCCGGCGACATGATGATCGTCGAATGGCGCGGCAAGCCGGTGTGGATTCTCAACCGCACACCGGAAATGCTCGCCGCGCTGAAGAAGGCAGAACCGATGCTGGCCGACCCCGGCTCCACCGTCACTTCCCAGCAACCGGCCTACGCGGCCAACGAAACCCGTTCGCGGGTTCCGGAAATGCTGGTCGCCGTCGGCATCTGCACCCACCTCGGCTGCTCGCCCTCGAACGCCTTCACGCCGGGCGACCCGGCGCTCGGCGCCGACTGGCCGGGCGGTTTCCTGTGCCCCTGCCACGGCTCGACCTTCGACTTTGCCGGCCGCGTGTTCAAGAACAAGCCGGCCCCGACCAATCTGGAAATCCCGCCGCACCAGTATCTGACGGACACCCGCCTGATCATTGGCAGCGACGAATTCGACAAGACCTGAAAGGAAACAACATGTGGTATTTCGCCTGGGTACTCGGCATCGGCTTCGCCGTCCTGCTCGCCATCCTCAACGCCATCTGGGGCGACCACGAGGAAGCGCGCGAACTGAGCAGCAAGAATCCCGACGCCCACTGAGCCGGAGAACATCATGCAGATCGCCATCACCAGCCAGAATCGTCGGACGATCACCGAGCATGCCGGCAAGTGCCGCAAGTTCTGGATTTACGACATCGAACAGGGCCAGGTCAACGGCAAGCGCCTGGTCGAATTGCCCATCGAGCAGAGTTTTCATGCCAGCGGCGCGGGCCTGCCCGAGGCGCTCGCCGGCATCGAAGTGCTGATCAGCGGCAGCATGGGCGGCAAGCTCTTCCATCGCCTGACCGAACTCGGCGTGCAGCCGCTGGTCGCCTACGAGGAGAATCCCGACCAGGCCATTGCCGACTTTCTCGCCGGCTGCCTGCTCACCCGCAATCTGACCCTGGCCTGCCACGACCATGCGCATCACGGGCACGAGCACTGAGCCGGCGGCGCCCCGGATCGGCAAGCCGGCGCCAATTCCGCGCCTGCCGATCCAAAGCCTGCTACGCTACTGTTTTAACCCAAACATCATGAAAACGACTGACCGCGAGAGGACCCCATGAAGCAAACCCTGTTCAACGACAAGTACCCCGTCTACGTCGCCGAAATCGGCAAGAACGAAACCAGCTACCAGTCCGTTCCGGCGCTGGTCGACTACTACAAGGCCAAGATCGCCGAAAACCCGAAGGTGCAGTTCATTGCCGTCTTCGACCACCTGGCTCACACCACCAAGATCGGCGGCGAAATCATGCCCGGCCTGATTGCCGCCGTGGACATCGTCTTCTGCTTCGGCTTCGCCATCCCCAACCCGCAGGTGCTGGCCGTTCGCCCGCGCTCGATCGGCATTGCCGATCTCGGCGAGAAGTTCGTCATCAGCTTCATGGAAGCGCCGATGGCGCCGGCCAACCAGGCCATGGAAGCCTGGACCCTGGCCCTGCGCAACCAGTAAACGCCCCAGCAGCTTGCGCCGCGCACCACAAGGGTGCCGGCCGCAAGCCGGCGCCGCGCGGCGACGTCACCCTCCCGATGGCCCGGAAAATGCTTCGACTTCCCTGTCAAATCAAGGGAGTTGATCATGAGTCCCAGACTGACCGAGGAAACACTGTTCTGGATACGCCTGGCGGCGTTCGCCCATCTTTCCGAACAGATTCTGTGCACCGGCGCCACGGTCGCCGATGCCGAGGAACTGCTGTTCGGCTGGCAACTGCCGGGCGACCTGCCCGCCCCCTACGCCTGCCTGACCGGCGGTGTCGCCTATACGACAAATCCCGCCTGAAGCGCCCCCTCAGCGCCCTTTGTCGGGCACGAACTTGAGCACATTGCCGTTGATGCAGTAGCGCCTGCCGGTCGGCGGCGGGCCATCGTCGAAGACGTGGCCGAGGTGAATGCCGGAACTGGCACTGCGCACCTCGACCCGGCGCATGCCGTGACTGTCATCGACGTGCTCGGTCAAGGCACCGGGCAGCGGGTTGAAGAAGCTGGGCCAGCCGGTGCCGCTGTCGAACTTGGTATCGCTGCGGAACAGCGGCGCGCCGGTGATCGGATCGACGAAGGTGCCGGGCCGCTTTTCATCCAGATGCGAGCCGGTGCCCGGATACTCGGTGCCCTGCTCGAAGGCGATCTTCTGCTGCGCCGGCGTCAGCAGATGAAAGCCCAGCCATTTCCAGAAACGCGTGGTTTCACCGTTGTAACCGGTGTAGCGCGAAACCTCCTTGCCCTTCTCGAAAAGCACGATGGTCGGCGTCGCGAACAAGGCTTTCTCCAGCGCCCAGCCTTCGGGCGGTTGCGGATTGAGCGTACTCGCGATGGCTACCGGCGACTGCCAGCGGTCGAGCACTTCGGCCTTGAACTTGCGGCAATAGGCGCAATCCTCGGCCTCGAAGACGATCAGTTGGCGCTGGAAATCGAGCTTTGCCGCATCCAGCCGCGGCACCTGGGCAGCGGCGGCCGGCATCGGCGTCGTCGCGGCGGCACCAGCCTGTGGATACTTGACGCCGGTACCGCCCAGTCCGCAATAGCCGTTCGGATTCTTGACCAGATAGTCCTGGTGGTATTCCTCCGCCTTGAAATACTTCTGCAGCGGCGCAATCTCGGTGGTGATGGCGCCTTTGCCAGCAGCTTTCAGCGCCGCCTGGAAAGTGTCGCGGGTTTTCAGCGCCACTGCCCGCTGGGCGTCGCTGTTGGTGTACACGGCACTACGGTAGTTGCTGCCGACATCGTTGCCCTGGCGGTTGCCCTGGGTGGGATCGTGGTTCTCCCAGAACTGGATCAGTACCTTTTCCAGATCGGTCTTCGCCGGGTCGAAGGTGACCTTGACCACTTCGGCGTGGTTGCGCTGGGTCGTCTTGCCCCATTGCAGCATTTTCTCGTGCGCCAGGACCGCTTCGTAGGTACCGGCAATCTCGCCGTTGGCGTAGCCGCTCTCGACGTCGAGCACGCCCGGAATCGCCGCCATGTGCCGTTCGGCGCCCCAGAAACAGCCCATGCCGAGAACGATGCTGTCGGTGACGGCGGGCATCGCCGGCCGGTTTGCCTTGGCTGCAGCTTCGCCTTCGCTGCAACCGCTGATCAGTACACTGGTGGATATCGCCAAGATCAATCCTTGTATTTTCTTGAGGGGTGACATTGCTTGCCTTTCGCTGGCGCGGGTTTGCGGTCGATACCGCTGGAGCGCCGAAGCTGCTTCAGTCCTGTGGACTGATTGCCGGCGCACTGGTTCCCATTAGTCGGCGGGCGCGTCAATTTCTTACAGGCTGCTTCAGGCCAGCGAATCGTCCTCTTCGCTCAATCCGGCGAACAAGCCCTGCTCGCGCAGCATCGCCTTGAAGGTTTTCATGACCGGGCGCGAGAGCATGGTCTCGGCGAGCACCCGCTTTTCGTAGACGAGATTGCGCATTTCCTCGCTGCCGGCAGCCCGGGCAGCGGCGATCAAGCGATGGTACTCATCGCCGAAACGCTCGCCCGGGCGATCCTTGACGGCATCGTAGAGCAGCGCCATGACGACTTTATCGACGGCGCCCATCTTGCACTTGCCGTCGAGGATCTTGAGCATCACCGTGGTCGCGCAATCGATATCGCTGGCCGTCAGGGCGCGGCCGCGCAGCCAGTCATCGACATGGGCCGCGTTCATGCGGCGACAGCGTACGGCAAGCGAAAGTCGGCGGTTTCGGGCAGGGGCATGGCAGGCTGGAGAGTGGTTGGTAACGCCCGAACCAACGCAAGAGCAGTGCCAGCGCAGCAGGCACCGCCGCTGCACGAACCGGGCGCATGGTGTCGCGCCCGGCCGGCGGTTTTGTCGGATTTGCGACGACTCAACGAGCGTCGCAGGCCGCTCACGGTTTCGCGCTCAGTGGGCTGGCGGCTTGAGCAGGAAGGAGAAGCTGGCGGCGTGCTGCACGATATCCGCATCTTCGGTCGTCGCCGGCACTTCGTGGGTTGCATAGATGACGTTGAGCCCCTGGTTCGCCACCTTGATCCGGACAATCCCCCTGGCGTTGGTAGGCGCCGTGCGCTGCTCGGGATTGTTGACGAAATCCGGTGCCAGCTTCAGGCCAGCCAGCGGCTTGCCGTCGAGCAGCACGCGCAGCGTCATCATCTCGCCTTTCCGCGTCGGCAGGCGCGGACTAACCGGCAGTATCTGCAGGGCTTGGCCGGCCAGCGGCTGGATTGCCTGCGCGAGATCGCGCACCTGATGGATGGCGTGCTTGTAGTAGCGACCGCTCTTGCGCACATTCGGCGTCTGGCTCTTCGGCGTGTTCTTCCATTTGCCGTCGGCGCGCTGACTGAAATAGCCGTTGTCCAGCGTCGCCCCGAGCAGCGCCGGTTCGCCGTCGGCATCGACGAGCAGCAGGTGGTCGGTCTTGAGCAGTTGCACCGCGATGGCCTGGCCGTTCTCGTCCACCGCCTGCACGCCGCCGACCCGGTCGAACTTGGGCACGATCGGCCCCTCTTCGGCACCGTCACCGTACACCAGCGCCAGTTCGCCGGCGCGCTGGGCAAACCAGATGCCGTGGGCGTGTGCTGATGGCGTCAGAGAGAGCGCAGCGATCAGGATGGCAGCAATATTCAGGCTGGTTTTCATGGTTTCTCCCGGATCAGAAATAGGAACGCCAGCCACCGGGGTGACGACGTTTGTAGGCGGCGAAGCTGCGGCACGGCAGATAGATGGCGAGCAGGACCAGTGCTGCCATCAGCCAGATCTGAGCGACGTGGTCGAAGGCATAGCGCCCGTCCTGGCCGGCGCCGAAGAGGTGACGGCAAAGCAGGTAGAGTCCGTGCAGCAGGTAAAGGTGAAGAACATAGAAGAACATCGGCACCCGCCCGAAATCGGACCAGAAACGCGAGCGCGGCCAGCGTTCCAGGGCGGCGAGCAGCAACAGTCCGCTACCGACGGTGAGCAATACGAAGAGCAGCGAAGGCGGATACTTGGTCAGGTTTAGCCAGCTCATCGTCTGGCCGAGCAGGCCTTCGGCGGCTTGCCGCGGGTGGTCGCCGTAGACATTGAGCCAGCGCAGCGACAGGAACAGCAGCAAGGCACCGCCGCCGGACGCGATCAGCCAGCGCGCGCGCCAGGCCGGCGCCACGGTACGCGCATAGAGCGGCCCGGCGGCATAGCCGAGCAGGATCACCCCGAACCACGGCAGCACCGGGTAGGAGGTCCGTGCCGGCACGCCGAGGAAATCGATCACTGCTCGATCGTGGAGGATCGCCCAGAGCACCTGCCCGGCCTCGCCCGGCGCGACATGGACGGCATCGAGCAGGTGATGGCCGGCGACGATGGCGATGCCGACGACGAACTGCCACCCGCGCGGCAGCCAGAGCAGCACCGCCAGCGCCAGCATGCTCAGGCCGATGGCCCAGATCACCTGCAGGTAAAGCATTTTCGGCGGGAAGACGAAAGTCCACGCAAAGTTGATCACGGTCAGCTCGAGAACGACCAGGAACAGGCCGCGCTTGAGCAGGTAGCGGCTGATCGCCGGCCGCGGGTCGGCGAACTTCTGGCCGTAGCACCAGGCACCGACCCCGGTCAGAAAGACGAAGATCGGCGCGCACCAGTGGCTGGCCAGGCGGGTGAAGAACAGCGCCGGATCCACGCTGGCGAGGTCCATCGGATCGCCAACCTGGCGGTGCAGGTAGAAGAACTCGCGGACGTGATCGACCAGCATCAGGGCCATCACCATACCGCGCAGGGTATCGATGGCGTCGATGCGCTGGGCAGGCAGGCGGACCAAGATCAGAACCGCGTCTGCATGCCGAGGGTGATCGTGCGCGGCGTGCCCGGCGTCACCCAGGAGACGTCGTACGAACTGGCGTAGTAGGTCTTGTCGAAGAGGTTCTCGACATCAAGCGAAAAGCGCAGGTTCGGGCTCGGCTTCCAGTAGGCCATCAGCCGCGCCGTCGCGTAGGACGGCAGATCGAAGGTGGCGAGCGCGTTGCCGGCGCGCTTGCCGACATAGGTGGCGCCAGCGCCAACGCCGTAACGACCGGCGGCAAAGCCGTCCTCGTACATGGCCAGGACGCTGCCGCTGTGCTTGGGCACGTTAAGCAGGCGGGCGCCGACCAGGGCCGCGTTGTTGTCCTTGGTGATTTCGGCGTCGGTGTAGGCGTAGTTGGCGGTAACCCGGATTTTTGCGGTCACCTGGCCGGAAACATCGATTTCCACGCCGCGGCTGCGCGCCCCGCCGGCCGCCAGCGAGAAGCCGGCGTTGGCCGGATCGTTGGTCAGGACATTCTTCTTGTCGATGTCGAAGACGGAAAGCGTGCCGCCGTAGCGCTTGTCGGCCGATTCGTACTTGATTCCGACCTCCTTCGCCCGCCCCTCTTCCGGCGCGAACGCGGCGCCGGCAAAGCTGCTGCCGGTGTTCGGGCGGAACGATTCGCTGGCCAGGGCGTAAAGCGAGAGGCTCGGATTGAGCAACCAGGTCAAGCCGACGCGCGGTGTCGTCCTGCCTTCCGACTGCTTGCTGCGCAAGCCGGTGCGGCGGTTGTCGATGGTCTGATGGAAGCGGTCATGACGAAGGCCGAGCAGCAGGCGCCAGTCTTCCGCCAGGTGAATCTGGTCCTGCAGGAAAACGCCGGTGGCGCGCTGCTTTTCCAGGGTATCGGTGTTCGCCGTCGGCGTCGGCAGCGGCTGGCCATAGACCGGGTCATCGATATTGATCGCGTAATTGGCCGGACGCACGCGCCGCATCACCGAATCGAGCGAGAAGCGGTAACTGTCGAGGCCAGCCAGCAGTTCGTGCTTGATGCTGCCAGTGGTCAACTTGCCGTGCACCTCGCCCTGGAAGGAAACGTCCTCGGAATCGTAGTTACGATAACGACGCTCGCGATTGACGTTGCGCGAGCCGGCCGGCACGAAGAGCAGCGGATTGCTCGGCCGCACCTCGGTCGAATAGCCGCTCAGGTCGGTCGTCCGGTAGGCCAGCCCGGCCTTGGCCTTCCAGTCGCTGGTGAACTCGTGCTCCAGCGTCAACTGGTGGGTCTTGTTGTCGATGCTGATATCGCCGTCACCCGGCTCGCCAAGGAAGGTTTCGCGCGAGATGCTGCCGGTGCGGCCGCCGACCGCGACCACGCCGCGATCCATCGGCACCTTGTGGCGCAGCAGTTCGAGGTCGTAATTGAGCAGCGTGTTCGGCGACAGCACCCAGGTGAAGGACGGGGCAACCAGATAGCGATCGCTGTCGATGTGATCGCGGAAACTGCCCTTGTCCTCGACCGCGACGTTCAGGCGGTAGGCCAGTTGATCGGCCAGCGGCCCGGTGGCGTCGAAGGACAGGCGGTAGCTGTCGTAGCTGCCGGCATAGAACTCCAGCGACCTGCCCGCCTTGAACTGCGGTTTCTTGGTCACCACATTGAGAATGCCGCCCGGCTCGCTGGCGCCGTAGAGCGCCGCCGACGGCCCCTTGAGCACTTCGATGCGGTCGACGTTGGCCATGTCGCGCGGGGCGTTGTAGCCGCGGTTGCCGGCAAAGCCGTTGCGCAGGAAGTTGGGCCCGGTGTTCTCGTTGCCAGCGAAGCCGCGGATCGCGAAATTGTCCCAGAGACCGCCGAAGCTGTTCTGGCGGGTGACACCGCTAACGTAATCGTAGGCCTCCTCAAGGCGGACAGCGCCGATGTCGTCGATCAACTGCCGGGGAATCACCCGCACCGACTGCGGCAATTCGCGCAGCGGCGTTTCCGAACGGGCGACGCCGCTCTCCTCGTGATAATAGGTCTGCCCCTCTGTACGACCGACGACGCTGATTTCCGAAAGCTGACGCTCGACCTCCTGGGCCCAGGCAACGGGTCCGAAACCGACCAGCAACAGCGCCGCGACAGCGGGCTTGAAAACGAATTGGGCTTGCATGTGTATCTCTGAACGCAAAAAAAAGTAATGTTATAACATCGCAAATGCGATTGCATAGCGTTCACATTACAGCATTCCCGGACAGATTTTCCAGAAGCCCCATGCTTGAGAAAACAACTTACTGAGGGGAAAAGCGCGTGAGCTGATCCTTTCGCCGCGCGCCACGATCTGGATCAGCGTCGCCAGCATCTGGGAAATCGCCATCAAGCACAGCCTGGGACGGGGCGACATGCCGGTATCGGGCGACGATGCCGTCCGCCATTTTCGCGCTGCGGGTTACCAGTTCCTGGCCATCGAGGCAGAACACGCCGCCGCCATCGAAACGCTGCCCAAGCACCTCCAAGACCCGTTCGACCGCTTGCTGATCGCCCAGGCCCTGGTCGAACCCATGCGATTGCTGACGCACGACCAGACCGTGGCCCGCTACAGCGATGCCGTTGTTTTGGTTTAGCGGGAAATGCTGTCTATGAACATCTACGCACTGAGCCCCTCGGACGGATGGGTTTCTGATGTTTTGGTGGGAGGCTGGAGTTCGGCCACTACAGCCGTTTAGTCATCTCGAACCAACTGTCGCTCTCAAAATACGTCAATGTTCACTTCATCCGACTAAAATGATGCACAGTGACTCACAGAGCTTAATCATGAAGGCCATCCGCACCACCGTCTCCCTGCCCCCTGAACAACTCCAGCGCCTCCAGGAAATGGCCGATCAACACGGACTTTCGCTGGCCTGGCTGGTCCGCCAGGCAGTAAGCGAGTTTCTCGAACGCACGGAAAAGGTCGGCGAATTTCACCCGCTGAACGGCTACCAGAAAAAGGATCATGGCTGATGTATAGTGCCGTCCCGTCCGCCGTCTTCGAAGCCATCGTCAATGCCGTCGCCCACCGCGACTACGCCATGCACGGCACCCGCATCCGCCAGCACCTGTTCGCCGACCAGCTCGAACTCTCCACCCCCGGCGGCCTGCCCAACAGACTGACCGGGGACAACATGGAAGCCAACAGCATCACCCGCAACTACACCCTGGTTAACCTGCTCTCCCTCTATTACCCGTCCGACCCACTCAGCAAGCGACAGAACCTCATTGGACGGCGTACCGACCATCCTGACGTCTGGCGAAAACCTGCTCTGCTACGCCGCCAGCCGCGAAAAGAACGGCCTGCTGGCGCAGTTCAGCACTATCTGAAAAAATAAGTCCTTTTCTGATGCACCATTACCCAATGGACAATCACGATCCTGCCCATGAGTCATCTGATAGTCCCACCCTCGGTCAACCAGGAAGCTAGCCATGAATGAGATACCGGAGCAAGTTTCGGCAACCCCTTTGCGGATTACTTGCCGGGTTCCTGTCGAATGGCTGGATTTCGACAGTCAGAACCCCCGCTTGGTCGGTACCCATCAAAGCGAACAGGCAGAGCAGATCATCGCCCAGCTTTATCGTAGCGAGGAACTGTCGGAACTTCTTCAGTCGATATCCGCGAATGGATACCTGGACATCGAACCGCTCATCGTCGAGCTACACGACTCGGGCAAGTTGACTGTCCTGGAGGGCAACAGGCGCCTTGCTGCCATCAAGCTGTTTCGCGAACCGGATATAGTCGAGAAAATCCGATCGTCTCAACGCCTGAACATCGCTGTCCCCGAGTTGCCGGAAGATTACCGACAGACTCTGGATGTTGTTTCGGTTTACCGCGTTCCAGACCGAGAGGATGCACGTTCATTCATCGGCTTCAAACACATCAACGGCGCCGCCAAGTGGGAATCTTACGCCAAGGCAAAATTTGCTGCGGACTGGTTTCGCTCCGGTAATACTAGCCTGGAACAGATTGCGGGAAAAATTGGGGACAAGCACGACACCATCAAGAGAATGGTTGCGGCAATTTACGTATTGGAGCAGGCCGAAACTACCGGAGCTTTCTCCATCGATGACAGGAATGCGGCCAGATTCCACTTCTCGCACTTGTACACGGCACTATCGCGCAGCCAGTACATGGACTTTCTCGGACTGAATATCACGTGGTCCCAGTACGTCCCCCAACCCAATCCCGTCCCTGAAGCAAAGCTCGATACCCTGCGTGAAGTACTGGTCTGGATTTATGGATCGAAGAGCGATGCCAAGAAACCTGTCGTTGAATCACAGAACCCGGACATCAAACGCCTGGGAGAAGTGCTGTGCAGCACCGAAGCCCTGCACGTTCTGCGTGCCGGCGGCTCTCTTGATGAAGCTCACGCTAGTACCCACCCAGCCGATGAGAAACTTGCGTCGGCACTCATTCGGGCACGTGGCATGTTACGCGAGGCCGCCAACAATCTGCGTGGCTATGATGGCCGTGACGAATCCTTGCTGAATGTTGCGGAAGACATTTCCGAAACCGCGCAGACGGTACACGGACGCATGCAACGCAAGTTCAAGGAAACGCTGGAGAAAGGGGCATGAGCGTTACGCTCTACTTTCCGGTAGACGAAGCCGACCCAGACCTCGCCGCCGATTATCTGGAGTTGACGAGCTTCTTTTCCCCGGACCGGCAGGCTCTCACCAGCGACCTGATCAATGCCCAGGAAATCGGCGCTGAAGAGGACTATGCCGATGTCGAAGATGAAATACAGATACGCGAAGATATCGTTTCCCAGGCAACCCGGCGCATTGCCGGAAGGCAATCGGCCATTGGCCAGGCCTACCCGTTCGACCTGGATGAAAATGGGACCGTACTGACCTTCACGGGAAACGACACACATCTTGGACAAACCGCTTATCTTCTCTGCCTGATCCTCTCTCATTTGAAATCCGTCTCCCCCATTCTGGAAGGTTCGACCGTTTATCCCGACGAAGCGGATATCGCAAATCTACGCCGCTATTTCCAATATTTCTCCACGGCAGCATTGGCAGCCGAAGTGGGAGGGCAGGCTTGGTCTTTCGGGCACCCTCGACCCGACCACTCGGGATTCCTGGAAAAGCTCAAGGAAATCTGGGGCATTCTGCGGGACGGCAGCGTCGATCCCGATCCATCTGCCCCCCAAAGGCCACAAGATGACCAGATTGACATCTTTGCTTGGCGCAAACACCCCGACGGTCTTCCCGGATTCCTGCTCGCTGGCGCGCAGGTCGCCACTGGGGCCAACTGGAAAGAGAAGTCGATTAAATCCCATCTGACGGATGTTTTCTGGAAACGTTGGTTCGGCAGACAACCGGTTTCCCAACTCGTCTGCTATCACATCATTCCCTTTGCCAGACCCGACGCCAGTTTTCGCGATGACGTTGCAGTTCTGGGAAATGTTCTCCACCGCCTACGCATCCCCTACCGGGTTGCACAAGCGGCAGATTTGCACATTAACGGCACAAGCATAGAAGCCTTCGAGCTTCTGTATCAAACGACAAGCTGGCTGACTAAATACCGCCAACTGGGTAATGGAGCAGCGCATGGTTGAGTATCTTGAACTGTCTATAGACGAACTGCTGCTCGATGAAGACAACCCGCGTCTCGGCAGCGCTGGCAACCAGTCCGAAGCGCTGGAAAGGTTGATTGAACTGAATCCGGCCCATTTCCGCACTCTGATGCACAGCATCAAGGAAAATGGGATCGACCCCGGAGACAGCCTGTACGTCATCGAAGCGGACGAAAGCGAGGACTACATCGTTCTAGAGGGAAACCGCCGCCTTTCTGCGATGAAAGTTCTGGTCAATGCCGACATTCTCGAAGCCACGGGGCTAGCAAGCACGCAGAAAAATACATTGCGGCGTGCGTCCGATGGTTTTGACAGAAGCATCGTCGAACCAATTCGCTGCGTATTGTTCCGCAACCGGACTGATGCGCATGACTGGATTTACCGCCGTCACGCCGGCTCGGCAGATGGAGAAGGACGAATTCAATGGGGAACACTGGAAATCCAGCGTTTCACCGGTGACCGATCCATTCTGGATGTTATCGAATTCGTCGGGCGCAACGCCGATTACACAACGGAAGAATGGGCATCCACTAGATCCATGCTCGAAAGCAAGAAATCATCGATCCTGGCACGCTTTCTCGAATCCGCAGCCGGGCGCGAGCACCTGGGCATCGTCATCGCCAAACCTGCCAGTGGCCACGCAATTCCCATGCTGACCGCCGACCCCGCATGGGCCTTGAGCGTACTCAAGCGAATCATTGAGGACGTGCGGGATGGCGCAATTGATACACGTCGGCTGAACAAGTCATCTGACATCGAGAACTACTTCGCCGCCCTTCCCGGCGAATTCAGGCTCCAAGCCGCCGCAAACAAACGTAAGCCCAAAGCCTTCAACGAAATCGACCTGAAAACTGGCGATGCAAAGCCAAAAGGCAATTCGCCGGAAATCGAAAAACAGAAAAAAGCTGCCACACCTCGTCCGCGCCGAACGCTCTCGCCCAAACGGCACGAATTCCAGCCCCCCGTATTCACCAAAGGGCAGCGGCTATTGCATGAAGCCGCATCAATCGACGCCGAGCAGCGAACCATCGCTGCCGCCTTCA
>DILW01000137.1:0-3979 GCA_002425245.1 Betaproteobacteria bacterium UBA5582 | reverse complement strand
CAACCAGATCGACGCATCCGAAATCCACAACGGTCACCGGAAAGACCTCAGCCTATCCAGCCGGGCGGAGCGAGTAATTCAGCACATGGAAAAAAACGGGACGAAGAAAAAGGAACTGCATGGATTCCGCAGCCAGATCATGGCTACCAATTCCGCAATCTCGATAGAGTCGCTCAACAGCTTCGCTCACAACAAGTATGGCATCCCCACACCCGAAGCTGTGCGCGCCGGCTGGGACGCTGCTATTCCGGTATTCATCGCCGCCTTCGGAGCTTCAGATGCCAATTGAACAGCCTCAGCCAAGCCTACCGCAGAGCGGCCGCTACTCACCGCTGCGCTACCCCGGCGGCAAAGGCAAGATCGCCCGTTTCATCCGAGACATCATTCGCCTTAATGGTTTGTCGGACGGAAGATATGTCGAACCTTATGCTGGTGGCGCCGCCGTTGCCTGGGAATTGCTGATCACCGGCGTCGTCCGCAGAGTCGTCATCAATGACATCAACCGCCCTGTCTACGCTTTCTGGAATAGTGTATTGACGCGTACCGACGCACTGTGCAGCCTCATCGAAAAGACCATATTGACCGTGGAAGAATGGGATCGACAGAAGGCGATATTCCGTAACCACGAGACAGCGGATGAGCTTGATCTGGGGTTCGCGTTCTTCTTTCTCAACCGAACCAATCGCTCCGGGATATTGAACGGTGGCGTCATCGGCGGACGGGAGCAGACCGGCAAGTGGAAAATCGACGCCCGTTACAACAAACCGGAATTGATCTCCCGAATCAGAAAAATCTCCGCCCTGCGCTCTCGCATCGAGTTGAGCTGCATGGATGCACAAGCTTTTCTTGCGGAGAAAAGTCCGGAATGGAAGGCAAACACACTGGTTTATATCGACCCGCCTTATTTCGAGAAAGGACGGTACCTGTACTACGACGCCTACGCCCCGGAAGATCACGCATCAATCGCCGAATCGATCCAAAGGCTGAGTCATGTAAGCTGGATCGTCTCCTACGACGATGTTTCCCCGATACACACGCACTATCAGGAGTTCCCCTGGCTGCAGTACACCCTGAACTACAGCGCGCGTACCTCATCGCGGGGCAGAGAAGCCATGTTCTTCAGCCGAAACCTCGAGATTCCAGGCGTTCGTAGCCCTCTGGTCGAAATAGACCGCGATGCACAAACACCGACGCGCCCGCTCGAAGCCAGGGTATTTGCCTGACTGGGCGAACAGCCCCTCTGAATCGCCCATGAAATTCCCCCGCTACACCCGCTACTGGCTGGCACTGGCTGCTTGTTGCCTTGCCTTCTCGACCGCCCGAGCGGACGCGGAGCCATTTCAGGGCAGTTGCCGGCTGGGAGATGCTCGCCAGGGCAGCAGCGTCGAAATGCGCCAGGACCCCGAGAGCCGCGTGCTCACCCTGGTCGTCGACGGTCAGCCCCTACCCGCCTTCGGCGATCTGGACGCCGCCGACTACGAAGTCGGCGAAATCGTAGTCAGCCACTGCAGCAAAGACCTGTTTGTCTTCGTCTTCAACCACGGCTCGCCCTACCTGAAGGGGTTTGTTTATCGCAAATGCGGGTCGCGCCTGAGCCGCATCGATTTCGCCGAAAAGCTTCCGCCGGTTGCCGTGAGCCGCTGCCCGGAAGCGCTCTTCGCGGTTTTCCCGGACACCGAGACGGAGGCTTTCAAGATCGTCGATGCCCGCCATACCCGCCGCGTTGCCCGGATCAACCGGGCACGGTTATGGTCATTGCCGGATAGCCGGCAGCCCTGACCCGGCGCGGGCGATCGCTCGGCGAGGAGAAATCCTCGCTCCTGGCTCAATCCCAAGCCAACGCCCCACCCGTCTGGTATTCCGTGACTCTCGTCTCGAAGAAGTTCTTTTCCTTCCTCAGGTTGGCCTGTTCATCGAGCCAGGGCAGGACGTTGTCGGCACCGGGGAACGGTTCCTCGACGCCGACCTGCCGCGCCCGCCGGTTGGCGATGAAGCGGAATTGCTGGACGTGCAGCTCGGCGTTGTAGCCGAGGATGGGGTCGCGCAGGATGTAGCTGGCGTAGGCGCGTTCGGCGGCTTCGGCTTCATCCCATAGCTCGCGCAGCGCCTGCGGGTCGAGTTCCAGGCCCTCTTCCTTCAACAGTTCGCGCACGACGCGGATGCCGAAGGCGCAGTGCAGCACCTCGTCGCGCATGATGTATTGCAGTTGCTCGGCGGCGCCCTTCATCAGGCCGCGCCGTTGTAGCGCGAAGATGGGCGTGAAGCCGTTGTAGAACCAGCAGCCTTCGAAGATCACCGCGAAGAAGAAGTAGGACAGCGCGAATTCGTGCAGGTTGACGCGGTCGGTGAGGTCGAAGTCGGAACGCAGCACCTTTTCCAGCCGGCGGTTGGCGAGCGCGATCTTGCCGTGGATTTCGGGCACGACGCGGTAGCGGTTGTAGATTTCCTGCTGATCCAACCCGATGCTTTCGATGCAGTGCTGGTAGGTCCAGGTGTGCAGCGCTTCTTCATAGACCTGGCGGGCCTGGTAGATCTGCAGTTCGGGCGCGCTCATCTTCTCCATCACCGCCAGGCCGATGTTGCGCATGGCGAGGATGTCGGAGGTGGTCAGGTAGGCGAGCACGTTCTCGAAAACGTGGCGCTCGGCCGGGCTGAGCTTGTGGTGGTAGTCGTGCACGTCCTGCGCCATGCTGATTTCGAGCGGCGTCCAGTGGTTGCGGTTGGCCTTGAGGAAGAACTCCCAGGCCCAGGGGTACTTGAACGGTGCCAGCTGGTTGATGTCGGCCTTGCCATTGACGATGCGCTTGTCGGCGGCGTTGATCGGCGCCAGTGACGGCGTGGCGGGCAGCACCGGGGGCTCACTCGTGGACTGCGCAGCGGGTGCGGGGCTTTCCCAGTCATCGAAACGGTAGGCGGCATTCATGGCGATCTCCTGGTTTTACGGGTTCAGCGCGCGCATGCTCTCGCGCAGTTCTTCGAGCCCTTTGAGGAATCCGGGCCCCGGGTGGGTGAAGTAATCGCCGCTGAGCGGCTGGATGGGCACGCCGGGCTCGGCGATGGCCGGGTTGCAGCTTTCCGAGCGGCGGTCCTGCAGGGCGAACAGCAGGTCCGGCCGGCGCTCTCTGATCCAGGCAGCGACGTCGCCAGCGGGCTGACCGGGGCGGAAATTGCGGATGTTGTCGTGGTCGGCGACGACCTCGAAACCGGCGGCGGTAAACAGTTCGAACAGCGTCGTGCCGCGACCGAAGGAATACGGCGCATTGCTGCAGGCGGAAAGGATCAGCACGCGGCGCTGGCGCGCATCGACCTGGGCGGCGGCGCGCCAGTCGGCGGCAAAGCGGTCGACCCGTTGCTCGATGTCGACCACCCCGGTCGCCCGCCCGACCTCGCGCAGCATCTGCTCGACCCCGGCCATGCCCTTGAAACCGCCGACGCGCAGCGACACCGCCCCCGGCGGCGTGACCCGCGCTACCGTTTCTGCCGGCGTCCATTCGGAAAAGATGAGGACATCGGGTTCGAGATCGGCGATGGCGGCTGCGTCAGGGTCGATGACCCCGCCGGTGTGATCGACCGGCAGCGGATCGTAGCGACTGACGCCGACGACGCAGGGGCCGCGCCCCAGCCATTCGAGCGCGCGGGTGATGTAGGGCGACTGGCTGACGATGCGCGGGCAGTCGGCCGCCTGGGCCAGGCCGGCGCACAGGAGCAGCGGCAGGATAAAGACGCGGGAGAGTTTCATGGTGAGGCTTCCTGAATCAGGGACGGACTTCGCGGAAACGCTGGCCGCGATCCCAGTCCAGGTAGAAGATGCCGCCGGTCGGCGCGGTGAAGCTGAACAGGCGTTCGCCGTTCATCGACACGGCGCTCTCGCCGGTGGAGAAATCGAGTTCGGGTTCCTTGCCGCCGCGATTGACGATCAGCATCGGCAAGCCGGTTTCGGCCGTGCGTTTTTCCCAGACATCACCCGGCCCCATGCCCT
>DILW01000057.1 GCA_002425245.1 Betaproteobacteria bacterium UBA5582 | reverse complement strand
CTCGCTCGGCGCCGGGCCGCGGCACATCCTCGGCCTGTTGCTGCTCGAAAGCGGCCTGGTCAGCCTGCTTGGCTGCCTGCTCGGGCTGGCGGCGGTCAGTCTGCTGGCCGGCACCGGCGGGCAGATGCTGGCCGCCTTCGGTCTGGCCGCGCTGCCGCTGGCGCCGAGTCCGGCCGAATGGCAACTGCTCGCGGCGGTACTGGTCTGCGGCCTGCTGGTCGGCCTGCTGCCGGCCTGGCGTGCTTACCGTCTGTCGCTGGCCGACGGACTGATTCCCCGCTCATGAAGGAAAAACGATGCTGAAGCCTGTCCTGCTGCTGTGCGCCCTGCTCATGCCGGTATTTGCCGGCGCCGCCGATTACAAGGTCGGCGACCGCCTGCCGGCGGCGAAGGCGGGGGCCAAGGGATACAAGGAAATCATGTGGGACGACCTGATGCCCAAGGGCTGGGACCCGATGGCAGCGTTCAAGGGCGTGGACCTCAACAAGCTGCAGGACAGCGATCCGAAGGCCGTCGAACTGCTTGCCAAGGTGCGTAAGGAATGGGACAAGGCGCCGGTCGAACCCAGCCTGAACGGCCAGCGCGTGCGCATCCCGGGTTTTGTCGTGCCGCTCGAACGCAAGGGCGACGAGGTGCTCGAATTCCTGCTCGTGCCCTACTTCGGCGCCTGCGTGCATGTGCCGCCGCCGCCGTCGAACCAGGTCATCCATGTCGTTCCGGCCAAGCCGGTAAAGGGCATGCGGACCATGGAAACCTTCTGGGTCAACGGCACCATCAGCCTGCAGGGCGGCGACAGCGGCATGGGGGTCTATGCCTACCGGCTGGCCGCCGAGCGGATTGAACCGTATCAAGTCAAACAAGGAAAGAAGCAATGAGTACCCTGAGCATGATCCTGATCGCCTGCCTGGCCGGCGGTTTGATCAGCATGGCTGCAGCGGCGATGGTGGTGTTCCGCCTGTCGCGGCAGTCGACGGCGATCCTGGTCGCCTTTGCCGCCGGCGTCATGCTGTCGTCGGCCTTCCTGCACATCCTGCCGGAAGCCTTCAACTCGCTGCCGCCGGTGGACATCCACGCCGGCCACGACCACGGCCCGGACGACCATGCCGCCATCGCCGCCGAGGAAGACGCGCACGCCGGGCACAATCATGGCGGACCGTTCGCCACCCTGTTTGCCCTGATGCTGGTCACCCTGTTCAGTTTCTTCGCCCTCGAACGACTGGCGCTGTGGCGGCACTCGCACGGTGACTGCTCGGCGCACGAAGGTCATCACGCAACGGTGACGGCGCCGCAGCTGATCCTGATCGGCGATGCCTTCCACAACTTCGTCGATGGCGTGCTGATCGCCGCTGCCTTCATCGCCGACCCGATGCTCGGCGTGACCACGACGGTGGCCATCATCGCCCACGAAGTGCCGCAGGAAATGGGCGATTTCGTGCTGCTGCGCAACGCCGGCTGGAGCAATACCAAGGCCTTCGTGGCCAACGCCGGCTCCAGCCTGAGTTCGCTGCTCGGCGGCGCGCTCGGTTTCTTCGCCCTGTCGGCCGCCGATTTCGTTCTGCCCTACGTACTGGTGATTGCCGCCTCCAGCTTCATCTACGTCGCCCTGGCCGACATCTTCCCGCTGCTGCACAAGCAGGGCGAGAGCTTCGCCCGGCAGAGCCTGCTGATCGCTGCCGGGGTGGCGGTGGTGCCGGTGGTCGGCTGGTTCACGCACTGAACGCCGTCGGCCATTCTCAGACCCGGAAGCGGTCGATCTGGGATTTCAGGTTGTTGGCGATGCTTTCCAGTTGATGTGCTGAGGCGGCAGTCCCGCGGATCGTCGTTGTCGTCTCTTCGACCATGTTGGCGATCTGTTCGACGCGCTGGGCGATCGAGGTGCTGGCGACGCTTTGTTCGCGGGTGGCGTCGGCAACCTCGCCGATGCGGACCAGGGTGCGCCGGGCGCCATCCTCGATGTGGCCCAGCGATTCGGATGCCGAGGCGGCCAGTTCGACGCCCTCCTGGACTTCGGGAAGCGCGGCATTCATGACTTCCACGGCGCCGCTGGTGTCGTTCTGGATACCGACAATCATCTGCTCGATCTCGGTGGTTGCGCCGGAAGTGCGTTCGGCGAGCTTCCTGACCTCGTCGGCGACGACCGCGAAGCCGCGGCCCTGCTCGCCGGCCCGGGCCGCCTCGATGGCGGCATTGAGCGCCAGCAGGTTGGTCTGGCCGGCGATGTCCTTGATCACGTTGGCGATCGAGGAAACCTGCTTGGCCCGGTCTTCGAGCGCCCGGATCAGTTGCGAGGCGTCGGCAACCGTCGACGAAATCTTGCGGATGGCCTCGGCGGCTTCCTGCACCCGGTGGGCGCCGGCGTCCGAGAGGTCGACGGCGGCGGTCGAATCGATGGAGGTTTCGCGGGCGCTTTCCGAAATGTGGTTGGAGCTGACCGTCAGCTGCTCAATCGCAGCGGCCATCGCCGAAGTGGCGTCGGACTGCTGTTCAGCTGCCTTGGAAACCTGGTCGGAGGCGGCGGCGATGCTTTCCGCGTTGCTGACCAGGCGGTCGGCGTCGGCGTTGATTTCGGTAACCATCTGCCGTAACGAAGCCACCATGCCGCTCAGCGCGTGCAGCATGCTGCCGGCCGGCGCGTCAGCCAGCGAGGCCGTCAGGTCGCCGTTGGCAACGCGCCGCATGACCTCGCTCGCGTGCTCAGGCTCGCCGCCAAGCTGGTTGAGGATGCTGCGCCCGACCAGCCAGCCGAACAGGCTGAGCAGCACCAGCAGCAACAGGGAGATGCCGCCGAGGAGCAGGGCGCTTTGCCGGTATTCGGTATCGACGTCGTCAATATAGATGCCGGTGCCGATCACCCAGCCCCACGGGGCGAACAGCTTGGCGTAACCGAGTTTGGGTTCGGCCTTCTGCTGGCCGGCGCGAGGGAAGCGGTAATCGACGAAATTGCCGCCAGCCTGGGCGGCCGCGATCAATTCGCGGACCATGTACTTGCCATCGGTGTCCTGAAGGTCGATTTTCTGCTGGCCTTCAATCGTCGGATTGCCGCCGTTCACCAGATAAACGCCGCGGGTATCGAAGCCAAAGAAATAATCGTTATCGCCATAGCGCAATTCGCGCAGATTGTTTCTGGCGGTTATCTTGGCTTCTTCCTCGGTGAGTTTTCCGCTGGCGGCCAGCTGGTGTTGCTGGTTGACGATACCCATGGCCACTTCGACCAGGTTCTGGGTTTTCTGCTTGCGGTCTTCCAGCATGGTGTCCTTGAGCTGGAGTAGTGCGGTCAGGCAGAGGACAACCAGACCGAACAAGGTCAGCCCGACCAGTACTTGCATGCGCGTGGACACGCGGAGATTGGCGATAGATTTCATTTTGACAGGCCCCCTTAATGACGAATCAGCTAGTTGCTTACATGCATTTGATAATATTGTTTTTGAGTGTTTTTATTTGAATTGGATATTCGTCTGCGTGCAGTGATTTGTTTTTGTAAAAACCGTTCGTTCGGCAAGTTTTATTAAATTTGCAGGCTGATTTTTCAATAAACGGAATGTCCGTAATATCCGAGTAAACCCCTATGAAGTTCATGAAAAACCCAGCCGATTCCGGAAGGGAAATAGGCTGCAGCCTTGCGATGGGAGGAGAAGTTGCTGTCGCAGCAGCGACGATGGCTTGATGGCGGTCAGCTACGCTTAGGCGGAGCGACCCGGGGCATCGTTTTCCAGAAATGCAGATGCGGACGACTCGGTGACCGGGCGGGGCAGACAGAGGCGGGCCTTGAGACCGCCGAGCGGCGAATCGAGCAGTTCCAGGCGGCCGCCGTAGAGGCCGGCCAATTCGTCTACGATGGCCAGGCCGAGGCCGCTGCCGGGCACCCTCTCGTCGCCGCGCTGGCCGCGTTGCAGGAGCAGCCCCCGGTCGGCAGCGGCGATGCCCGGACCGTCGTCGTCGACGTCTATGCACAGCTTGTCGCCGTCGCCGGTGCAAGTTACCGCGACCCGGCTGGCGGCCCATTTGCCGGCATTGTCGATCAGATTGCCGAGCATTTCCTGGAGATCCTGGGCTTCGCCGCGGAACTGCGGGTTGCCGCCGGCGGTAAACGAAAAATCGACATTCCGGTCGACGTGGATGCGCTGCATGACCCGCAGCAGCCCCTCGATCACCGGTTCCACCGAGCAGCGCAGTCCCTGGCCCTGGGCTGCGGCGGCAACGCGGGCGCGGGCCAGGTGGTGGTCGATCTGGGCGCGGGCGGTGTCGATCTGGGCGCGGACCAGTTCGGCCAGTTCGCCGGTTTCACTGGCGGCGGCATTGGCCATCACCGCCAGCGGTGTCTTCACGGCATGGGCCAGGTTGCCGGCCTGGCTGCGGGCGCGTTCGACGAATTCGGCATTGCGTCGCAGCAGCGAATTCAGCTCGTCAACCAGCGGCTGCACTTCGCTCGGATGGTCGCTGCCCAGGCTGGCCTGTTCGCCCTCGCGCAGCCGGGTCAGTTCGTTTTGCAGGCGCTTGAGCGGGCGCAGCCCGGCCTGGACCTGGATCACCGCGGCGATTGCCAGGCCACCGGCGAGCAGGGCGAGGGCGGCCAGCAGCAGGCCGCGGAAGCGCTCGACCGGCTCGGCGAGCAGCGCTTCGTCGGCAGCGACGATCAGGCGCAGCGCCTTATCGGGACTTTCGGCCGGCTGCAGGACCTGTTCGATCATGCGCAGCCTTTCAC
>DILW01000108.1 GCA_002425245.1 Betaproteobacteria bacterium UBA5582 | reverse complement strand
GCCCATGTGCGAGATCGACGAATAGGCGACCATGCCTTTCAGATCCTGCTGGCGCCAGGCGAGCAGGGCGCCGTACAGCAGGCTGAGCAGGGCGAGCACGGCCAGTCCGTCCTGAACGGCAACGAAGGCTGCAGGCAAGGTCTCGGCGGCGCGGATCAGGCCGTAGGCGCCCATCTTGAGCAGCACCCCGGAGAGCAGGATGGACACCGGGCTAGGCGCTTCGACGTGGGCCAGCGGCAACCAACCGTGCAGTGGCACCACCGGCATCTTGACGGCGAAACCGATGAACAGCCCGGCCAGGATCAGCAACTGCATGTTCAGCGGCAGGGCGCGCCCGCCCTCGGCCATGTCGTGCATGTCGAAGCTGTGGCCGGGCGCGGCGTCGTAGAGGAAGAGCAGGGCAACCAGCATGAACACCGAACCGCCGAGCGTATACAGGAAGAAGTTGAGTGCCGCGCGTTGCCGGTTTTCGCCCCCGAGGCGATCGATGATGAAGAACAGCGGGATCAGCGTGGCTTCCCAGAAAACGTAGAACAGCGACCAGTCGCGGGCGGTGAACACGCCGAACATCGCCGACTGCAGCAACAGCAACAGGACGAAATAGAGCCGTCCGCTGCCCGGCAGCTTGCGCGACACCAGCACCGCCACCAGGCTCAGGCCGGCGCTGAGCAGGACCATGGCCAGCGAGATGCCGTCGATGCCCAGCGCGAAGTAGGAACCGAGCCGGGCATTCCACGCCCGACTCTCGTACAGCTGCACCGCGGCGCCTGCCGGATCGAACTGCGAGGCCAGCAGCCCGGCGAGAACCAGGCTGGCCAGCGTAAACGCCAGCGCCACTCGCCATAGCGACTGTTGCCCTTGTCCCGGATAAACGGCCAGCAACCCGGCGCCAAGCACTGGCATGAATACCAGCAGCTTCAGCACCCCCGCCTCCGCCCCGCCTCGCATCTTGTTTTCATCCGGCGATTATGCCAGCCGGCGCCACCTGTTGGGGAAGCCTCAGATTCGTGTATTCGATTACGATTTTCTTGCCAAAACGCTAAAGGCTTCGGTTAAAATTTGGCAGTTTTGCAATTTTCAAAGACGACAATGGCGGACAGCGAATTCCTCAGTACCCGGCAAGCAGCCCAGCGCCTCGGCGTATCCTTGGGCACCGTCCAGAACATGGTCGAAAGCGGCGTTCTCGATGCCTGGAAGACTGCCGGTGGGCACCGCCGCATCCCGGCCAGCTCGGTCGAGGCCCTGCTGGCCAAGCGGCGCAAGCAGATCACCCGTCCCGGCGACAGTGGCAGCAAGCTCGACATCCTGATTGCCGAGGACGATTCCACCCTGCAACGCCTCTACCAACTGACCTTCGACAGCTGGAAGCTGCCGGTCAAGCTGCGCATCGTCAGCAACGGCTTCGAAGGCCTGTTGCAGGTCGGCCAGCAGATGCCGGACATCCTCATTGCCGATCTGATGATGCCCGGCATGGATGGCTTCGAAATGATCAAGCAATTGCGGACGAAATCGGAACTCAGCCCGATGGACATCATCGTCGTCAGCGCGATCGATTCCGGCGAAGTCCGGGAGCGGGGCATTCCCTCGGACGTCACCGTTTTCGGCAAACCCATTCCTTTCCACGAAATCAAGGGTTTCGTCCTTGGCCGACTGGCCGCCCGGCAGCGCGTCTGACCCCCTACAAAAAAAATCAAGCGGGTAAGCAGGAGACAAAACAATGGGCTGGTTTGGCAATAACGCGGCACTGGGCAAGATCGACCGCGACATCGCGGCCATTGCCGATGGCAAGGCCGACCTCACGCACAACGTCGGCGCCGCCGGCGGCGATGCGGCGGGTCGCCTGTCCACCAACATCAATCGCTTCTTCGCGCGCATCCGGGACCTGATCACCCATGCCCGCAGCAGCAGCGTCAGCATCGCCGCCGACGCGGCCCGGATGAACCATCTGGTACAGCAGACCAGCACTGCGGTAAAGCGCCAGGAGGCGCTGGCCACCGACATCTTCGCGTCGAGCAACCGGGTCACCCAGGCAGTCGGCGAAGTGACGGTCAATTCCGACGCCATCCAGGCGTCGACGCAGAACAACCTCGACCTGGCGCAACGCTCGCTGTCGCAGATGGAAACCGTCGCCACCACGATGCGCTCGACCAACGAACACATCGAGCACTTTTCCAGCACAGTCGGCGAGTTGCACAGCAGTTCGATGAAGATCAACGAGATCGTTTCGCTGATCAACGACATTTCCGACCAGACCAACCTGCTCGCGCTCAACGCCGCGATCGAAGCTGCCCGCGCCGGTGAGGCCGGCCGCGGCTTTGCCGTGGTCGCCGACGAAGTGCGCAAGCTGGCCGAGAAGGTCAAGACGGCGACCCAGGTCATCGGCCAGAACACCCAGTCGATGATCAACCTGGTCGCCGACACCTCGACCCGGACCCAGACCATCGTCGGCGAAGTCACCCGTGCCACCGGTTACGTCGAAACCTCGGCCAACGACCTGGGCACCATGGTCGGCGATTTCCGGCGCACCCGCGAACAGTTGACCAGCATTGCCGGCGCCATCCATGAACTGCGCGAGAGCAACGAAGCCATCCACCGCGAAGTCGAGGAAATCCGCGACCATTCGGTGGACATCTCCGTGCGCATGCAGCGCTGCCAGGAAGCGGCCAAGACCCTGCGCGAGTCGACCGAGGACCTGCAGTGCACGCTCGCCGATTTCCGCACCGGCAACAGCATGTTCGACACCTTGCACGATTGCTGCGCCGACTTCCGCAACCAGGTCGCCGCCGTTCTCCAGAAACTGGCCGACCGCGGGATCAACGTGTTCGATCAGGCCTACCGGGAAATCACCGGGTCCGACCCCAAGCGCTACACCACCGCCTACGACGGGCAGTGCGATCGCGAACTGACCGGACTCTACGACCGCCTGCTGGGCGAGATTCCGGGGCTGGTCTATTCGCTGGCGGTGGACAGCAACGGTTACGCCCCGGCGCACAACGGCATCTTCTCCAACCCGCCCAGCGGCGACCCGGCGGTGGACCTGGCCAAGTGCCGGCACAAGCGCATCTTCAACGATCCGGTCGGTCTCAAGCTGGCGCGCAACCAGAAATCCTCGCTGTTCCAGACCTATGTCCGCGACACCGGGGAAATCCTCAACGACCTGTCGATGCCCATCGTCATCAACGGGCGCCACTGGGGCGCGGTACGCATCGGTTTCAAGACCGAGCTGGTCGCCTGATTCAGTAGACGATTTCGACGTTGTCCGGTTGCAACCAGCCGGACAACGCTTCGAGCAGTGCGTCGTCGAGGCGCACCCGCCAGGCTTCACCCAGCATCAGTTCGCATTCGGCCGCGGCATTGCGGTAACGGATACGCACCGTCGCCGGCCCCGGCGCAAAGGGCTGGAGCAAGGCGCGCAGGCGACGGGCATCGGAAGACCCGTTCATCTTCAGTAACAGATGTTTGGCAAAGCGTGCCCGGGCTTCGCCCAGGGTCATCAGCTTGTCGGCGACGACGCGGTTGCCGCCGGAGAAATCGTCGTAGCTGACCTTGCCTTCGATGACCAGCACCTCGTCGGTGACGATCTTGGCGCGCTCGGCTTCGAACAATTCGTTGAACACCGACACTTCGACCATCGCCGTGCCATCGTCGAGCTGGACGAAGAGCATCTTGCCGCGGCGGGTCATCTGCGTGCGCACACCGACCACGATGCCAGCCAGGGTAGTCATTTCCTTGGCCGGTTCGAGACGGGACAGCGGCCGTTTGACGAAGCGCGACAACTCCTTCTTGCTGGTGTTGTACGGGTGGCCGGAGAAGAAGAAGCCGAGCGCCGTCTTCTCCTCCATCAATTGCGTACGTTCGTCCCAGGGCTTCACCGTCAGGTACTGCGGCGCGTGCGCCTCGGCGACGTCGCCGAGGTCAAACAGGCTGGTCTGCATCGCGTTGCGTTCGGCCTGTTCGGCGAACTCCATGGCAATGCCGACCGAGGCGAGCAGCTTGTGGCGGTCGTTGTCGATGCTGTCGAAGGCACCGGCCTTGATCAGCGCCTCGATGGTGCGGCGGTTGACCATGCGCTTGTCGCAACGCTGGCAGAAATCGAACAGGTCCTTGAACGGGCCGCCGACCTGGCGCGCGCGCAGGATGTCATTGACCGCCTGCTCGCCGGTGCCCTTGACCGCGCCCAGGCCGTAGCGAATGGTGTCGCGGTCCACCGGCTCGAAGCGGTAGTTCGAGGCATTGACGTCGGGGCCGAGCACCTTCACCTTGTTGGCGATGGTGTCCTCGTAGAAGATCTTGACCGTGTCGGTGTTGTCCATGTCGGACGACATGGTCGCTGCCATGAAGGCCGCGCAGTGATACTTCTTCAGCCAGGCCGTGTGGTAGGTGACGACGGCGTAGGCGGCGGTGTGCGACTTGTTGAAGCCGTATTCCGCAAACTTGGTCATCAGGTCGAACAGCTGTTCGGCGAGCGCCGGATCGTAGCCGCGCTCCTTCGCCCCCGCCGCGATGGTCTCGCGGTGCTTGGCCATTTCCTCGGGCTTCTTCTTGCCCATCGCCCGGCGCAGCATGTCGGCGCCACCGAGCGTGTAGCCGCCGATGATCTGCGAGATCTGCATCACCTGTTCCTGATACACGATGACGCCGTAGGTCGGCGACAGGCAGGCGGTCAGGTCGGGGTGGAAATAGTCGATGGCCTGCTGGCCTTTTTTCCGCAGGATGAAGTCGTCCACCATCCCGGAGCCGAGCGGGCCGGGACGATAGAGCGCGAGCACGGCGATGATGTCTTCGAAACGGTCGGGTGCCAGCTTCTTCAGCAGCTTCTTCATGCCTTCCGATTCGACCTGGAAGATCGCCGTGGTGTTGGCGTCCTTCAGGATCTGATAGGCCCCCGGGTCATCGAAGCCGAGCGACATGAGATCCAGCTTGTCGCCGGTCATGCGCTCGATGTAGTCAAGCGCCAGCTGGATGATGGTCAGGTTGCGCAGGCCAAGGAAGTCGAACTTCACCAGACCGGCCTTTTCCACATCGTCCTTGTCGAACTGCGAGACCGGCGAGGCGTCGCTGCCGGTGGCCTGGTAGATCGGGCAGAAGTCGGTGATCTTGCCCGGCGCGATGAGCACGCCGCCGGCGTGCATGCCGACGTTGCGGGTCAGGTCCTCAAGGCGGCTGGCCAGGTCGAACAGTTCGCGAATGGTTTCGCCGTCGCCGTCGCCCTGCATCATCTCCTTGAGCTGCGGCTCCTGTTCCAGCGCCTCGGCCAGCGATACCGGCTTGTTCTGGACCACCGGGATCAGCTTCGAGATGCGGTCGCACATCGAGTACGGCAGGCCGAACACGCGGCCGACGTCGCGGATCACCGCCTTCGAGGACATGGTGCCGAAGGTGGCGATCTGGCTCACCGCCTCGGCGCCGTAGTGCTCGCGCACGTACTCGATGACGCGCCAGCGGTTGTCCTGGCAGAAGTCGATGTCGAAGTCGGGCATCGACACCCGTTCCGGGTTGAGGAAGCGCTCGAACAGCAGGGCGTAGGCGAGCGGATCGAGGTCGGTGATGCGCAAGCTGTAGGCGACCAGCGAGCCGGCGCCGGAGCCCCGGCCGGGACCGACCGGCACGCCGTTGTTCTTGGCCCAGTTGATGAAGTCGGCAACGATCAGGAAGTAGCCGGGGAAACCCATCTGGACGATGGTGTTGCACTCGAAGGCGAGCCGCTCGTCGTATTCCGGGCGGCGTTGCTGGCGGACTTCCGGGTCGGGATAGAGCTCGGCGAGGCGGACTTCGAGGCCCTTCTTCGCCTCGTCGACGAGGAATTCGTCGATCGTCATGCCGGGCGGGATCGGGAAGTTGGGCAGGAAGTTCTTGCCCAGCGTCATCTCGATATTGCAGCGGCGGGCGATTTCCAGCGTGTTTTCCAGCGCTTCCGGCAGGTCGGCGAACAGTTCGCACATTTCGTCCTGCGACTTGAAGTACTGCCCCTCGGTGTAGATCTTCGGCCGCCGGTGGTCGCCCAGCACGTAACCTTCGGCGATGCAGACGCGCGCCTCGTGGGCGCGGAAGTCGTCGCGGTTCATGAACTGGATCGGATGCGTGGCGACCAGCGGGATGCCGGTTTCGCCGGCCAGATCGGCGGTCTGCTGGACGATGGCTTCCTGCTGCGGCTGGCCGTAGCGCTGGACTTCGAGATAGAAGGCGTCGGGGAAGATCGCCTCCCAGGCCCGCGCGCGTTCCATGGCCAGGTCGAAGTTGCCGTTCAGCAGCGCTTCGCCGACGTCGCCGAGATGCGCGCCGGAAAGGGCGATCAAGCCATCACAACCGATTTCGGCGAACCATTCGCGGCGAATCTCGGCGCGGTCACGGCGCCCCTCGGTGGTGTAGGCGCGGGTCAGCAGTTCGCACAACTGCTGGTAGCCCTGGCGGTTGCGCACCAGCAGCAGCAGCCGACGTGGATCGTCCGGCGCCTCCGGGTTGGCGATCCAGACATCGGCGCCGGCCACCGGCTTGACGCCCTTGCCACGGGCGCCGGTGTAGAACTTGACGAGGCCGAACAGGTTGCCGAGATCGGTCAGCGCCATTGCCGGCATGCCGTCGCCGGCTGCCCGCTTGACCGCGTCGCCGATGCGGACGATGCCGTCGGTGACCGAATATTCCGAATGGAGACGAAGATGAACGTAGCGCGGGGAAGTCATGGCCGGCATTTTACCTTGCGCAGCTGCCCCATGACCGGAAGCGCGACAGCGCATGTCCGGCTGACCGGGGCGGGGAGATGCCCCCCGCCCCTAGCGAACTAGCCGTGCGCGCCGGAAAAGCCGGGCTGACCGTCGAACAGGTAGAGATTTTCGGTCTTGATCACCTCGAAACCCTCGGTAACAACCGCCTGCAGCAATTCGATGACCGACTGCTGGGTGAGCGGGGCGCCGCTGCTCGAACGGAAGCGGCAGCGCCAGTGATCGACGCAGTAGGTTTCCGGCAAGCCGTTCGGCCATACCTTGACGCCGCGGTTGGTGATCAGTTCCAGGCGCATCCCCCCCTCCTCGCGTTTTGCCAGACGGCCACCCAGCACTCCGGGTTCGCCGGGCGCCCAGTTGAGGAACAGGTCGACACCCACCAAGGTCTTTCTGGCCGGAACACGCGCTGCCGGACGGAAAGCCGGAAGCACCGGCTGCTGGGTGTAGACAACCGGCCGCAATTGCTCCGGCTGCTGACCCAGGCGGGCAATGACGGCATCGGCAAATTCCCGGGTTCCGACGCATTTCCTGCTGCGTCCCTCCTGGTAGATGTCCCGGGTGTGTATGCCCTCTTCCAGGGTGCGCAGCCAGGCATTCTCGATCCGCGCAGCAACATCGGGCTGGCGGATGTGGAGCAGCATCTGGATGGCACCGTTCAGCAAGCCGGAAGGATTGGCCACATCCTGCCCGGCCAGATCCGGGGCCGACCCGTGAATTGCCTCGAACATGGCACAGTGATCGCCCATGTTGGCCGAACCGGCCATGCCCACCGAACCGGCAATCTGGGCAGCGACATCGGACAGGATGTCGCCGTAGAGGTTGGGGGTGACGATGACGTCGAACATTTCCGGCGAATCGGCGAGCCGGGCCGCACCGATGTCGACGATCCAGGAGTCCTGTTCGATGTCCGGGTAACGCTGGCCAATCTCCTTGAAGATGCGATGGAACAGGCCGTCGGTCATCTTCATGATGTTGTCCTTGACGAAGCAACTCACCTTTTTCCGCCCATGGCGCCGGGCGTACTCGAAGGCATAGGTGACGATCTTCTCGCAGCCCGGACGCGTGATCAGCTTCAGGCACTGATAGACATCCTCGGTTTGCCGGTGCTCGATGCCGGCATAGAGATCCTCCTCATTTTCGCGGACGATGACCAGGTTCATCCCCGGATGGCGGCTTTCGACAAAAGGCATGTAGGCGACGCAGGGCCGGACGTTCGCATACAAGCCCAGGGCCTTGCGGGTGGTCACGTTCAGGCTCTTGTAACCGCCGCCCTGCGGCGTGGTGATCGGCGCCTTGAGGAACACCCGGGTGCGCCGCAAGGATTCCCAGGCTTCGCGGTCGATGCCGGCCGTGTTGCCGGCGAGATAGACCTTTTCACCGATGTCGATGGTTTCCGGCGTGATAGCTGCGCCGGCGGCATCCAGGATGCGGAGGGTGGCGGCCATGATTTCCGGTCCGATGCCGTCGCCGTAGGCAACGGTGACCGCCGTCCGGGTGATGGCGGGATTGAGCGCTTGCTGGGGAATCGGCTGGGGATGCATGATTTTCTCCTTGTTCGCTGTGGTCTGAGGCCCCAGTATGTCGCGGCGAAATCATTTAAAAAAATAGATTTTTAAACGATTTATAATCTACAAATGTCGATTGAAAAACCGCGCACATTGCGCCGCCTCCATACCCGTCTGGCCAGCTTCCGGCAGCTCGAAGTCTTCCTGACGGTGGCCGAGCACCTCAGTGTCGGTGCGGCTGCGCAATCCCTGCACCTGGCGCAGCCGACCGTCTCCACCCAACTGGGCCGCCTGGCCGACCAGGTCGGGATGCCGCTGTTCGAGCAACTGGGCCGCCGGCTCTACCTCACGCCGGCTGGCGAGTGCCTGCAAGCAGGATGCCGCGAGATCTTCGAGGCACTGGCCCGCACCGACATGCAGCTCTCCCGCCTGGCTGGAGCACAAACCGGCTGCCTGAGGGTCGCTACCGTGACCACCGCGAAATCCTTGCTGCCGGCCTATCTTGGCCGGTTTTCAGCGGCCTACCCCGATATCGACATCGAGTTCCAGATTGCCAACCGCGACACCCTGATTGCCCGCCTCAAGGACAATCGGGACGAACTCTACGTCTTCAGTCATCCGCCGACCGAACTGGATATCGTCGCCGAACCCTTCGCCGACAATCCGCTGATCGTCGTCGCACCGGCGGATCACCCGCTGGCGGGCCAAACGGGGCTGCGCTGGGAAGATCTGGCGGCCTACCCCTTCCTGATCCGGGAGAGCGGATCAGGAACCCGGCTGGCCCTGGAAAAGACTTGCCGGGAATATGCCTGGTCGCTGACCCCGCGCATGACCATCGCCAGCAACGAGGCCATCCGCGCCTGCGTGGTGTCCGGACTGGGGCTGACCGTGCTTTCCCGCCATGCCGTCGCCGACGAACTTGGCCGCCGCCTGGTCGAACTGGATGTAGCCGGTTTTCCGCTGCGCAACACCTGGTATGTGGTGCATTGGCGGGGCAAAGCGCTCTCGCCGGTCGCCAGGGAATTCCTGGCTTTCCTGCAGGAAAGGGAGACGCCCGCCTGAAGCTGGCGCAAGCAGACAGCCCTTCAGCGTGCCGATTTCAGGACGACGATACCCAGCAACAGCCCCCAGAAGGCGCTGCCGATGCCGAACAGCGACATGCCCGAGGCGGTGGCCAGGAAGGTGACCAGCGCCGCTTCCCGCTCGCGCTCGTCGGCGAG
>DILW01000025.1 GCA_002425245.1 Betaproteobacteria bacterium UBA5582 | reverse complement strand
TGTCAAGCCATTCGACCATGGGCTGAGGGCAGGGTAAGGTCAATGGCTTGACAAGATCGGAAGAGAGCACGCGGCGCGCCTGACGGGCCACGGCTTCGGCCGGGTCGATCAGATGCACCTGCGGACCGCAGATCTGCTCAAGTTCATCGCGGGCGAACGGGTAGTGGGTGCAACCCAGCACGAGCTGATCAATGGGAGCCCGGTCCGGAGACTGCCCGTTCAGGTCGATCCATGCCTTTTGGCACAGGCGCTTCACCTGTGCCTGGTCGGCCTGCTCGATGGCATCGGCCAGACCTTCACAGGCCTGGCTGCTGAAATGCACGTTTGGGAACGCTGCCTTGGTACGGGATACCAGGTCGGCATATCGCCGGCTGACCAGGGTGCCACGGGTGGCGAGCACGCCCACATGACCGGTGCGGCTGGATAGTGCCGCAGGCTTGAGTGCAGGCTCGACACCCACCACCGGCAGGTTGACGTGACGTGCGCGAAGAGCATCGATGGCACCTGCCGTGGCCGTATTGCAGGCCACCACCATGGCATCCAGGGGCGCCTTCTTCAGCAAGGCGTCGGTGAGGCACAGGGCACGTTCGGTGATCACCTCGGCGCTGCGGCCCCCGTAGGGCGCGAAAGCACTGTCGGCAACGTACACGAAGCGGACCTCGGGCAACTCGGCCAGCAAGGCCCGCAGCACGCTCAGGCCGCCGACACCGCTGTCCCAGACGCCGACAGTCTTCAAGCGCCGGTCACCGCGATACCCTTGAATTCGCCCGAGGCGATCCGCTTTTCCCACTCGGCCGGGCCGGTGATGTGCGCGCTGGTGCCCCCCGAGTCCACGGCCACCGTCACCGGCATGTCCTGGACGTCGAACTCGTAGATGGCTTCCATGCCGAGATCGGCAAAGCCGACCACCTTGGCCGACTTGATCGCCTTGGCGACCAGGTAGGCAGCGCCGCCGACGGCCATCAGGTAGGCACTCTTGTTGTCCTTGATCGCCTCGATGGCAACCGGACCGCGCTCGGACTTGCCGACCATCGAAATGAGGCCGGTCTTTTCCAGCATCATGCGGGTGAACTTGTCCATGCGGGTGGCGGTGGTCGGGCCAGCCGGGCCGACGACTTCGTCACGCACCGGATCGACCGGGCCAACGTAGTAGATGATGCGGTTGGTGAAGTCCACCGGCAACTTTTCACCCGCTGCCAGCATGTCGGCGATGCGCTTGTGCGCGGCGTCGCGGCCGGTGAGCATCTTGCCGTTCAGGAGCAGCTTCTGGCCGACCTTCCAGGAGGCGACTTCTTCCTTGGTCAGGGTGTCGAGATTGACGCGGGTCGCCGACTTCAGGTCCGGCGTCCAGGTGACGGCCGGCCAGTCTTCCAGCTTCGGCACTTCCAGCTTGGCCGGGCCGCTGCCGTCCAGGTGGAAGTGGCAGTGGCGGGTCGCGGCGCAGTTCGGCACCAGGGCAACCGGCAGGTTGGCGGCGTGGCAGGGATAGTCCAGCACCTTGACGTCGAGCACGGTGGTCAGGCCGCCGAGGCCCTGGGCGCCGACGCCGAGCGCGTTGATCTTCTCGAACAGTTCGAGACGCAGTTCCTCGGCGCGGTTCTGCGGGCCACGCGCCTTCAGTTCATGGATGTCCACCGGCGCCATGATCGATTCCTTGGCCAGCAGCATCGCCTTTTCCGGCGTGCCGCCGATGCCGATGCCGATGATCCCCGGCGGACACCAGCCGGCGCCCATTTCCGGAATCTTCTTCAAGACCCAGTCGACCAGATCGTCGGACGGGTTGAGCATGGCGAACTTGGACTTGGCTTCCGAGCCGCCGCCCTTGGCCGCGCAGATGACCTCGACGTGATGGCCTTCGACGATCTCGAAATGCACCACGGCCGGGGTGTTGTCCTTGGTGTTCTTGCGGGCGCCGGCCGGGTCGGCCAGCACGGAAGCGCGCAGCGGATTGTCCGGGTTGGCGTAGGCGCGACGCACGCCCTCGTTGATCATTTCCTGGATGCTCATGGTGGCATCCGGCCAGGTGACCTGCATGCCGACCTTGATGAAGACCATGCCGATGCCGGTGTCCTGGCAGATCGGGCGATGGCCTTCGGCGGCCATGCGCGAGTTGGTCAGGATCTGGGCGATGGCGTCCTTGGCGGCGGGGGCTTCCTCGCGCTCGTAGGCTTCACCGAGCGCCTTGATGTAATCGAGCGGGTGGTAGTAGCTGATGTACTGGAAGGCATCGGCGACGGACTGGATCAGGTCTTCCTGCTTGATGGCGGTCATGCGCAACTCCGGTTATCTGGTTGTTTGTCGTGGCGGTTCCGGACGGGTAAACGTGGGCTTGACTCCGGAACGACGGGGCAAAATTCTAGCACGGGGGCCGGCGACAACCCGACGAATCCGGGAATGCTGCGCCGCAGCGTGATTTCGTAAGGCCTTTGTAAGAATATCATCGTGTAATCATGCCTTGACCGATGTCCGGGGAGTGCGGCGCGACACGGTCAACGGCTTAATTACATCGTGGGTCCTGCCCGCGATCCGATCGGTTGTTTCAACATAATCGCGAAGTACCGCAGAGGAGAATAAATATGTCGAATGAGTCCGTGCAGTTTTACTATCCGTCCGAAGAGACCGTCAAGAACGCAGCGGTTTCCGGGATGGACGCCTACAAGGCGCTGTGCGCGGAAGCCGAAGCCGACTACGAAGGGTTCTGGGCCAAGCGTGCCCGTGACCTGATCACCTGGAAGGAACCCTTCACCCAGGTGCTGGACGAGTCCAATGCTCCGTTTTACAAGTGGTTTGCCGACGGCAAGCTGAACGTTTCCTACAACTGCCTGGATCGCCAGGTCGAAGCCGGCAAGGGCGACAAGGTCGCGCTGATCTTCGAAGCCGACAATGGCGACGTCACCAAGGTCACCTACAAGGAACTGCTGGTCAAGGTCTGCAAGATGGCCAACCTGCTCAAGGCCAAGGGTGTGCAGAAGGGTGATCGCGTTGTCATCTATCTGCCGATGACCGTCGAAGGCGTTGTCGCCATGCAGGCCTGCGCCCGTATCGGTGCCACCCACTCCATCGTTTTCGGTGGCTTCTCCGCTCAGGCCCTGCGTGACCGCATCATCGATGCCGGCGCCACCATGCTGATTACCTCCGACGGCCAGTTCCGCGGTGGCAAGGCGCTGCCGCTCAAGGCCATCGCTGACGAAGCCCTGGCCATGGGTGGCTGCGATACGCTCAAGGGCGTGATCGTGTTCAAGCGCACCGGTCAGGACGTGACCATGGTTGCTGGCCGCGACCAGTGGTTGCACGAAGGCCTGGCCAATCAGCCGGAAACCTGCGAGCCGGAATGGGTCGATGCCGAGCACCCGCTGTTCATCCTCTATACTTCCGGTTCCACCGGCAAGCCAAAGGGTGTCCAGCACTCCACCGGCGGCTACCTGCTGCACGCCATCCTGACCATGAAGTACACCTTCGACATCAAGGATAGCGACACCTTCTGGTGTACCGCCGACATCGGCTGGGTTACGGGTCACACCTACATTACTTACGGCCCGCTGGCCTGCGGCGCCACCGAAGTGGTCTTCGAAGGCGTGCCGACCTACCCGGACGCCGGCCGTTTCTGGAAGATGATCCAGGACCACAAGGTCTCGATCTTCTACACCGCGCCGACCGCCATCCGTTCGCTGATCAAGGCTTCCGACACCAACGCCGCTGTCCATCCGAAGAGCTACAACCTGTCTTCGCTGCGCATCCTCGGTTCGGTCGGCGAGCCGATCAACCCGGCCGCCTGGACCTGGTATCACGAGAATGTCGGCGGCGGTCGCTGCCCGATCGTCGATACCTTCTGGCAAACCGAAACCGGTGGTCACATGATCACCCCGATGCCGGGCGCAACGCCGCTGATTCCGGGTTCCTGCACGCTGCCCTTCCCGGGTATCCAGTTCGCCGTGGTCGATGAGACCGGCGCCGAACTGCCGTGGGGCCAGGGCGGTATCCTGGTCTGCAAGAAGCCGTGGCCGTCGATGATCCGCACCATCTGGGGCGACGCCGACCGCTTCGTCAAGTCCTACTTCCCGGCCGACTTCCAGGGCAAGCTGTACCTGGCAGGCGACGGCGCGATTCGCGATGCCGAAACCGGTTACTTCACCATCACCGGCCGTATCGACGACGTGCTGAACGTTTCCGGTCACCGCATGGGCACCATGGAAATCGAATCGGCGCTAGTTGCCAACCCGCTGGTCGCTGAAGCTGCCGTCGTCGGCCGCCCGGACGACCTGACCGGTGAAGCCATCGTCGCCTTCGTTGTGCTCAAGGGCCAGCGTCCGACTGATCCCGAAGCCACCAAAAAGATGGTCAAGGAACTGTCTGACTGGGTCGGTAAGGAAATCGGTCCGATCGCCAAGCCGAAGGACATCCGTTTCGGCGACAACCTGCCCAAGACCCGTTCCGGCAAGATCATGCGGCGCCTGCTGCGTGGCCTGGCCAAGGGCGAGGAGCTGACGCAGGACACCTCGACGCTTGAGAATCCGGCCATCCTGGAACAGCTTCGCGGCTAAGGTGGCACCCGCGACCGGACTTCAATCCGGTCGCCGCAGTACCCACGGTCCGGCGAGCTTGCCACGCCGGACCCTCAGACAAAAAGGGCAAGGAGGAGACAATGGTCGCCCATAAGGTGACCTCCCGTGTGGTCGCATCAGACTGCATGCCAAAGACGGCTGGCACGCCTGGCGTGCCGGCCGTTTTCCACTTCTGGAGGACAATCCGGTGAAACGACTCAGTCCAGTCCGCCAGCGTCTTGGCGCCTTGGCGCTGTTCGGCGTGCCGCTGCTGAGTTTTCCCGTGCTCGGCCTGCCGCAAGGTGAGGTGGCCGGTATTCCGGCGATTTTCCTTTATCTGTTCGGCGTCTGGGGCGTGTTGATCCTGCTCGCGGCGCGGGTTGCCGAACGCCAGGGCAAGTGATGCTGTCCGGTTGGTTCGTCGTCCTGCTGTCGGCCACCTATGTCGGGGTGCTGTTCGCCATCGCCCGTTTCGGTGACGCGCGGGCAGACGCCGGCCGCTCGATCATCTCGGCGAATGTTTACGGACTGTCGCTGGCGGTCTATTGCACTTCGTGGACCTTTTTCGGCAGTGTCGGCCGGGCGACCTCGGGCGGACTCTCCTTTCTCACCATCTACCTCGGGCCGACCCTGATGCTCCTTTGCGTCGGCGTCATCATCAAGATGATCCGCATCGCCAAGGCGCAGCGCATCACCTCGATTGCCGACTTCATCGCCTCGCGCTACGGCAAGAGCCAGTTGCTGGCCGGTCTGGTCACCGTCATCGCGGTGATTGGCATCGTGCCCTACATCGCCCTGCAGCTGAAGGCCGTGGCTGCCAGTCTCGCTGTCCTGTTCGACCAGCCGGGGCATACCATCCATCTGTGGGGAGTCGACTCGACCTTCCTGGTGGCCGGCGTGCTGGCCTTGTTCACCATTCTTTTCGGTACCCGCCATCTCGACGCGACCGAGCGCCACGAGGGCATGGTGGCGGCGGTTGCTTTCGAATCGGTGGTCAAGCTGCTGGCCTTCGTCGCCGTTGGCGTGTTCGTTACCTATGGCATGTACGGCGGCTTTGTCGACGTCTTCCAGCGGGCGCTGGCGCATCCCGAGTTGGCCGGCCTGCTGCAGCTTGACAGCAGCCGGGCCGGCGCCTGGGCGTCGATGATCCTGCTTTCCGGCCTGGCCATCGTTTTTCTGCCGCGGCAGTTCCAGGTGATGGTGGTCGAGAACGTGGACGAGTCGCATCTCAAGCGGGCGGTCTGGCTGTTTCCGCTCTACCTCCTGCTGATCAACATCTTCGTGCTGCCGGTGGCGCTTGGCGGTTTGCTACACTTCGGCGCTCAGGGGGGCAATCCTGACACCTTCGTGCTGACGTTGCCCTTGTCGCAGGGGGCTGAGTCGCTGGCGCTGCTGGTTTTCATTGGTGGCTTGTCGGCGGCAACCGGGATGGTCATCGTCGAGACCATCGCCTTGTCGACGATGATTTGCAACGACCTGGTGATGCCGGCACTGCTTCGCTCCCGCTGGTTGCAGCGGCAGCAGCAGAGCGATCTGTCGGGTTTGCTGATCGGTATCCGGCGGGTAGCCATTGCGCTCATCCTCTTGCTTGGCTACATCTATTTCAAGGCTGCCGGGGAGGCTTACGCCCTGGTCGGCATCGGTCTGATCTCCTTTGCCGCTGTCGCCCAGTTCGCGCCGGCATTGTTCGGCGGCATGTACTGGAAGCAGGGGACGCGCGCCGGGGCGCTGGCCGGTTTGCTGTGCGGTTTTTCGGTGTGGTTGTATACCCTGTTGCTGCCGTCCTTCGCCAAGTCGGGCTGGATCGACAGCAGCTTCGTCGAGCATGGCCTGTTTGGCATCGACTGGTTGCGTGCCCAGGCGCTGTTCGGCCTGAGCGGTCTGGACGAGATTTCGCATTGCCTGTGGTGGAGCATGCTGGCCAACATCGGCGCCTATATCGCGGTCTCGCTCCACAGCCGGCCGGATGCGCTGGAAGCCGGACAGGCCGAGCGCTTCGTCGATGTTTTCCGCCACGCCCAGCGGGTGCCGGACAGTCGCCTGTGGCGCGGCAATGCATCGCTCAGCGAACTGGCGACCCTGCTCGAACGTTTCCTCGGGCCGCAGCGCGCGCGCCAGCAACTGGCCGGCTATGCACGCACCCGGCGTGTCAGCGATTGGCGCAGCCTGCCAGCCGATGCAGAATTCGTGCATTTCGCCGAAACCGAGCTGGCCGGGGCGATCGGTTCGGCCAGTGCGCGGGCGATGGTATCGAGCGTGACGCGGGAAGAGGATCTCGGCCTTGAGGAAGTGCTCGACATCCTCGACGAGGCGACCCAGGTCCGCGCCCATAGCCGCGAACTGGAGGCCAAGCAGCAGGCACTGGAGGCGGCCACCGCCGAACTGCGCGAGGCCAACGAGCGCCTGCGCGAACTGGACCGGATGAAGGACGATTTCATCTCGACCGTGACCCACGAGTTGCGCACGCCGCTGACCTCGATCCGCGCCTTGTCCGAGATGCTGTTCGACGATCCCAAGGTCGAGCTGGAGCAACGGCGCCGTTTCCTCGGCATCATCGTCAGCGAGACCGAGCGGCTGACACGGCTGATCAACCAGATTCTCGACATGGCCAAGCTGGAGTCGGGGCGTGCCGAGTGGACGACGGGCGAAGTCAATGTCGGCGACGTGGTGCGCGAGGCCGGCGAAGCGCTGGGGCCGCTCTACCGGGAAAAGGGTGTGCACCTGAGCATCGATATCGCCGAGGGTTTGCCTGTTGTCTTGGCCGACCGCGACCGGCTGATGCAGGTGGTGGTCAACCTGTTGTCGAATGCGGTCAAGTTCGTCGCACCGGCCAGCGGCAGCGTTTCCGTGGTCGTCGCCAGGGAGAAAAACCTGCTCCAGGTATCGGTTGCCGACAACGGTCCCGGACTGACTGCCGAAGAGTGCGGGGTGATCTTCGAGAAATTTCGCCAGGGTGGCAACACGATGACCGACAAGCCGCAGGGAACCGGTCTCGGACTGCCGATCAGCCGGCAAATCGTCGAGTACTTTGGTGGTAAGCTTTGGGTGGAAAGTGCGCCGGGAGCCGGTGCCACCTTCATTTTCACGGTACCCCTGGCCAAGGCGGCGCCGGAAGCATAACGATGGGAGACAAAACGGATGTCAAAAAAAATACTGATTGTCGATGACGAACCCAACATCGTCATTTCGCTCGAATTCCTGCTCAAGAAGGAGGGCTTCGAGGTTGCCGTTGCTGCCGATGGCGAGGAGGCGCTGGCGCAGGTGGCCAGTTTCAATCCCGACCTGATCCTGCTCGACGTGATGATGCCCAGGAAGTCCGGTTTCGAAGTCTGCGAGGCCTTGCGTTCCGACCCGTCACGGGCTGGTTTGCTGATCGTCATGCTCACTGCCAAGGGGCGCGACACCGAAGTTGCCAAGGGTCTGGCGATCGGCGCCGATGCCTACGTGACCAAGCCGTTCTCGACCAAGGATCTGCTGGCCCGGGTCAAGGACATGCTCGGTCTCGCCTGAGTTTTCGCCTTGCTTCCGGCGCCTGTCCGCGCCTGTAAACTTGTCCTGGGGTTGTCATCATGAAGGCCAAAGTCCGCTTTCTGCTTGCCATTGTCGTCCTCGGTCTGCTCATGACCGGGCCTTTCGTCGTTACTTCGATTCTGGTCTGGGCCGGCATGGAGGAGAGCGAACGCACGATGTTGCTCGAACTCCTGATGTCGCGTCTGCCGATCGGCACGATGATGACCTTGTTCGGTTTCGGTATCGGTGTCGGCGTCCTGCACAAGCTGTTCAAACAGTACGTTGAAGGGCTGCTCGGCATGGCCGAGCAGTTGCGCCTGATGCTCGGCGCCAACCGCAATTTCCGGGTCAAACTCGATGGCCCGCCAGAAGTCCAGCAACTGGCGCAGGCGGCCAACGATCTGGCGGCGCAGCGCGACATGCTGATGGACGATGTCGATGCGCGCATCGCCCAGGCCAATGCCTCGGTCGAAGAAGAAAAGAACCGTCTGGCCGCGCTCATGTCCGAGCTGGCCCAGGCGGTGGTCGTGTGCAATCTCGACGGTCGCATCCTGCTCTACAACAATCGCGCCCGGCTGCAGTTCAAGGCCTTGTCGCAGGGGCCGACGACGGTTGCCGGCGGGGCGCTGATCGGGCTCGGCCGTTCGATTTTCTCGATCCTGGAAAAGAACCAGGTCGAGCATTCGCAAGAAATCATCCGCCAGCGTCTGGCCAACGGAAAGTCGGCGATGGCCAATTTCGTGACTACCACCCGTGGTGGCCAGTTGCTGCGGGTGCAGATGGTGCCGGTGCTGTCCGCAAACGCTGAGGAGAGCGAGCCGCAGATGAGCGGCTACGTGCTGACCGTGGACAACATCACCCGCACCCTGGAGGAAGAGGCACGTCGCGACCAGGCGCTGCACTCGCTGACCGAAGGCAGCCGTGCGGCACTGGGCAGCATCCGGGCGGCAGTGGCCAACCTGATCGATTATCCGGAAATGGATGCCGAGTTGCGCGAACGCTTCGTCAAGGTGGTCGACGACGAGGCTTCGCGCATGAGTCAGCGCCTCGACGAAACCATGCACGAGTTCTCCGACTCGATGAAGACCCGCTGGCCGCTTGAGGATGTGCTGGCGATGGACATCATCAGCGCCGCCCAGCGACGGATCGAGGACAAGCTGAAGCTGCCGACCAAGACCGAGGAGGTCGACGAGAGCCTGTGGATCAAGGCCGACAGCTTCTCGCTGGTGTTCGCCCTGGTTTTCGTCGCCGAGCGGTTGCAGGATCACTACCAGATCCGCGATCTGCGCTTCCGTACCGCCAGCGAAGGCAAGCTCGCCTATCTCGACATCATCTGGGTTGGCCAGGCGATTTCCTCCGAGACCTTCTACACTTGGGAAATGGAAGTCATGCAGGCGCTGGGTGAGACCTCGTCGCTGTCGCTGCGCGATGTGGTCGACCGGCATGGCGGTGAAATCTGGTACCAGCGCGAGAAGGCTGCCCACCGTGCCTTCTTCCGCTTCGTGCTGCCGCTGGCGGTGCCCGAGAAGGAACTCCTCGACGAACAGCGGCGCAGTACCGGCCGGCCGGAGTATTACGACTTCGACCTGTTCAAGTTCGAGGACAAATCGATCGACCTCGACCGCAAGCTTTCCGAACTGACCTATACCGTTTTCGATACCGAAACCACCGGCCTGGAGCCGTCCAACGGTGACGAGATCATCCAGATCGGCGCCGCCCGCATCGTCAACAACCGCCTGCTCAAGCAGGAGGTATTCAACCAGTTGGTCGACCCAGAGCGGCCGCTCAAGCCGGAGTCGATCCCCATTCACGGCATCACCGAGGACATGGTTCGCGGTCAACCCAACATCGATGTCGTCATGCCCGGTTTCCATGCCTTCTGCGAGGAAACCGTGCTGATTGCGCACAATGCCGCTTTCGACATGCGTTTCCTGCAGCTCAAGGAAGAGCGTACCGGTCTGCGCTTCACCCAGCCGGTGCTCGACACCCTGCTGCTGTCGGCGGTCGTTCATCCCAATCAGGAGTCGCACAAGCTCGATGCCATCCTGGAGCGCCTGGGTATTTTCATCGGCAAGCGGCATAACGCGCTGGAAGACGCCATCGCCACCGGCGAGGTCTTCCTGAGACTGCTGCCGCTGCTTGAGGAAAAAGGCATCGTCACCGTCAGGCAGGCCTTGGAGGCATCGGAAAAGACCTATTTCTCTCGCATCAAGTACTGACATGGACGAATTGCTACCGGACCTGCCGACTGCCGAGCTGCTCGCGCTGAAGAGCGAGCTGGCCAGGCTGGACGATCTCGGTAGTCTGGCCGAACTGGCCGGGCGACTGCGTGCCGTGCAATTGCGATTGCCGGCATCGGGTCTGGTTGGCGAGGGTGTCTGCGCACTGATCTCACGGCTCAACGACAAACTTACGGCCCGTGTTCTCGCTCTGGTCGCCCGTCGTCACCGCCTGCCGCCGGTCGACTGGTGCTGGCTGGCCATGGGTTCCGAGGGGCGCGACGAGCAGACCCTGGTCAGCGACCAGGACAATGGTCTGGTCTTTTCCGCCTGCAGTGCCGGCGAAGCAGAGGCGCTGCGTCAGTTGTTCCTGCCTTTTGCCCAGGAGGCCAACCAGCAGCTGGCGGCCTGCGGTTTCAGTCTGTGTCCCGGCAACATCATGGCCGGCAATCCGCAGTGGTGCCTGTCGGCGGATGAATGGCGCGAACGTTTCATTGACTGGGTGCGCTGTCCCGACCCGACAGCGCTGCTCAACGCCACCATCTTCTTCGATCTGCGTCCGCTCTACGGCAGCCTGACGCTGGGGCAGGGGCTGCGCAGCCTGATCGGTCGCCTGACCAGCGATACGCCGGCCTTCCTCCACCTGATGGCGGCGAACGCCCTGCAGGTCCATCCGCCGCTCGGCTTTCTCGGTGATGTTGCGGTGGATGACGATGAAGCCATCGATCTGAAGAAATTCGGTAGCCGCATCTTCGTCGATGTTGCCCGCATCCTCGCCCTGGCGGTGGCGACGCCGGCAGTCAACAGTTTTGCCCGCCTGCGCGAGGCGGGGCCGGCGGCCGGCATGCAGCCACGGGAGATCGCTGCCGCCCAGGCGGCGCTTTCGCATCTGCTGCGCCTGCGTCTCGAACTTCAGGCCGACACAGCAGGCGGCGGCGAGCCAGCGGCGTTCAAGCCGGTCGAGTTGCATGAGCTGGATCGTGCACTGCTCAGGGAGTGCCTGCGCCAGGCCCGGCGCCTGCAGCAACGGCTCAAGTTAAACTATTGTCTTTGAATGCTAAATTCGAAAGGTCGGTCGTGAGTACACAACAAGAAATGCACGCAGCGGAGGCGGGGATGGATGTCGAGCAGGTCGAATCGATGCTGCGTCAGGAAGGGCAACGGCGGGCCGCCGGCAACACGCAGGCTTTCCTGGCCCGGCATGCACCGTTCAACAAGATGGCGCCGACGGCCCTGCAACTGTTTGCCGAGAAGGCACATATCGCTTTCTATCCTGCGGGTAGCGTGATCGTTGGGCCGGAGTCCGGCAACGTCCGCTTCTTCTACCTGATCGAATCCGGCAAGGTGCAGGCGCGCCAGGCCGGCGAAGTGACGGTGACCGAGTATTCCATCCTCAGCCTTGGCGTCGGCGAATGTTTTCCGATTGGCGCAGTGACCGCCGGCCGGCCGTCGACCAACATCTACACGGCGGTCGAGGACAGCTTCTGCTACCAGCTGCCGGCCGAGCACTACCTGACCTTGATGGCCACCAGCCCCGAGTTCAACCTGTTCTGCACCCAGTACATCGCCAGCCTGCTCGACCAGTCGCGCCGGCAGTTGCAGGCGCAGTTCGCGCAGAAGGCGAGCGAGCAGCAGACACTCAACTCGCCACTGGCCGGTATCGGCGCCCGCAATCCCGTCTCGGTGCTGCCGGACACGCCGCTGCGGGCGGCACTGGAGGCGATGTCGCAATTGGGCATCGGTTCGATGGTGGTGGCTGACGCGGCCAAGAAGCCGGTTGGCATCTTCACCCGCAGCGACCTGCTCGATCGCGTCGTGCTTGCCGATCTGCCGCTGACTGCGCCGATCAGCCAGGCGATGTCGGCGTCGCCGTTCACCCTCAACGAACACGCCACGGCCTACGATGCGATGCTGGCGATGGCCACGCACGGCATCCGCCATGTACTGGTCACCGATCACGCCGGCTGCCTCAGTGGCGTGGTTTCGGAGCGCGACCTGTTCGCCCTGCAGCGCGTCGGCCTGCGCCAGATCCGCCAGGCCATCGAGTCGGCACCCAGCGTCGAAGCACTCAAGGCCTCGGCGGCCGACGTACGCCAGTTGTCGTTCAACATGTTGGCCCAGGGCATCGGCGCCGAGCAACTGACGCAGTTCATCTCGGCGCTCAACGACGCTTTGACCCGGCGCGTCATCCAGCTCAACCTGGACCGGCACGACTTTGCCGGCATCGACTGGTGCTGGCTGGCCTTCGGTTCGGAAGGCCGCGACGAGCAGACATTCAGCACTGATCAGGATAACGGGATCGTCTACACGGTACCGGAAGGCGACGACAAGGAGGCGCTCAAGCAGCGTTTCCTGGCCTTCGCCCTGGACACCAACAAGGATCTCGATCAGGTCGGTTTCCCGCTGTGCAAGGGCAACATCATGGCCAGCAACCCGCAATGGTGTCTGACCCTGGATGAATGGCGGGCGCAGTTCAGCAAGTGGATTCGTACCCCGGAACCGGTAGCGTTGCTCAATGCGACGATTTTCTTCGACTTCCGGCCCTTGTACGGCAAGAGCGAGCTGTCCGACAGCATGCGCCGGCATCTGCTGTCGCAGGCGTCGGCGACACCGATCTTCCTGCAGGCGATGGCGCGTAATGCGCTCGAAGTTGGTCCACCGCTGGGCAAGATTCGCGATTTCGTCACCGATCTCGAGCCCGACCATCCGGGCAAGATTGACCTCAAGAAGTATGGTTCGCGGATTTTCGTGGACGTCGCCCGCATCTATGCACTGGCTGCCGGCGTGCACAGCACCAACACCATTCAGCGCCTGAAACTATCGGCACAGAAGATGAACATCAAGGGCGAGGAAATCAATGCCGTTCTCGATGGCCTCAACTTCATCCAGTTGCTGCGCCTGCAGCACCAGTACCTGGAGGGCGAGCCGGGGCGCCAGGGCGACAACCTGATCGACCCGGACAAGCTCAACGAACTCGACCGGCGCATTCTCAAGGAATCCTTCCGCCAGGCGCGCAAGATCCAGTCCCGTCTCAAGCTCGATTACCAGGTGAATAACTGATCATGTTCGGCATCAAGAAATTCCTGTTTGGCGACGGCTTGAACGAAAACCTCCCGCCCGACGTCAAGTCAGCGGTATCGGCCTGGCTGGCACAGGAAACGGCCAGCCTGGAATCGTCGCATTTCCTGACCCGCTACGTGGTCGTCGACATCGCCAGCGACGGACTCGATCCGGCCAGCAACAGCCTGACCGGTATTGCGGCGACCGTGGTGCACCAGGGCATCGTTTCCCCCGAACAGAGCGTCTACGTTGACCTGACGAGCGCCGATGAGGCGATCCAGGCCCGCCAGTTGGCGGCTTTTCTCCGTTTCATCGGCAAATCGCCGCTGGTGGCCTATCACGTCGCCTACGTCAGCGCCTTTCTCCAGAACCTGCTCAAGAAGCGTCTGGGGATCGCGTTTGCCGCGCGCTGGGTGGATCTGGCCTGGCTACTGCCGGCGATGTTCGATGAGATAAGCCACAAACCCATGCCACTCGACGACTGGCTGACTGCTTTCGGCCTCGATGTTGGCGAAGGACGGCGCAGCCCGAGCGAGAACAACCTGATGCTCGCCCGTTTGCTGCAGATGCTGATGGTCAGAGCGCACGCCAAGGGGGTCGATGGCGTCGAAGCGCTGATCGGGGAATCGAAGGCAAGCAGCCACCTGCGTCGTACCCACTGATTCAGAATCGGGCATGCTCGCTTCGCTGACCCGTCTGCAACGCTACTACCTGTATTACACGGTAGTTTTCGTTGTGTTCGTGCTCATCCTCGCGCTGCTGGAACGTGGCGGCATGCCGCCACGCTGGGTCGGCTACGCCTTCCTGGTGTTTACCGTGTCAATGTACGCGGTCATCGGTGTGTTCAGCCGGACCACGGACGTTTCCGAGTACTACGTCGCCGGTCGCCGGGTACCGGCTTTCTTCAACGGCATGGCTACCGGTGCCGACTGGATGAGCGCCGCCTCCTTCATGGGCCTGGCCGGCACCCTTTACCTGCAGGGTTTTCAGGGCCTGGCTTACGTGATCGGCTGGACCGGCGGTTTCGTTCTGGTGGCCCTGCTGCTGGCACCTTACCTGCGCCGCTTCGGGCAATACACGATTCCGGATTTTCTCAGCGCCCGCTATGGTGGCAATACCATCCGCTTGATTGCGGTGTTTGCTGCCATCCTGGCTTCCTTTGTCTATGTCGTTGCCCAGATCTACGGGGTGGGCGTGATCACCAGCCGCTTCGTCAGCCTGCAGTTCGAAGTCGGGGTTTTCGTCGGCCTCGCCGGCATCCTGGTCTGTTCCTTCCTCGGCGGCATGCGGGCAGTGACCTGGACACAGGTGGCGCAGTACCTGATCCTGATTGTTGCCTACATCACCCCGGTGGCCCTGCTTTCCTATAACGTCACCGGCAATCCGGTACCGCAGATGGTCTATGGTCAGGTGTTGTCCGAAGTCAGCAAGCTTGAGGATTCGCTGTTCGATTCGCCCAGCGAACTTGAGGTGCGCGATCTCTACCGCGAACGGGCCGACCTGTACGCGCAGAAGATCATGCAATTACCCCACTCGCTGACCCAGGAGCGGGAGCGGCTGTCGATCCAGATCAATGAGTTGAAATCCTCCGACGTGCAGATGCGCGAAATCGTCCGCCTCGAACGCGAACGGCGCGAGTTGCCGCATGACCCGGTGCAGGCACGCGAACGCTGGGAAAAGGAGATGTACCAGGCGGTTGAGCGCAGTCAGCCGCCACAGCGCCACGCCGAAGCTTTCCCGGGAGCCACTCAGGAGGAGCGCGACGCCCAGCGGATCAATTTCCTGGCCCTGATCTTCTGCCTGACCGTGGGTACGGCGGCGCTGCCGCATGTGCTGATGCGCTATTACACCACGCCGACGGTTGCCCAGGCACGCCAGTCGGTATTCTGGTCGCTGCTGTTCATCAGCATCCTGTACGTTACCGCGCCGGCCTACGCGGTGTTTGCCAAGTTCGAGGTGCTTTCCCACCTGGCTGGCATCCCCATCGCCAAACTGCCCGGTTGGGTTGCCGCCTGGGCCAAGGTCGGGCTGGTGTCGATCGAGGACATCAACGGCGACGGCATCCTGCAGTTTGCCGAGTTGTCGCTCAACCCCGACGTGATCGTCCTGGCAACGCCGGAAATCGCCGGCATGCCCTATGTCGTTTCCGGCCTGGTGGCTGCCGGGGCGCTGGCGGCAGCCCTGTCCACCGCCGACGGCCTGTTGCTGACGATCACCAGCGCCTTGTCGCACGACGTCTATTACCGGATTTTCCGGCCGCAGTCCTCGACCCAGTTCCGTTTGGTGATCGCCAAGTCGCTGCTGCTGGTCGTCGCCGTACTGGCGGCGACGGTGGCGGCACAGAAACCCGGCACCATCCTGTCGATGGTGGCCTGGGCTTTCTCGATTGCCGGGGCAGCCTTCTTCCCGGCGCTGGTGCTGGGCATATTCTGGGCGCGTGCCACTCGTGCCGGGGCCATTGCCGGCATGGTCGTCGGCCTGGTGCTGACCATTTATTACATCCTGCGCCTGGAATTCGGCGGCTATTCCTGGCTGGGCTTTGCCGACGGTACACTCGACCCCTGGTTCCATCTGCAATCGACCTCGGCTGGGGTGTTCGGCATCGTCGCCGGCTTTGCGACCAATGTTGCGGTCAGCCTGATGACCCGGCCGACACCGCAGGCGGCGGAGTTTCTTGAGCGTATCCGCCGTCCGGGCGGAAGGGATGAGCGTTGATGAACAAGATGCCTGCAAGTTACTGGCAGAAAACCAGCCGGCTCACCGCCTGGCTGCTGTCGCTCTGGCTGGTGCTGACATTCGGCGTCACCTGGTTTGCCCGGGAGTTGAATGCCTACACGTTTCTGGGCTTTCCCCTGGGTTTCTACTTTGCCGCGCAGGGCATCCTGCTCTGCTACCTGGGAATCATCGTCCACTACAGCCGGCGCATGCGCGATCTCGACGCCGAGCACGAGTCCGAGGCCGAGCCGGAGTAGGGCGGTGCTGCCATTCCTGATTTCCGCCCTGCGCGCCATCGTCGAAATGCTTGGCCTGGCCTTGCTTGGCCTGGCGGCGATGGCGGTGCTGGCTGGCAGTCAACGTCAGGCCAATCCGATCTACCGCTTGTTCGAGCTGATCACCCGGGCGCCGCGCCGCCTGGTTGCCGCCATCCTGCCGGCTGGCACGCCGGCGGTGGTCAGCGGCGTGCTGTGCTTCGTCATCCTGTTTTGCCTGTGGGTTGGACTGGCGCTGTGGCGCCTCGGCCTGGGGTGAGTTCAGACCGCCAGTTGCAGGCGCAGCTGGTCGAGCGCGGCCACCAGTTGATGCGCCGCTTCGTTGAGTTCGGGCAGCAGGAGATCGGCTGAATCGCCGAGACCGTTCTGGCTCAGTTCGACAATTTCATTGGCCAACTCGTGAAAGCGTCGGTGAGTTTCGGTCAGCCCGGCGGGAAGTTCGGCTTGTCCGGCGAGCAGGCGCTCCAGCGTGCAGCTCCGGTGTTCGGAGAGCGGCATGTCGGCATAGTTGCCGCCGGCAAAGGCATTGAGAAACTGGCGACGCCACGTGTTGTGCAAGCGGATGGCTTCATCGATGTCGATGCGCTTCATGTGTGCTTTTCCCCGGTGTGTGATGGCCGCTGGTGGCGGTTCTGTTGTGACTTGCCGCCATTATGCCGCAGGCGCCGCCTGCCGCCACCTGGCCGGGGAAAAAGGGGCTTACTTTCGATGTAAGCGGACGTGGCTGCTGCGCCGCCAGCAGGCCGGCCGGGACAGCCCGGAAAGATCCGGGCCGGGTTGACCAAAGATGGCGTGGGCGATCGCCAGTTTCCTTTGTTCCTCTTCGGAAATGCCGGCGATCAGGTCGAACCATTTCTGCAGTTGTTTCATGACTGTGCCCCTTTGTTGTGGCTGTATGGATAAACAGTGGTTGCAGAATATCCAATAACTGGTGTTTTGTACAGTACTTTATCCCTGTCGGTGGTTTGGCTTTTCCCAGGCTATTCCGAAGATATATAATTGAAGTCTTATATTTAGTTCTGGTGCCCCATGCTAGGCTTTCTTGCCCTGTTGTCGAAGAATCTGATCCTTGCCATTCCGCTCGTCATGCTGCTCGGTTTTCTCGCCGGTATCCTGGCGCCGAGCCAGTGGATGAAGCTCCTGATCATGCCGCTGACCTTCCTCATGGTTTATCCGATGATGGTCACGCTCAAGCTGAACAAGCTGCTTGAGGGCGGCGACAACCGTGCGCTCGGGCTGGCCCAACTGATCAACTTCGCGATCATCCCCTTCGTCGCCTTCGGCCTGGGCAGCCTGCTCCTCGCCGGGCATCCGCACTACGCCGTCGGCCTGCTGCTGGCCGCGCTGCTGCCGACCTCGGGCATGACCATTTCGTGGACCGGCTTTGCCGGTGGCAATCTCGGCGCGGCGGTCAAGATGACCGTGCTTGGCCTGATTCTCGGCTCGCTGGCGACGCCTTTCTACGTGCAGTGGCTGATGGGGGCGAGCGTGCCGGTGGATTTGGTGGCGGTCTTCGTCCAGATTGTCGTGATCGTTTTCCTGCCCATGCTGGCCGGTCATTTCACGCAGTCGCACCTGCTCGGCAAGTACGGGCAGAAGGCTTTCCAGAGCGAGTGGGCGCCGCGTTTCCCGCCGTTTTCGACGCTGGGCGTACTCGGTATCGTCTTCGTCGCGATGGCGCTCAAGGCCGAGCAACTGGTCGCCAGGCCGGCTGAACTGCTGCTCCTGGTGTGGCCGCTGCTGGCGCTCTACGGTATCAACTACCTGCTCAGCACGGTGCTTGCCAAGACCCTGTTGCCGCGTGGCGATGCCATCGCTCTGGTGTACGGCACGGTGATGCGCAATCTGTCGATTGCCCTGGCGCTGGCCATGAACGCCTTTGGCCCGGCCGGCTCCGACGCCGCCCTGGTGATCACCCTGGCCTACATCATCCAGGTGCAGTCGGCGGCCTGGTACGTCAAGCTGACCGATCGGTTGTTCGGGAAAAAGCCGGGCTAGTCAGCGCCAGGACAAAACCGGTTGTCAGCCGCGCGTTTTCGGCGGCTTCGACTTTTTTACCGTCAGCGTCACCATGAAGGGAAAATTCTCGTCCGCCGACGAGCTGACGCGAAACCCCGGTCCGACCGCCTTAGCGATCCAGTCCTTCAAGGCTTCAAGCCCGACGGCTTCACAGCGCAGGTCGGCGACGACGCTGCCGCCATCCTCATACACGGGAAAATCCGAGCAGCCCGCCGGCTTGATCGGCTGTCCGTAGACGCGGCATGAGCCGCACGCCTCGTCGAAGGCAGGGCAGGGCTTGCCGTGGGCGTAGTAAAGCCCGTTGCCGGCCCGGATTTCCTGCGGCCCGTTGCCGGCGGCCAGCCGCCGGTCGAAGGCCGCCCGTGCCTCATCAATCTGCCAGAACGTCCTGACTTGCTTCCACTCCAGTTCAAGTACCAGTGGATCGAGCCGGCAGCAGGAATTCGAGCATTGCGGGCAATGCGGGATCACGGCGCTGGCCTGGTAAGCAGCGGCTGCGGCGGCGAGTTCGTCGTCGAGGCGACGGTGGTGGGGGCGGGAGCTCATCGCGAAGGAATCGGGGAAAAAAGAGGTTTCAGGAACGAGGAGAATGGCTGGTTGGTATCGCGTTTCCGGCGGTGGATGATGCCCGAATTATCCTGATACTGCTGGCCTTTGATTGCAAGGGGGGAAAAGGCCCAGTGAAGATTCTTGCTATGCCATTGGTATACTTTTGCCTGGCTTGCTGAAACAATCCCCGCTTCGCGTTTTATCACGTACCCACACGAGCAGGCTTGCATGGAGATTGTCATTCTCGACGGCTGCGCCGCGGGCGATCCGTTTTCCGGTTTGCTGCTGGATCTGACCCGTAAGCATGGCTTCGCCGTCAGGCATTTTGCCCTGAGTAGTCTGAGCATGGCACCCTGTACGGGCGACTTCGACTGCTGGATGCGCACCCCAGGGAGTTGCCGGAGCCGCGATGCCGGACAGGATATTGCCTGCGCGATGCGCCATGCCGGGCTGGTTGTTCTTCTGACGCCCGTTGTTTCAGGGGGGTACAGCGCCGCTCTGAAAAAGGCGATTGATCGGCTGATCGGCTTGATTCATCCTTTCTTCAGCGAACGTGACGGCCTGACCCGTCATCACCCGCGCTACCAGAATTACCCACCGATGCTGTTTCTTGGTGTCGGCGACGACGTTGAGGCAGCTGCGACTTTTCATGAGTATGCAGGGGGAAACGCCATCAATTTGATTGCTCCGCGCTACCTCAGTCGTGTCATCGCTCCTGCGTCCGCGAACTGGCAGGATGAATTGGCGTCTGCGCTGCATGCTGCGCTCGATATCAACGCCGGTGATCGCTTTCCGGTCCCGCTGCCCGATGCACTCATGCAGGTCTGTACGCCTGAGCAAACCGCTGTGTCAGAGCCTCCGGAAAGCGCGGTCATCTTCATCGGCAGTGCCCGGGCCAAGGGATGCAGCACCTCGGAGGCGCTGGCCCTAACCCTGAGTGCTTCGCTGGAAGCATCGGGAACGCGGTGTTCGTTGGTTCATGCCAAGGCCTTCATCAAGCCTGGAGATGCCGCTGATCAGGCGCTTGACACGATGCTCGGCGCGCCCTTGCTGATCGTTGCAGCACCCCTTTACGTCGATGGTCTGCCTTATCTGGTCGTGAGCGCACTGGAGCAACTGGCGCAACGACTTGATATCGATCGCGCCGGACAGCGCTTGAATCAACTCGTGGCATTGCTGAATTGCGGCTATCCGGAAGCCATCCATAACCGTATTGCCATTCGCCAACTGCGGCATTTTGCTGCGCAACAAGGTCTGGCATGGCGTGGTGGTCTGGCGCTCGGAGGCGGGGAGTTGATTCACGGCCGGCCGCTGAAAAAACACCGGTTTTTGTTGCGCCGGCCGATCCGCGCCCTGACCCTCGCCGGGGCTGCACTTGCCCGGGGGCAGGCAATCCCCGTTGCTGCCATTGAGCTACTGGCGAGGCCACTGATGCCGGCACCCGTGTTCCGGTGGATGTCGCGGGTTTACTGGATATGGAAGGCGCGCAGCAACGGCATCAGCCGAAAGGACCTCGACTTCAAGCCGCATCCCGAAAAGCTCTGAGCGTCACACGGCACTTGCCACCGCTTACGGCCCCTTGTTTGCCGACCACGGCTGGACCGGCACGCTCGATATCGCGTTGCTCGGTGCGCCGGCAATGATCTTGCGGCTGATGCCGAGGTAGATCAGCACCTTGCGCTTGGCGTCGTAGAGGCGGTGAATCTGCGTTTCCTTGAACAGCAGCGAAGTGTCTTCGCTGAACACCACCTCGCGCGCCGGCAACTTCTCCGGCACGACGATGGGCCCGATCTGCCGGCAGGCAATGGAAAACTGCGATGGGTCCTCGGCCAGACCGAGGCTACCCTTGATGCCACCGGTGCGGGCCTGGCTGACATGGCAGGTGACGCCGGGGATTTTCGGGTCGTCGTAGGCGTAGACGCAAACCCGGTGATTGGCGCCGATCAGTTTCCATTCGGTGGTCGTGCAGCCGATTTCCTCAGCCGCTGCGGGCAGGGCGAGTGCGGCAAGAAGCAGGGTGAGCGGGAGGCGCATGGGAGTTCGAGAAAAGTCGCGGACAGCACAGTTTACTCGGAAGCCGGCCCCGGGCGCTCGGTTTCGCCGCGCCCGAGCCGGTCGGCGATGTGCAGCAGGAAATCGACCAACACGCGCACCTCCATGAACGGCCGCGCGACGTAGCCTGGCGGCGGGGTGAGCGGGGTAATAGTCAGCGATGGCTGGTTTTTCGCCCCTCAGTTCTTGTCTTTCAGTCGCTTCGAATGTGGATCGATTTAAATAAAATTATTGTTTTACAGAAAAATATTATTGTATTACGATGCGTTCTGACACGTCCTTCAGGAGCATTCGATGACACAAGCGACTTATTTCCGGGCCCCGTCCAATCTCCCCCAACTCGCTCGCCGTCTGGCTTCGGGATGTCTGCTGGCGATTGTCCTGTTGCCCTTGTCGGTCGTCTTCTACTGGATGATGAGCGACGCCGGGACGCTGGCGGTGCGGGCCAATCTGGCGCCCGGTGCCGTGCAGGGAGAACTGCAAAGCTGGCAGCGCCTGCTCGGCTGCCTGTTGATGGAGGTGCCACTGTGCCTGTTGCTGATCGGTGTCTGGCAGGCGCGCAAGTGTTTCCTGCTGCTCGGCAGCGGCCGGGTATTCACCGCTGAGTCGATCGGCTATCTGCGCAGTTTTGCCGCCTGGTCGGTGGCTTCGGCGATTGCCAGGATTTTCTGCGATGCGGCGGCGTCGGTGGTGGTGACGCTGGCGAACCTGCCCGGGCAGCGCATGCTGGCGCTCGGGCTGGGCTCGGATCAGTTCTTCCTGTTGTTCTTCGCCGCGCTGGTATGGCTGATGGCCGGCGTCATCGGCGAGGGGCTGGCGTTGGCCGACGAAAACGCGTCATTCGTCTGACTGGCCGGGAACGCTCATGCCCATCGTTGTCCGCATCGACGTCATGCTCGCCAAACGCAAAGCCAGGTCGAAGGATCTTGCCGAGTACGTGGGCATCACCGAAGCCAATATTTCCCTGCTCAAGCAGGGGAAGGTCAAGGGGGTCCGCTTCGAGACCCTGGAAAGGATTTGCGAATTCCTCGCCTGCCAGCCCGGCGACTTGCTCGTCCATGTTCCGGCGGGATCGGGGATTGACGAAGCGATGGAGCCTGGCGGCGGCTGACGGGGTTCGTCGTG
>DILW01000154.1 GCA_002425245.1 Betaproteobacteria bacterium UBA5582 | reverse complement strand
GTCGCCGCTGGCCAGGCGGCCGCGCAGCTGGCGCCAGTTGTCGCAGAGGGCGCCAAGGTCGATGCTCAGGCGGGCGCCGTAGGTAGCAAAAGCGTCGCCGCTCATGCCTTGCTCCGCGCCGCGGCCAGCGCCGCCTGCCGGGCGCGCTCGTGCTTCGCCCAGTATTCCTGGCTCAGGCGGACGACGACCGGCGCCAGCAGCAGCAGCGACACCAGGTTGGGCAGCGCCATGAAGGCGTTCAGGGTGTCGGCGACCAGCCACACGAAATCGAGCTGGGTAACCGCGCCGACCAGGACGAAGACCGTCCACAACACGCGGTAAGGCACTTCGACCGCGGTGCCGACCAGGTATTCCCAGCACTTTTCACCGTAGTAGGCCCAGCCGAGGATGGTGGTGAAGGCAAAGACGGTGATGGCAAGGGCCAGGAACTGCCCGCCGAAGCCCTGGAAAGCCGCGTCGAAACCGGCGGCACTGAGCGCCGCGCCCTTCAGGCCGCTGTTCCAGACGCCGGTGACGATCAACACCAGCCCGGTCATCGTGCACACGACGATGGTGTCGATGAAGGTGCCCATCATGCCGATCAGCCCGGATTCGACCGGGTTCTTCGTCTGCCCCGCCGCCTGGGCGATGCCGGCGGTGCCGAGACCGGCTTCGTTGGAGAAGATGCCGCGGGCGACGCCGTAGCGGATCGCCATCATCACCGCCGCGCCGGCAAAGCCGCCGGTGGCCGCCACCGGGTTGAAGGCACTGTCGACGATCAGGACCAGCGCAGCCGGAATCTGTTCGGCGTAGAGGCCGAGCACGATCAGCGAGGCGACGATGTAGCCAACGCACATGAAGGGCACCAGCTTCTCCGCCACGGCGCCGATGCGCTTGACGCCGCCGAGCAGGACGAAACCGGTACAGGCCGCCATGATCACGCCGGAAACCCAGGGATTGACGCCGAAAGCGCTGTCGAGCGCGCCGGCGATGCTGTTCGACTGGACCATGTTGCCGATGCCGAAGCCGGCCAGACCGCCGAAGATGGCAAACGCGGTACCCAGCCAGCGCCAGTGCCGGCCGAGGCCGTTCTTGATTGCGTACATCGGCCCGCCGATCTGCTCGCCGCGGTCGTCGGTCTCGCGGTAATGCACGGCGAGCACGACTTCGGCGTACTTGGTGGCCATCCCGACCAGCGCCGTCATCCACATCCAGAACATCGCCCCCGGCCCGCCGACGGCAATCGCCGTCGCCACGCCGGCGATGTTGCCGGTACCGACGGTTGCCGCCAGCGCCGTCATCAGCGCCGCGTACGGGGTGATCTCGCCGGGCGCGTCGGGTACCGCCTTGCGCCCGCGCCAGACCATGGCGAAGCCGGCGACGATCTTGGTGATCGGCATGAACTTCAGGCGCAGTTGCAGGTAGAGGCCGGTGCCGAGAATGGCAACCAGCATCGGCGGCCCCCAGACCAGGTCGTTGATGGCGGTGATGAATCCGGTCATTGTCTCCATGTTTTTTCTCTCTCTGTCAGGGTTGGGAAATCAGGCGTAGCGGGCGACGCCGAGGTCGTCCACGTCGATGTCGGGGGTCTTGCCGGAAAGCAGGTCGGCGACGACGCGGCCGGTGCCGGTCGCCATCGTCCACCCGAGCGTGCCGTGGCCGGTGCTCAGGGTCAGGTTGGGGTAGCGGGTCTTGCCGATGATCGGCGTGCCGTCCGGCGTCATCGGCCGCAGGCCGGTCCAGAATTCGGCGCGGGCAACGTCGCCGCCCTGCGGGAAGAGATCGCTGACGACGAACTCCAGCGTCTGGCGCCGCCCTTCGTCCAGGTTCAGGTCGAAGCCCGAGAGCTGGGCCGTGCCGCCGACGCGGATGCGGTCGCCGAGGCGGGTGACGGCGACCTTGTGCGTCTCGTCCATGATCGTCGATTCGGGCGCCATCTCCGGGTTGGTGATCGGCACCGTGATCGAGAAACCCTTGACCGGATAGACCGGGATATCGATGCCCAGCGGCTTCAGCATCTGCGTCGAGTAGCTGCCCAGGGCGAGCACGTAGTGGTCGGCCTGCACCTTGCCCTGGTCGGTGCGGATGGCGGTGATCTGCCGGCCGTCGTGCTCGATGCCGGTGATGCTGCAGCCGAAGCGGAAATTGACGCCGAGCGCCTCGGCCATTTTGGCCAGGTTCTGGGTGAACTTGAAGCAGTCGCCGGTTTCGTCGCCGGGCAGGCGCAGGGCGCCGACGAATTTGTCCTTGACCGGCGCCAGCGCCGGCTCGTATTCGAGATAGCCGGCTCGGTCGAGCACCTGGAAGGGAACGCCGAAGGCCTTGAGGATGGCGACATCCTTGTCGATGCCGTCGAGCTGCTTCTGGGTGCGGAACAACTGCAGCGTGCCCTGGCTACGCTCGTCGTAGGCGATGCCGGTCTCGGCGCGCAGCTGCTTGAGGCAGTCGCGGCTGTATTCGGCAACGCGCACCATGCGGCTCTTGTTCACCTGGTAGGCCGCCTCCGTGCAGTTGCGCAGCATGGCCAGCCCCCAGCGCCACATCGCCGGGTCGAGCATGGGCTTGATCACCAGCGGGCTGTGGTGCATCAACAGCCACTTGATCGCCTTCAGCGGCACGCCGGGACCGGCCCAGGGCGCCGAATAGCCGGGCGAGACTTCGCCGGCGTTGGCGAAGCTGGTCTCCATCGCCGGCGCCGGCTGGCGATCGAGCACCGTGACCTGGTGACCGGCACGGGCAAGGTAGTAAACGATGGTGGTGCCGATGACGCCACTGCCGAGGACGAGGACATGCATGGTGAGACTCCTTGAAGAAAGCTGCTGTCTTGATGCAAGGCGTATAGCGATTCCCATGCCAGGATATTTATTCGTTTAAAAACATGCGGTTGCGCCAAAAGCCACGGACCAAAGCGAAGGCAACTGTAAACTTTTCGTTCCACCCAACCTGGGCGCTCGCCGGAAACAGGAAAATTCCCTTTTGCGCTCATGGCCTTGCGCGATGTGTATCGTTTTTGTTACGGTGTAACGAATTAAATACGGAGCAGCGGTATGCGCATCGATGTCTTCTTCGCCGACCGCGTCGGCATCGCCCAGGAAGTCCTCGCCGAGCTGGCCCGGCGCAGCCTCAATGTGACCGCGGTGGAAGTCGATCCGCCGCACATCTACATCGAGGCGCCGGCACTTGACCAGGCCGGGCTGGAAACCCTGCGCGGACAACTGATGGCAGTCAGCGGCGTCCGCAGCGTCGAGCCGCTGGGCATGCTGCCGGGGGCGCAGCGCCGCCTCTACCTCGACACCCTGCTCGCCTCGCAACCCGACCCGATCTTCGCCATCGATGCTGGCGGCCGCATCGCCCTGGCCAACAACGCGGCCAGCATCGCCTGCGGCATCGACGAAGCCAGCCTGATCGGCAGCCCGATCCAGGACCTGATCGGCAACCCGGAACTGCTCAAGGCCCTGATCGACGGCGGCTATCACCTGCCGGTCTGCGAAATCGTCATCAACCGCGAGCCCTACATGCTGGAAACCACGCCGCTGCACGAGAGCGGCGGCCACGTCGCCGGCGCCGTGCTCACCCTGCATGCGCCGAGCCGCATGGGCGAACGGATGAGCGCCCTGCAGAACTACGACGCCGGCGGCTTCGACGCGATCCTCGGCAGCTCGCCGGAAATCCTCCAGCTCAAGCAGCGCGCGGCGCGCATGGCGGTCGTCGATGCGCCGCTGCTGATCACCGGCGAAACCGGCACCGGCAAGGAACTGCTCGCCCACGCCTGCCACGCCGGCAGCAACCGGCGCAGCCAGCCCTTCTTCGCGCTCAACTGCGCGGCGCTGCCGGAAAGCCTGGCCGAAAGCGAACTCTTCGGCTACGCCGCCGGCGCCTTCACCGGCGCGCTGCGCGGCGGCAAGCCCGGCCTGCTCGAACTGGCCGACGGCGGCACCGTCTTCCTCGACGAAATCGGCGAGATGTCGCCCTACCTGCAGGCCAAGCTGCTGCGCTTCCT
>DILW01000153.1 GCA_002425245.1 Betaproteobacteria bacterium UBA5582 | reverse complement strand
GACGGTGCCACGCGTGGCACCGTCGAGCAAGGCGTAGATGGCGAGGGCTGCGATGCCGAGCACGATGATCTCGCCGAAGGTATCGAAGCCGCGGAAATCGACCAGAATGACGTTGACCACGTTGGTGCCGCCGCCGCCGGGCACCGACTGTTCCAGGTAATAGCCGGACAGCGTGCCGGCGTTGCGGGTGGTCATCGCCCAGGCTGCGCCGCCGACGCCGACGCCGGCCAGGGTGGCCAGCAATGCGTCGCGCAGGCGGCGTCCGCTGCTGCTTTCGACCGGCGTCTGCTTGGGTAGGAAGTTGAGCGCCAGCAGCATCAGGATGACGGTGACGACCTCGACCGAAATCTGGGTCAGTGCCAGATCAGGTGCCGACAGATAGACGAAGGTCAGCGAGACGACCATGCCGATGATGCCGATCGCGATCAGCGATACCAGCCGCTGGCGGTGCAGGGCGACCAGGGCGACGGTGGCGCCGACCAGCAGCAGCCAGACGACCACAGCCACCGGTGTGGCCGGCAGCAGTTCGCGCTGGCCCGGCGCATGGCTGGCCGCCAGGAAGCCGCTGAAACCGACGACCACGGCAGCACCGATGGCAAAAGCCAGGTGGCGCTGCAGCGAACCGTTGTGCAGGCCGTGGGTGATTTTCTGGGCCAGGCTGACGGTGGCGTCGATCAGCGCCTGGAACATGGCCTTGGCTTCCGGGTGCGGGCCGGCCGACCACAGCTTGTGCACCTTGAGGTAGCCAGCGAGCAGGCCCAGGCCGACGGCGACGGCAATCGCGCTCATGCCCAGTGCCGGCGTCAGGCCATGCCAGATGGCCAGGTGATAGTCTGGCAGCGGGCCGCCGATGACGGCGCCGGCAACGGTGGCGACCAGCGGCCCGGCGACGGTCGCCGGGAACAGGCCGATGAGCACGACCAGGACAACCAGCAGGGCCGGCGGGCCCCACATGCCGAACGGCGGGTCATGCGGATGCCGCGGCGTTTCGCCGGCCGGCTTGCCGAAATAGACATGGACGATGTAGCGGAACGAATAGGCGACCGAGAAGCAGGCGGCCAACGTCGCCAGTGCCGGCACGATCCAGTCGTTGCCGAGCCAGGCGGTGTGTGCGGCTGCCTCGAGCATCATTTCCTTGGACAGGAAACCGTTGAGCAGCGGCAGGCCGGCCATCGAGGCGGCGGCGATGGTGGCCAGGGTGCCGGCGATCGGCATCAGCGTCATCAGGCCGCCGAGCTTTCGGATGTCACGGGTGCCGGTTTCGTGGTCGACGATGCCGGCGTTCATGAACAGCGCCGCCTTGAAGGTGGCGTGGTTGAGGATGTGGAAGACGGCGGCGACGGCGGCCATCGGCGAGCCGAGGCCGAGCAGGAAGGTGACCAGGCCGAGGTGGCTGACCGTCGAGAAGGCGAGCAGGCCCTTGAGGTCGTCCTTGAACAGCGCGATCCAGGCGCCGATCAGCATGGTGATCAGGCCGGTGGTGGCGACCAGGTAGAACCACTCGTCGGTACCGGCGAGCACCGGCCACAGGCGCGCCATCAGGAACAGGCCGGCCTTGACCATGGTCGCCGAATGCAGGTAGGCGGACACCGGCGTCGGCGCGGCCATGGCGTGCGGCAGCCAGAAATGGAAGGGGAACTGCGCGCTCTTGGTGAAGCAGCCGCCGAGGATCAGCAGCAGCGCCGGCAGGTAGAGCGGCGACGCCTGGATGGCTTCCTTGTGCTGGAGAATCACCGACAGGTCGTAGGAACCGGCGATGTGGCCGAGGATCAGCATGCCGGCGATCATCGACAGGCCGCCGGCGCCGGTCACGGTCAGCGCCATGCGCGCGCCCTGGCGGCCTTCCGGCAGGTGCTTCCAGTAACCGATGAGGAGGAAGGACGACAGGCTGGTCAGTTCCCAGAAAATCAGCAGGAGCAGGATGTTGTCCGACAGCACGATGCCGACCATGGCGCCCTGGAAAAGCAGCAGGTAGCTGTAGAAGCTGCCCATCGGATCTTCCTTGGCCAGGTAGAAGCGGGCGTAGGTGATGATCAGCAGACCGATGCCGAGGATCAGGCTGGCGAAGAAGAAGCCCAGGCCGTCGAGGAAGAAATTGACGTTGAGGCCGAGTTGCGGAATCCATTCCCAGCGCGCCTGCAGCACTTCGCCGCGGAACACGGCCGGCGCGTGCGTCATCAGCAGCAGGAAGGCGAGTAGCGTGACGGTGAGGGTGCTGGTCGCACAGGCGTTGCGCCCGGCACGGATCATCAGCGCTGGCAGGATGGCCCCGAGAAAGGGGAGGATGACGATCAGGGCAAGGCTCATGGGCTCACGATCCGGAGGACACGGGGTTGGAACGGTACGGCGGCGGGGGTGAGGGGGCCACGGACAGGCTGTGGAAGGGCGAGTATAAGCGCCGACTTCTGGAATCGCCAACCCGAACCAGGGTAATTAACCCTTCGGTTTTTACGGATTGATCAATTCGTTTTTTTTCCGAACGCCGCTCAGGAACGGACCGGGTGCTTGGCCAGTTTGCGTTGCAGGGTGCGGCGATGCATCTTCAGCGCGCGCGCCGTTGCCGATATGTTGCCGTCGTTTTCGGTCAGTACGCGCTGGATGTGCTCCCATTCCATGCGATCCACCGAAAGCGGTTCTTCAGGAGTGAGCAGGGCGTCGTTGGTGATATCGTCGGTGAAGGCGCCAAGGATGGTCTCGATGTCCACCGGCTTGGTCAGGTACTGGGTGGCGCCGCGTTTGACTGCCTCGACGGCGGTGGCGATGCTGCCGTAGCCGGTGAGGACGACGATGCGCATGGCCGGGTTGATGGCCAGCAGTTCGGGAATCAGCTGCAGGCCGGAGATGCCGGCCAGATTGAGGTCGAGCACCAGGCGCTCGACCCCGTGCTGGCGCGCCAGCTGCAGCGCGTCGTCGCCATCGTGGGCGCCGATTGCAGGCAGGCCGCGCCGACCGAGGGTGCGAACCAGGATGCTGTTGAAGGTCGGATCGTCGTCGACGATCAGGATGGGAGCGCTCATGCGTGTTCACCTATCGGCAACAGGATGCGGGCCAAGGCACCGCCGTTTTCGGGATTGCTCAATTCCAGCCGGCCACCGAGTTGCTCGATGGCGGCCCGGGTCAGCATCAGGCCAACGCCGCTGCCGCCCTCATGCGCCGGCAGTTCGTGGCGGCCACCGATTTCGAGGACGGGTGCGGGGAAACCTGGACCCAGATCGCGGATGGCGATATCGAGCTGATCCGGGCGCCAGGAAAGATGGATTTCCAGCGCTTGCGGACAGGCATTGGCGGCGTTGTTGAACAGGTTGAGCAGGGCCTGTTCGAGACGCGGGTCGACGACGATGACCGGTGCCGGTCCTGCGCTATCGACAATCATCCGGCTGCTGGTGTGCGGGCGCAGGGCATGCCATTTCTGGCGCAAGCGGTCGAGCCAGCGGTCGCTGGCCTGCAGGTCACCCTGGTCGCTGCGCGCGGCACCGGCGCGGCGGGCCAGGCCGGAGACGATTTCCTTGCAGTTGACGATCTGCTGGCGCAGCACCGCGAGGTCTTCACGGACCGGTGCCGGCAGGCTGTCGTCGATCGCCAGTTCGCCGGCAATCAGCGACATGGTTGCCAGCGGCGTGCCGAGTTCGTGGGCGGCACCGGCAGCGAGCGTGCCCATCGCGGTCACCCGCTCGTCGCGCAGCGCCTGTTCCCGGGCCGCTGCCAGTTCGGCGTCGCGTGCGCGGATGAGCTGGCTCATGCGCAGGATGATCCAGCCGATGAGGATGGCTGAAACGGTAAAGGTCAGCCACATGCCGATCAGGTGCAGTTGCGTCGCCCGGCTGACATCGGCAATCGGCAGCGGCAGGTAGAACAGCATCAGTACCGAGTAGGCGACGATGGCGACCAGGCCGACCAGCATCACCAGATGGCGGGGCAGGCCCAGGGCAGCGATGGCCACCGGCGGCAGGAGCAGCGAGACGAGCGGGTTGGTGGCCCCGCCGCTGAAGAAGAGCAGGGCGCTGAGGGTGCTGATGTCGATCAGCAACTGGCTGAACAACTCGTTGGCCGTGGCTGTCTGTTGCCGGCGTGCGTGGTAGTGGCCCAGGGTGTTGAGCAGGGCGGCGACCAGCAGGATGCCGAGCATGGCAGTCTGTGGCAGGACAACATCGAGTAGACCGGGGGCAATCAGCACGCACAGTGCCATCAAGGCCAGCATCGCCCAGCGCAGGGCGAACAGGCGTCGCAGGTTGACCAGGTACTCCTTGCTGTCGGCGGCGTGCGAGATGATGGGCATCGGCGGATTATCGGCGATTTGGCCGGGACGTGTGTCACACCCGGCTGCGGCAGATTGTCGCAGGCGCTGCCGCGCTGCAGAAGGCTAGCCTAGGTCTGGAGGGTGGGACTTATAATCGGGCGAATTTTGCACTGTTGCGATGGATCATTGATGTCTGGCTTCTTGCGCGGCAATCTGCTGCTTGCCCTGATTTACGCGGTGACCGGCTGGCTGGCCTTGATGATTGCCGTGCCGCCGGGTTACGCCGCTCCCTTGTTTCCGCCGGCCGGGATCGCTCTGGCGGCGATGCTGGTCTATGGTCAGCGCAGTCTGCCCGGTATTTTCGTCGGCTCGCTGATCGTGCAGGTGCTGGCGGCCATGCAAAGTGGTTTTGGCGGTACGGTCTGGCCAATGCTGCTGTTGTCGGCCAGTGGCGCAACGATGCAGGCATGGTTCGGCCATTTGCTGGCCATGCACACGATCGGGCGCGACAGTCCGCTCGACAGCCAGGAAAGCATCCTGCCCTTCATGATGGTGGTGGCGCCGGTCGGTGCCTTGATCAGTCCCACGCTGGGTACCCTGTCGCTCTATCTGATGCAGGGCGTATCGCTGGAGGATGCCGCCTTCACATGGATGAACTGGTGGGCCGGCGACACGCTCGGGGTGCTGATCATGGTGCCTCTGCTGATGGTTTTCTTCGGTCGGCCAGCGGCCGAATGGCGCAGTCGGCGACTGAACGTGGCCGTGCCCATGCTGATCGCGCTGGCGGTCATCGCTGCCACCTTCGTTCAGGTCAGCCAGTGGGAAGAGCGGCGTTTGCAGACAAGGCTCAACCGTGATGCCGAGCATATTGCCAGCCTAGTTCGTCAGCGTCTGGCGGCCCAGCTCGACCAGATGATGGCACTCGAACGGCTGGCCTCGGTTCACCCGGCACTTGACGAGCGGGTTTGGCGGGAATTCGTCACGCCGTTGCTGGCGCGTTACCCGGGTACCCAGAACTTTGGCTGGAGCCCGCTGGTCACCGACGCCGAACGTGCGGCTTTCGAGCAATCGGTGCGCGCTGCCGGCATCCCCGATTTTTCCATTCTCGGACGCGATCCATCGGGCAAAACCTATGTGGTCGAATCGCGCCCGAACTATCTCCCCCTGCTTTACGTCGAACCGCTGGAAAGCAACCGCAGTGTGCTTGGTCTCGATCCGCTGGTGCTGGAGCAGACGGCCACCGCGGCCCGGCGTACCCGGGAGAGCGGCCTGCCGGTGGCTTCGGCGTCGATCCGCCTGGTTCAGGAGCAGGGAACGCAACGCGGGGTGGTCGTCTATTACGCAGTTTTCTCGGGCGCACCGGTACGCCAGATCGGCATGATTTCCGGCGTCTTCCGCATGGACGATGCCCTGATCGCGGCGCTCGGGGCCGAACTGAACAAGGGGCTCGACCTCTGTCTGGTTGATCTCGACGCCAATGCCCAGCGGCTGTTCGGTGTCGCCGGCTGCGAGGCGCCGGACTGGCAGGCGCGCCACATGCACTGGCAGGACACCATCGATTTTGCCGGCCGGCAGTGGCGATTGAGCATCGTCGCCAGCGAATCCTACCTGGCCGGATTGCGCAGCTGGGGCGTGTGGCTGACCCTGGCCATCGGGCTGCTCACCACCGCCGTCCTCGGCGCCTTCCTTCTGCTGACCAGTGGCCGGGCACGGCGGGTCGAGCGCCTGGTCGAGGAGCGAACGCTGCAACTGGAGGTCGCCGGCCGCAAGCTGGCCGAACAGCAGGAAGAACTGATCCAGGCGCAGCGGATTGCCCGGCTCGGCAGTTGGGAAATCCTGCCCGGCAGCGAGGAATGTCATTGTTCGGAGGAGTTGCGCAGCATCATGCGGCTGACCGAGCTCGACCGGATCGAGTCCGCCGATCTACTGGCCAGGCTGCATCCGGACGATCGTCCGCGGTTCCACGAAGCCCTGGTCAGACTCAGCGGCGAACCCGGTCTGGCAGCTTTCGACTGCCGCCTGGCGACGCCGGGCACCATGCTCCACTTTCGTATCGAGAGTGACCAGCGGGCCGGCGAGGGCGTGCGCGTCCGGGGAACTGCGCAGGATGTCACGGCGGCGCGCGCCGCCGAAGAGCACATCACTTTCCTCGCCCACTACGATGTGCTCACCGGCCTCCCCAACCGCACTCAGTGGAATGATCGTGCCCATCAGGAATTGCGCAATGCCGCCCGCCATGGCGAAAGCCTGGCGGTGCTGTTTCTCGATCTCGATCAGTTCAAGGCGGTCAACGATTCGCTCGGTCACCCGGTCGGCGACCAGCTGCTTTCCGGCGTCGCCCGTCGATTCAAGGTCTGTTTGCGCGAAGGCGATTTCCTCGCGCGCCTGGGCGGCGACGAGTTCGTCGTCCTCCTGCCGCATCTGGAACATCCGGAAGCTGCAGCCGTGGTCGCGCGCAAGCTGATTTCGGCGCTACAGGCGCCGATGGCCATCGAAGGGCACGAACTGACCGTTTCGGCCAGCATCGGGATTGCCGTCTTCCCCGGCGACGGTGAGGATGTCAGCACCCTGCTCAAGCATGCCGACGTGGCCATGTATTGCGCCAAGGAACAAGGGCGCAACGCCTATCACTACTTCAAGCCGGAAATGGACGTGCATGCGCTCGAACGCCTGATGCTGGAGAATGCCCTGCGCCGCGCGATCGAACGCGACGAACTGGTGCTCCACTACCAGCCACAGGTTGCCGCCGACGGTGTCCGCGTGATCGGTTGCGAGGCGCTGGTGCGCTGGCAGCATCCGGAACTCGGTTTGCTGCAGCCCGGGCAGTTCATCGGCGTGGCCGAGGCCAGCGGCCTGATCATGCCGCTTGGCAACTGGGTGCTGACGACGGCGGCCCGGCAACTGGCGGCCTGGCAGGCCGCCGGTAGCGAGCTCCTGATGGCGGTCAATATCTCCGCCCTGCAGTTCCGTCAGCACGATTTCGTTGATACCGTCCGCGGCATTCTCGCTGCGGCTGGCGCCGAGCCGGTCGGGCTCGAACTCGAACTGACCGAAAGCGCCCTGATGCAGCCGACACCGGAAGTCCTGGCACGCATGAACCAGTTGCGCGAACTGGGCATCCGGCTGGCGCTAGACGATTTCGGTACCGGCTACTCCAGCCTCTCCTACCTCAAGCGCCTGCCGATCCGTCGCCTCAAGCTCGACCGCAGCTTCGTCAAGGACGTGCCCGGTGACCAGGAGGACGTGGCGATTGCCATGGCCACCTTGTCGCTGGCACGCGACCTGGGCATGGAAGTGGTCGCCGAAGGCGTCGAAACGGAAATCCAGCAGCAGTTCCTGGCCGAACGCGGCTGCCAGGTGATGCAGGGCTACCTGTTCAGCCGCCCGCTGCCGCTTGAGGCGTTGCGGGCCTGGCTGGCCGAGCGGGGGAGCTAGGAACCGAAGGCGCCGGTGAGGGCAGCGATCATGTGGCCGTGGTCAATCACGCCGGCGCTCTCGCGAATGCTGTGCATGGCCCACATCGGGTTGCCGACGTCGACGCTGGGAATGCCCAGGCGGGCGGCGACGATGGGGCCGATGGTGCTGCCGCAGCCGAGATCGGTGCGATGGGCGTATTGCTGGCAGGGTACGCCGGCCCGTTCGCAGATGGCCATGAAGCGGGCGGCGGTGTCGGCGCCGGTGCTGTAGCGCTGGTTGCAGTTGTGCTTGATCACCGGGCCGGCGTTGACCAGTACGTGGTGACCGGGTTCGTAGGCGGCCGGGAAATTCGGGTGCCAGGCATGCGCCATGTCGGCGCTGATGAAGAAACTGCCGGCGAGCAGGCAGCGCAGCGCTTCGCCGTCGAGCGAGAAATTGCCGGCGATCCGTTGCAACACGTCGCCGACCAGGCTGCCACCGGCACCGGCGGCGCTTTCCGAACCGACTTCCTCATGGTCGAAGAGGGCCACCATGCAGGTACGCGTCGGCGCTTCGTTGGCCAGCAGGGCACTCAGCGCGGCGTGGCAGGAGGCGAGGTTGTCGAGCTGGCTGTTGGCCAGGAACTCCCGGTCAGCGCCCCAGAAGCTGCCCTTCTGCGTGTCGCAGGCGACCAGCTCCCAGCTCAGCAGGTCGTCGGCGGCGACGCCCAGGGCCTCGGCCAGCGGGCGGCGGAACTGGGTGTCGGTCGGGCCGTCGCTGACGCCGAGAAGGAGCGGCAGTTCGGTCTGCTTGTTGAACTTCAGGCCCTTCTCGTTCACCTCGCGGTTCATGTGGATGGCCAGGTTGGGCAGGCGCAATAGCGGCTGGTCGATATGCAGCAGGCGGCTTTCGTAGCCGGCCGTCGAGCGGACCATGACGCGGCCGGCCAGGCCCAGGTCGCGGTCGGCAAAAGTGGCCAGGATGGGGCCGCCATAGACTTCGACGCCCAGCCGGAGAACGCCGCCGGCGTCGTCGGCCGGGCGCGGCTTGAGGCGCAGGCCGGGGGAATCGGTATGGGCGCCGATCAGGGTCAGGCCCTGGCTGCCCATGGGCTGGCTGCCGATGGTGAAGGCGATGATCGCCGAGCCGCCGCGAATGACGTAGTAGCGGCCACCGGCCTTGAGTTGCCAGCGATCGACCTCGGCCAG
>DILW01000093.1 GCA_002425245.1 Betaproteobacteria bacterium UBA5582 | reverse complement strand
CCCACCCCGCCGCCCCCGGCCCCGCCCCCGCCCCCCGCGCCGCCCCCCGCCGGGGGGGCGGGGGCCCCCCCTCGTGCAGAGGGCGGCCCCCCCTCGACGAAGCCTACAAGGTCTCGCAAGTCCACCGCCGTCCGCTGCCGCCGCTGCGCGCCTGGTTCCTCGCCACCCTGGGCGGCGCCCGGGCGCTCTACCTCGACGACTGCATCGGCAACTTCACCGCCGGCAAGGAAGCCGACTTCATCGTCCTCAACCCGCGCGCCACGCCGGAACTCGACTTCCGCCTGGAAAAGACCGACGAACTGGCGGCCACGCTGTTCGCGCTGATGATCCTCGGCGACGAACGCTGCGTGACGGCGACGCATGTGCTGGGGGAAAGGGTGTTGTAAGCGCTGCAGTTCCTGATACCGATGACGTTCCCGCATCACGGAACAAGCGGCCACCCCGGGTAAGCCTCGCACCAACTCATGCTGCGCCCCCTTCACCAAGATTCGCCAAGTAAAACTCATGCAGTTTCGCCTGCAGCAGCTTCCTGTCCGGCAACTGGGTCTGGTATTGCGCCACCAGGGCCGGTGACAGGCTGCGGCTCAGGGCATATTCGACCACTTCGTCATCCTTGCTGGCGCAGAGCAACAAGCCGATGGCCGGGTTTTCGTGGGGCTTCTTGTGGTCGCGGTCGAGAGCTTCCAGGTAGAAGTTGAGTTGCCCCAGGTGTTCGGGCGAGAAGCGGATGGTCTTCAGTTCGATGGCAACCAGGCAGTTGAGGCCGCGATGGAAGAAGAGCAGGTCCAGCGCGAAATCCTGCTGGCCGACTTGAAGCGGATACTCGCTACCGACGAAACAGAAGTCGCGGCCGAGTTCGAGCAAGAATTGGCGCAATTGCGCCAGCAAGCCGCGCTGTAGTTCGCTTTCGAGGTGAGTGGCGGTCAGGTCGAGAAATTCAACGAGGTAGCTGTCCTTGAACACGCTGGCCGCGTCGGGGTGGATTTGTGTCACCAGTGGTGACACTTTTGCCGGGCTGAGGACGACGCGCTCGAAAAGCGCCGTGTCGAACTGGCGCTCCAGCTCACGCTTGCTCCATTTTTCCTGCGCCGCCATCTTCAGGTAGAACTCGCGCTCTTCCGGGCGCTTGCTGCGGCTGAGGATGATCAGGTTATGGGTCCAGGGCAATTGTCGCACCAGCGGTGCGACTTTTTCCTGGGCCTGGTAGGCCTCGTAAAACTGCCGCATGCGGAACAGGTTGGCGCGGGTGAAGCCCTTCAGCCCCGGCTGCGTGCTGGCCAGGTGCTGCGCCAGTTGTTCGACGACGCCCTCGCCCCATTCGGCGGCCTTGATCTTGCCGCTGAGGTAGGCGCCGACCTGCCAGTAGAGGTCGATCAGCGCGGTGTTGACGGCCTGGTAGGCGCGCTGGCGGGCGCTATCGATGAGCCGGGTGATTTCGGCGAAGTCGGGATTATTCTGGGTGGGCGGCGTATTTTTCGGCATCGGTGTCTTTCTCGTCAGCTTCGGGTAACGGCCATCGAGGGACAATGTAGCAGATGCCAGAGTAACCCCAACCTATCATCACCGCTGCTACGATAGCCACAACAACAACCACATCAAGGAAACGCGACCATGGACGAATTCATGCAGGCCGCCATTGCCGAAGCCCGGCAGGGCCTGGCCGAAGGCGGCATTCCCATCGGCTCGGTGATCGTGCACGACGGCCGCATCATCGGGCGCGGGCATAACCGGCGGGTCCAGAAGGGCAGCGCCATCCTGCACGGCGAGATGGACGCCTTCGAGAACGCCGGCCGCCAGCCGGCCTCGGTGTATCGGGAGGCGGTGCTGTACACCACCTTGTCGCCCTGTTCGATGTGCAGCGGGGCGATTCTGCTTTATGGCATCCGCCGCGTCATCGTCGGCGAGAACCGGACCTTCATGGGCGAAGAGGAGCTGCTGCGCTCGCGCGGCGTTGCCGTCGAAGTGCTGCAGGACGAAAGCTGCATCGCCCTGATGCGCGATTTCATCGCCGCCCGGCCAAGCTTGTGGAACGAGGATATCGGGGTTTGAGCCCGCGCCGCACACCATGAAAAACGGCGCCCGCGGGCGCCGTTGTCGCGACACATCTACCTCTCAGCCCGGCGCGTTCGGGTTGCGGTGCGCCCAGCCGGTGAGGCGCCGCTCCGCCAACGCGAAGAGTTCGTACATGACGACGCCCATGACGCCGATGACGATCAGCCCGGCGAAGACGAGCGGCATGTTCATCGACGAGCTGGCCGACATCATCAGGTAGCCGATGCCGAGGTTGGAGGCGACCGTTTCCGAGATCACCGAGCCGACGAAGGCGAGCGTGATCGCCACCTTCAGCGAGGCGAAGAAGAAGGGCAAGGAACGCGGGATGCCGACCTTGACCAGGATCTGCCAGCGACGGGCGCCGAGCGAACGGAGCACGTCTTCCAGTTCCGGCTCCAGCGTCGCCAGCCCGGTGGCGACGTTGACCACGACCGGAAAGAAGGAGATCAGGAAGGCGGTGAGGATGGCCGGGATGGTGCCGATGCCGAACCAGACGACCAGCACCGGCACGAAGGCGACCTTGGGAATGCTGTTGAAGCCGACCAGCAGCGGGTAGCAAGCCTTGTACACCAACGGCGAAGCGCCGACCGCGAGGCCGAGCAGCATGCCGACGACGACGGCAAGGGCGAAGCCGGCGAGCGTCGTCCATAGCGTCTGCAGCGCGTGCATCATGATCGGCCCGGCGTATTCGAGGCCGGAAGCCCAGATCGCGCTGGGCGCCGGCATCAGGTAGTCGGGAATCTTCAGGCCGCTGCAGATGACTTCCCAGACCAGGAAGATGGCGACGGTGAGCAGCCAGGGCGCAGCCTTGATGGCGGTGGAGGTTTTGATGGCCATGGGGATTCCTCAGGATTCGCGGATGCGGCCGATGTGGTCGCGCAGTTCGTGCACGTAGGCGGCAAAGCTGTCGGTATAGGTGACATCGAGCGGGCGCGGGCGCGGCAGGTCGATTTCCTTGCGCACCAGGATGCGGCCCGGGCGCTTGCTCATCACGTAGACGGTGTCGGCCAGGAAGACCGCTTCGCGCAGGTCGTGGGTCACCAGGATGACGGTGAACGGCTTCTCCTGCCAGAGGTCGCGCAGCATGCACCAGAGTTCTTCGCGGGTGAAGGCGTCGAGCGCACCGAAGGGCTCGTCGAGCATCAGGAGGCGCGGCTGGTGGATCAGCGCGCGGCAGATCGACGCCCGCTGCTGCATGCCGCCGGACAGTTCCCAGGGAAACTTGCTGCCGTAACCGGCCAGCCCGACGCGGGCGAGCAGCGCTTCGGCGTCGGCGGTGTATTGCGCCTTTTCCTTCTTCAGGTTGCTGCGAAAGGGCTCGACGATCTCCAGCGGCAGCATCACGTTGTCCAGCGTATTGCGCCAGGGCAGCAGGTTGGCGGCCTGGAAGGCCATGCCGACGATCTTCAGCGGCCCGCCGACCTCGCGGCCATCGACGAAGACGTAACCGTTGCTCGGCGGTTTGAGGCCGGAGACCAGCTTCATCAGCGTGGATTTGCCGCAGCCGGACGGACCGACGACGGCGACGAATTCGCCCTCGCGGATGTCCAGGCTGACATCCTCGATGGCGTTGGCGCCGCCCGGCGCATAGGCCAGGCTGACGTTCTCGAACTTGACGAAAGACATGCGGATTCCCTATCGGTGACAGCGTCGACCGGCGGCGGCTGCCGCCGGCCCGGGGCGCCTTACTTGAGCGCGCGTTCGGCGGCCGCCGGCAGGAAGGCGGCGTTGAACAGCTCGGTGGCCTTCGGCGTCGTCGGCAGACCGTAGGCTTCGACGGTTTCGGCCAGCGAGCGCTGCAGGCGATCGGCGGTGACGGCACCGAGGCCGTTCGCCTTCACTTCCGGCGTGATCACGCTCGATTCGAGCGCCAGCTTGAGACGGCGGGTTTCCAGCGCGACGTTGATCAGCGGGTCGCGCTCCTTGACGTAGGCGATGGCGGCGTCCGGGTTGGCGATGGTTTCCTTGAGCGCCTTGTTGAAGGCGCGCAGCAGGCCGGCCACCGCCTTGGGCTGCTCGGCGATCAGCTTCGGGCTGGCGATGATCGCGTTGCCGTAGAGGGCGACGCCGTGATCCGGGTACTTCAGGGCGACGATGTCTTCCGGCTTGACCCCGCGCGCCTCCAGGTTGAGCAGGCTGGTGAAGTAAAAGCCGGTGATGCCGTCTACGTCGCCGCGCGCCAGTAGGGTTTCGCGCAGCGCCGGTTCGACGGTCTGCCACTTGACGGCATCGACCGCCAGCTTGTTGGACTTGGCGAAAGCCGGCCAGGCCTTGCGCCCGGCATCGAAAACCGGCGCCGCCAGGGTCTTGCCGACGAGGTCTGCGGGCTTCGTGATGCCCGACTTCTTCAACACGAAGACGGCGGCCGGCGTCGCGTTGTACACCATGTAGACGGCCTGTATCTTGGAACCCGGCGTCTTCGCGTCATGCTCGACCAGGGCGTTGAAGTCGGCAAAGCCCATTTCGTAAGCGCCGGTGGCAACCCGCGTCACCGCCCCGGCCGAGCCGGAACCCGAGTCGATCTCGACCTCCAGCCCCTCGGCGGCGAAGTAACCCTTGGCCTTGGCCATCAGGAAAGGCGCCGACGGCCCTTCGAAACGCCAGTCGAGCGTGAACTTGAGCTTCAGCGGCGCCTGGGCGAGCGCCGGTGCGGTCAGGCAGGCGAGGCTGGCGGCAAGCAGCAGGCGACGGCAGGCATTGAACGGAACGGACATGAAGGGTTCTCCTGAACGGTTTGTAATGACCGTCCCTACGCAATCGCCGTGCCAAACAATAAGCAACTGTTTTACAAGAACATTTTCAGCACCCACTTTTTCAGGCCCGGTGCCGGCGCATGGAACAGGCCTTTTCTCCCGGATTTGGCGCAAAAAGGCGCCTCAATTTGGTGCCGAAACCGCGAAAACGCCCCTCGCCTGTGCATGAAAAATGGATATTACCGCGCAAACAATCTCATTATATTCAATGAGATATAAGAAACCGACTATATGGTTTCAGCGATACCGGCTATGCCGCTTATCAAGCCGCCTTCCTGATAGATTTTGCCCGTCGTCAGGCTGCTGCACCGCAGCATCCGCCCGAGATCACCCAAACTCAAAACCAGGAGGTTCAATCATGTTTGCCAGGAAATCCATCCTTACCGCCAGCGCCCTGCTCGCCGCCGGCATCGGCTGCGCCAGCGCCGCCGACTGGAGCGACACCTCGATCGGCTACCGCTACGGCACCAAGTTCGCCGAACCGTTCAACAACAGCGACATCAAGAAGAACATCTTCAACCTGAGCCACGCCAGCGGCTACAAATACGGCAGCAACTACTTCAACATCGACATGCTGATGTCGGACAACAACGATTCGCCCACCGTCAACGGCGTGCCCAACAAGCAGAGCCAGGCGCACGAGGCCTACGTGGTCTATCGCCACACCCTGGACTTCGGCAAGATCGCCGGCAAGAGCCTGGCCGTCGGCCCCTTCCGCGGTTTCGGCTTCACCGCCGGTTTCGATTACAACAACAAGAGCGGCGACGGCTACCAGTCGAAGAAGCGCATGCTGGTCGCCGGCCCGACGGTGATGATGGACGTCCCCGGCTTCCTCAACATCAGCCTGCTGCAGCTTTGGGAAAGCAACGAACCGGCGCGCGCCGTCTTCCGCAAGCCCGGGCGCTACCACTACGACCCGCACCCCATGCTCAACCTGGCCTGGGGCATCCCGCTCGGCAGCACCGGTCTCTCATTCAGCGGCTACGCCAACTTCATCGCCGCCAAGGGCGATAACGAAAACGTCGCCCGCACCAAGACCAAGGCCGAAACCAACATCGACATGGCCCTGCTCTACGACTTCAGCGGCCTGATCGGCGCCCAGAAGAACACCTTCAAGGCGGGCATCGCCTACCAGTACTGGAAAAACAAGTTCGGCAACGACCACAACGGCCCGGCCGGCGACGGCGCCTACGCCAAGACGCCGATGGTGCGCGCCGAATACCACTTCTGATCGCGCAGGAAGTATCCGGAAAGCAAACAGGCCGCCCGACGGGCGGCCTGTTTGCTTTCACCCGCCAAGGAGTGAGCTTGCGATTGGCGGGAAACTGACTGCGGGATTATCTGGGAAGGTGCTCCGAACGACGGCAGACGGGCCGCAAGCAGAGGCCAGCGCCGAGCCTGCAAACCGGTCATTCACCTCTTCAGGTTCAAGGGATACGAGCCGTTTTCAATTTTGTTCAAGTCGCTTGAGTTCGTACTGTGAGAACACATGTTCGCGATAAACCACGACGTTCGTATCGACCGACTTGCTGAACCAGCGTTTTGCCTCCGGGAGTTTCCCATCAAGAAGCGCTTTCTGTCCCAGGTAGAAGTAGGCTTCGCACAGACGTGCCCTGCTCTCCTTGGCTTTCTCCTTGGCTACCGCGATGACCTTCTCCGCATCGGATTCCCCCAGGAGGAGGGAAATTGCCTCAGTGGGCCAGTTTTTTGTCAGCGAGCCACGATATTTTTTCAGGGTTTCTGCCGGATCCCCACCGGCTTTCTTCGTTGCCACGGCAAGCCAAATCAACGTATAGGGCAAGTCGTAAGAGCCGGCTGCATCGGCTGCTTGAAGAAATGCTCGCTGGGCATCCTGATATTTTCCCAGATAGAAATTCGCCATGCCGGACGCCATGAGCGTGTTCGCTTTTCCACTCTCGCTCCCCCCATGTTTCAGGCTCTCCAAGGCTTCCCGGTAGCGGCCAGAGTAAATCTCGATTTCCGCTTTGAGGACATGCGCAGAATCGTTCGGATCGATTGCAATCGACTTGGCAATGTCAGCCATAGCCTGCTCTCTTCGGCCCAGGGATGAGGCCGCTTCGGCCCGATCACGATAGGCTTTTGCCAGCAGCGCGCCGTCCAGCAGGTTTTCTTTGATGGCTTCATCAGCAAGCGCGTAGTCGCGTACAAATTGTTGATAGTAAGTGTCGGCTTGGTCCGGCTCGCGCAGATTCGTGCCAGACATATCGAGATCCCTGATCAGCCGAGCGCGATACTTACTGTTGTCGACAACCGGCACTTGCAGCGAGGAGAAGAACAATGGCCAGCCTTTCTGCTTGAGTTTCTCCGAAAAGGTCGGAAAATCCTTGGCTGGTACATGGTCTTGCAAAGTCCTCGCGCCGTAGTTGAATGCAAGGCGATTCCCCTCGAGCGTGATCCGGTGGCTCATGGCAACGAAGGCATCCTGCCAGATCACTGGAGCCGGAACGGGACCAGGCATCTTGTTCGGCATCTCGACGACGATGCTGTGCTCGAAGGAAGCGGGAAAAACAAGTTCGAGCGGGAATTTTCGGTCCGGCATTCCCGGGATACGGAACCAGGGCACGAGCGAACGGGCGTAGACCGAAAGCATTGGCGCCGTACCTTTTTCGTATGTGAAGAGTTGAGGTACCTCGTAAGTCTGATTGACAGAAATGACGTTCCCGATCAAGTCGTCAGTCACTGCCGCATCGCCGCTCAAGGCGATCTTCGGAAAGTCCTTGCCGTACTCGGACAGCTGCCGCTCGACGAAGCGAGTCATACCTTCTGCCGCAATCCTGCGCCGGATGCCTTCGGCGTGGGTTCCGAAGTACCGCTCTTCGACGACCAGCTTGACTGGGGCTCCGTACTTGGTGATTTTGAATGTCTCGATCACCTGAGTGCCGTCGCGGCGCTTCGTATTTGGACGAACCGGCGTTAATTCGCGGCTCGGCGATGCCGCCAAGAGCGCCTTGTCGAACGGGAAACCACCCAAGGTCTCGAGCGAGCTTCCCTGGTAGCTGTTGGTGCCATCAAGCCAGTAAGTTTCGTCCCCGATTTTGGCGCGAACGATGACATGGTCGAACAACTGCGGGGTCGGCAGCCAGTCGGTCAGGCTTTTGCGAACCAAGGATGAGACTAGAGCCGGCTCGGCCTCGATTCCCAGCTTTCTTAACATCGCGCTGAGCAGGACAGATTTGTCCTTGCAGTCGCCGAAACGCTGTCGCAACGTCTGGTTCGGGTGGTTGGGCCGATGCGAACTCGCTCCCACTGCCACGCTGTAATAGCGAATCTCGTTTTGCACCCAGGCCAGTGCTCTGGTAACTAGGTCGCGCGGATTTTTTGCCTCACGCTTGAGCTTGTCGATAACGATATCGAACTCGGGGCCCAAGTCGGAAGGGATGGAATACAAGGTTCTAGCCCAGTCATTGACCGCTTCCCAGGATTCGTATTCGGAAACTTGCAGCACTGGAAACATCGGATACCAAGTTGGCGTTCCCGGCTCGGGTCGTACCGCTTGCTGACTCTCGACGTTGAGGCTCATCGTCTTCGTCGCTCCTTCTACGCTTTCCTGTACCAATTGAGTGCTTCGATACAGGGTGTGGAAGAGCTTGCGGGAAGCAGGGTATTGGATTCGCACCGACAATTTTGCTACCGGCTGTTCCCCGGCGAGGCCGAAGAAGCGAGAGTACTTGCCGGCGAAGACTGGGTTGTCGCCGGCAAGTGAATACGCGTACTCGACCTGATCGCCGACTCGAATATCTGTCAATGCAATGATCGCCTCAACATCGTCGTCGTAAACGCCTTCTTCCAGGCGGCGCTCACGCTGCGCGACATCGATGCGAGCAGTCTTCAGCCGATCAATGCGCTGCCCATCCCGGAAGATCGCAAGTTCATGCAGTGTCAGTGTCTCGAAGCTCGGATTGAACGAAATCTTGATTGTTGAAACCTGCTCCAGCCCTGCTCGCTCTTGAACCACGATTCGTTGATGGACATAGGAGACGGGCTTTTGTCCTGTCAGGTTGACTTGGTTGTCGGACAGCAAGACTTGCGTCGGTCCTGCGGCTGACAGTGAAGACTGCGGTTGCGGCGGGGGCGCAATCTTCTTGATCCAAGATGGCGTCTTATCGATTTGGTAGTGAGCTCCTGCTCCCTGTAGTTTCGTTGCGGCCGCACAAGGGGCTATGGTGTTGATTAGCAGAAAGGCGATGGTCGTTAGCAGAGGAATGCGCATCTTTAACCTTTGTCTGGCGGACAGTGGGCCGTGTATCGATAAAGGCGTAATCATATACCGTACAGGTGCATTCCCCTGTCATGACCTTCGTTCGAAAAACAGCGGGCTGACTCGCGCGATCGCCGCTTACCTCAATGTTGAACGTCCGCTTTTCCAAACCCTGACCGCCGCCTTCGGGTCGATTTTAGCCGTCCCCGTTGCCCTTTCCTGCCGAACAAAAACAACAACATGGGCTAGTGCGAACCGGTCGCGGTTCCCACGGCAGACTTCCCAGCCCCCGCTAGCACCAAGCGGGGCACGGTCGCGCTGGTGTCATGACTTGCGCTTCCACACCGTCACCTCGCTCAGGGTGTGCTGGTGTTTGCGGCGGGTTTCGCGGATGACGAAGGGGACGGCTTGCGGTCCTTCGACGAGGGTGAAGCTGGCGCCGAGGATGTCCTTCAGACCGTCGAGCGTGGTGTAGGACTCGCCGTCCTTCTTGTAGCCGCCGATCCATTCGTCGCGCTTGGTGTATTCCTCCAGCCAGGTGTAGGGCGAGGCCAGCACCAGCAAGCCGCCGGGGTTGAGGCGGGCGGCGACGCTGTCGAGGAAGCGGCGCGGGGCGTACAGGCGGTCGATCAGGTTGGCGGCGAGGATGAGGTCGAAGCCGCCGAAGATGTCCTTCAGGTTGCACGCGTCGCCCTGCCAGAACGCCACCCGGCCGGCCGTTTCGGCGAGGCCCAGGCGGTCCAGGCGGCGCTCGTGGTAGCTGACCAGCTCGCCTTCGTCGGGCAGGGTGTAGCGGACGGTGCCGGTTTCCTGCAGACGGATGGCGACCTGGATGAAGCGCGCCGAGAAGTCGATGCCGACGACCTGCTCGAACACCTGCGCCAGTTCGAAGCTGGCCCGGCCGGTGGCGCAGCCGAGGTCGAGGGCGCGCGCCTGTGCGCCGTTGCCGTGGCGGCGATGCGCGGCGATGGCGAGTTCGGCCATCGCCCGGGGGAAGTTGGGCACGCCGAAGGCCGAATCGCCGTAATGGAATTCGGCGTACTGCGAGACCATGGCGTCGGTTTCGTAAGCGGACACCGGGTTGGTCACCGGCATTTCAGTCGCCACGTAGCGGAAGCCGGCATGCTGGAAGAAGTGGCGCCGGAAGGCGTAGCGCGAGGCAGCGCGGGATTCGTTGCCGGTGGCGATCCAGCTGCCGCCCTTGATGATGTTGTGGCGCTCGTCGAAGGTCGGGCTGGTGAAATCGTCGTAGATCGGATGCACCGCGAAGCCGTCGAAGGGATAGGTCGGCGTTTCGCACCATTGCCAGACATTGCCGACGACATCGAAGAGTTCGCCGTGGGCGAAACGGTTCACCGGGCAACTTGAGGCCCAGTGGTCGAGATGCAGGTTGGCGCTGGCCGGCGCGTCGGGCGGCACGTCGGTGAGCTGCACGTGATCGAGGATGCGGTGCCATTCGTCCTCGCTCGGCAGACGCAGCGGCAGGCCGCTCTGTTCGGCTTTCCAGCGGCAGAAGGCGCGCGCTTCCAGGCAGTTGGTTTCCACCGGCCAGTCCCAAGGCATGGGCACTTCTTCGGCGAGCAGGCGCAGCTTCCAGCCGCCCGGCACGCTGGCGTCGGCCACCCAGAAAGTGGGATGGGTCGCCTGGGCAAAGCGTTTCCAGGCGGCGCCCTCCTCGTCCCAGTAGCGGTCGTCGGCATAGGCGCCGGCAGCGACGAACTCGCGGAACTCGCCATTGCTGACCAGATGGCGGGACGCCTGGAAGGCCGCCACTTCCGCCTGATGCTGGCCGTATTCGTTGTCCCAGCCGTAGAACGGATCGCTCAGGGCGCGACCGAGCACGACCCGGCCACCGGGAATATCGACCAGCGCATTGACCGGCGCCGGGCCGCTGTCGCGGCAGGGCGTCCAGGCCGGGTGCGACTTGACGTAGCGCAGGGCGTGCTGGCGCATCAGCACGGAGGAGGTTTCGAGGTGGATGCGTTCGTGCTCGATCCCCATCAGCACCGCCCAGAACAGATCGTTCCAGCCGATGGGCAGCGCGAAGGGCGTATGGCGGATGACGCCATCGATGACTTGCCGCGCCTGCCGGCGGTAGGCGCGCACCTCGTCGACCGTCGGCCAGTCGTAGCGGGCGTCGTCGAGATCGTCCCAGCTCATTTCATCGACGCCGATGGCGAACATGGATTCCAGGCGCGGGTCGATGCGCTGGTCGATCAGGCCGGCGAGCAGGAACTTGTTGATGAAGAAGGTGGCGGTGTGGCCGAAGTAGAAAATCAGCGGGTGACGCAGCCCGGTCGGCTTTGTGTAATACGCCTCGC
>DILW01000050.1 GCA_002425245.1 Betaproteobacteria bacterium UBA5582 | reverse complement strand
CTTGCCGGCGAAGCCGGGGCGTTTTTCCAGGTCGAACTCGGCGGCTTCCAGCGCCGCCCGGACCTGGCCGGCGACCGACCAGGTGGCCAGCGTGGCGCCCGGCGCGGCGAGGCGCGACAGCGCGCGGCACAGTTCCGGCGTCCATAGTTCCGGGTTCTTCGCCGGCGAGAAACCGTCGAGAAAAAAGGCGTCGACCGAGGCGTCGAGCTGGCGCAACTGCGTCGTCGCGTCGCCGAAGAACAGGGTCAGGATGACCTGCCGGTCGTCGAGGAAAAGGCGATGCACGCCCGGCGTCAGCAGCGGCCAGCGGGCCTGCAGTTGCGCCGCCAGTTCGGCGAACTCCGGCCAGGCGCGCTGGGCGATGGCGAGGTCGGCGGCGGAGAAGGGATGCTTCTCGAAGGAAACGAAGTGCAGCCGCCGGCAGCGCTGCGGGTCAGCGCGCCAGGCCTGCCAGGTGGCGAGGAAGTTCAGCCCGAGGCCGAAGCCGGTTTCGAGGATGACGCAGCGGTCGCGTCCCTGCCAGCGCTGCGGCAGTTCGTTGCCGCCGAGAAAGACGTGGCGGGCCTGCGCCGGGCCGCCGTGGGCCGAGTGATAGACGTCGCCGTAGGCGCTCGACCAGGGGGTGCCGTCGTCGGCGAATTCGAGTCGGGCGGGGCGCAGCGCTTCCATTAGTGGAGGAGGCCGGGCTTGGGTTCGTCCGCCGGTAGTGTCGCTTTTTCTGCCGGGGCGGCAGCGTAATCCAGCGGCAGTCCCCACGCCAGTTGCTCGGCCGATTTGCGCAGCATGGCGCACAGCGCCTGCATCAGCTCGGCGTTGAGATTGAGGGTGAAACTGCGCTCGCGGGCTTCGCGGAAAACCAGCTTGGCCATCCCTTCGCCACCGGCATTAAGATTGGCTTCGCTGGCCAGTAGGGGCGACGAGCCCAGCGGAAAGAGCGGATTGTCTTCCTTGAACGGCTGGTCAAAACTCGGCGGTGTCGGCGCTGCCGCTGCGGACGTTTCACTGACCGCTTGCGGCCGTGCAGCCAGATGCCCGGCCAGCATGCCAACCAGGTGCGGCCACAGCTCACGCAGGAAACGCCGGGTGATCCACACCCGGTACTCCTCGTTGGCCTGCGTCGACACGCGCAGCGTCAGCCGGTCCTGAACCGCCTCGCAAGCCACCTGGATCTGCCGGATCTGCATCAAGTTTTCTGTACGATGAATCGCCGAAGGCATGAGCGAGCGCAGGCGAGACAAGGCGCAGCCTGCCGCCGCATAGCAGCGCTATGCAAGGCCGGATGCAACGCCGTATCGCCAAGCGCAGCCATGCCTTACTCGGGGCGCATCGAGGGGAACAGGATCACATCACGGATCGCCGGGCTGTCGGTGAGCAGCATGATCAGCCGGTCAATCCCGATGCCGCAGCCGCCGGTCGGCGGCAGACCGTATTCCAGCGCACGGATGTAGTCGGCGTCGTAATACATTGCCTCTTCATCACCGGCATCCTTGGCCTTGGCTTGCTCCTGGAAGCGGGCGGCCTGGTCTTCGGCGTCGTTGAGCTCGGAGAAGCCGTTGGCGATCTCGCGGCCGACGATGAACAGCTCGAAGCGTTCGGTGATTTCCGGGTTGCTGTCGGAAGCGCGGGCCAGCGGGCTGACTTCGACCGGGTAGTCGATGATGAAGGTCGGCTCCCAGCACTGCGCTTCGGCGCAGGCTTCGAACAGCTGCAACTGCAGGCTGCCGAGGCCGCCCGGCTTGACCTTCTCGCCGAAGGCGACGATCTTGGCCTTGAGGAATTCGGCGTCGGCCAGTTGCGCGTCGGTGAACGACGGCTGTTCGCGCTGGATCGCCTGGGTGATGGTCAGGCGATGGAAGGGCTTGGACAGATCGAGTTCACGGCCCTGGTATTCGAACACTTCCTTGCCCAGCGCCTCGCGTGCCGCGTGGCGGATCAGGCCTTCGGTGAAGTCCATCAGCGTGTGATAGTTCGCATACGCCTCGTAGAACTCCATCATCGTGAATTCGGGATTGTGGCGAGGGCTCAGGCCTTCGTTGCGGAAGTTGCGGTTGATTTCGAAGACCTTCTCGAAGCCGCCGACGACCAGGCGCTTAAGGTAGAGCTCGGGCGCGATGCGCAGGAACTGCTGCATGTCGAGCGCGTTGTGGTGGGTGACGAAGGGCTTGGCCGCGGCGCCGCCGGGGATCGGATGCATCATCGGCGTTTCGACTTCCATGAAGCCGTGGCCGCACATGTAGTTGCGGATCGACTGGACGATGGCCGAACGGGCGCGGAAGGTGAAGCGCGTTTCCTCGTTCATGATCAGGTCGACGTAGCGCTGGCGGTACTTCATTTCCTGGTCGGCGAGGCCATGGAACTTGTCCGGCAGCGGGCGCAGCGACTTGGTCAGCAGGCGGATTTCAGTGGCGGCGATGGTCAGCTCGCCGGTCTTGGTCTTCATCAGCGTGCCGACGACGCCGAGGATGTCGCCGAGGTCCCAGCCCTTGAAGGCGGCGTAGCTTTCCTCGCCGACCTTGTCGCGGGCGACATAGACCTGGATGCGGCCGGAGACGTCCTGCAGCGTGGCGAACGAGGCCTTGCCCATGACCCGCTTCAACATCATGCGGCCGGCGACCTTGACCTCGACCGGCAGGCCTTCGAGTTCTTCCGCCGATTTCTCGCCATAGCCGTCGTGCAGCTTCTGCGCGGTGTTCTCGCGCTGGAAGTCGTTCGGGAAGGCGACCCCACCCTGGCGCAGCTCGGCCAGCTTGGCGCGGCGCTCGGCGATGATGTGGTTCTCGTCTTGTTGCTGTTCGGCGTTGGACATCGGGAAATCCTTGGGTAAATCGGGGTTTGGCGCCGGCAGGCGCAGAAAGCAGCGATTTTCGCCGATTCGGGGGGTGGGAACAAGGGAAAGGGCAATTCTTCCCGCCGATGCGATAATCCCGCCCCATGGAAATCCTCATCGAAATACTCCTCAAGGCCGGCCGCTCTGCGGTCGAGCTTTCCCTGTTCATCCTGCTGCCGGTGATGGTGGTGATGCTGTCGCTGATGCGCCTGCTCGAAGCGCGCGGCGCGCTCGACTGGGTGGTGGCGAAACTGGCGCCGGTGCTGAAGCCCTTCGGCCTGACCGGGCTGGGCGTGTTCGCGGCCTTGCAGATCAATTTCGTCAGCTTCGCGGCGCCGATGGCGACGCTCACCATGATGGACCAGCGCGGGGCGTCGGATCGCCACATCGCGGCAACGCTGGCGATGGTCTTCGCGATGGCGCAGGCCAACGCGGCGCTGCCGATGATGACGATGGGCCTCGACATCGGCCTGACCCTGTTGTGGTCGCTGATCGGTGGCCTGGCCGCGGCGGCGGCGACCTGGTACCTGTTCGGGCGCGGGCTGTCGGCGGCCGAGGGCGTTGTCGACGAGCACCTCACGCACCCGGTGGCGGAAAGCGCCAAGGGTGTGCTCGACGTGATCAACCGCGCCGGCGGCGAAGCCTTCAAGCTGGCGGTCGGGGCGATTCCGATGTTGGTGCTGTCGCTGGTGGTGGTCACGGCGCTGCGTACCTTCGGCGCCATCGACCTGCTGACCACATTGCTGGGGCCCTTGCTCGACCTGCTGGCGATCGACCGGATGCTGGTCCTGCCGACGCTGACCAAGTACCTGGCTGGCGGTACGGCGATGATGGGGGTGGTCGACGAAATGCGCCGCGCCGGTCAGATGAGTGCCGAACTGCTCAACGCCAGTGCCGGTTTCCTGATCTCGCCCTTCGACCTGCCCGGCGTCGCCGTGCTGATCGCGGCCGGGCCGCGCGTCGCCAAGGTATGGAAACCGGCGGCGCTCGGCGCCTGCATCGGCATCGCGCTGCGCACCGTTGGCCACATCGTCTTTGCCTGATCAGGCAGCGTAGAAGACGGCCAGCCAGACGGTGACCTGATCGGGCGCCGTCCAGTCGACGCGGTGCTGGCGGTGTGGGGCAATGTCGATGAAATCACCGGCGCGCAGATGGCGGGCATCGGCTTCGTCGGCAAAGCGCAGTTTCGCTTCGCCCTGCAGCAGCACCACCCATTCGCCTTCGTCCTGGTCGTACCAGAAACCTTCCGGGCTGGCCTGGCCGGTGGACACGATGCGCTCGATGCGCAGCCCCGGGCGCTGCAGAATGCTCGCGAATTGCTCGTCGGCCAGCGCGGCCGACGGCAATCCGGCGAACAGGTTGGGCGTCACACGCCCTGTTTCAGGCTGGCCTCGATGAAGTCGTCGAGGTCGCCGTCGAGTACGGCCTGGGTGTTGCCGGTCTCGAAGTTGGTGCGCAGATCCTTGATCCGGCTTTGGTCGAGCACGTAGGAACGGATCTGGTGGCCCCAGCCGATGTCGGACTTGGCGTCCTCCAGCTTCTGCTGCTCGGCCTGCTGCTTGCGCAGTTCGAACTCGTAGAGGCGGGCGCGCAGCATCTGCCAGGCTTCGTCGCGGTTGCGGTGCTGCGAACGGTCGTTCTGGCACTGGACGACGATGCCGGTCGGCACGTGGGTCAGACGCACGGCGGAGTCGGTCTTGTTGATGTGCTGACCGCCGGCGCCGGAAGCGCGGTAGGTGTCGGTACGCACATCGGCCGGGTTGATCTCGATTTCGATGGAATCATCGACTTCGGGGAACACGAAGACCGAGGTGAAACTGGTGTGGCGGCGGGCGTTGGAGTCGAACGGCGACTTGCGGACCAGGCGGTGGATGCCGGTTTCGGTGCGCAGCGTGCCGTAGGCGTGGTCGCCGGTGAACTTGACGGTGGCGCTCTTGATGCCGGCGACGTCGCCTTCGGACTCTTCCATGACCTCGACGGTGAAGCCCTTCTTTTCGCCGAACTTCAGGTACATGCGCAGCAGCATCGCGGCCCAGTCCTGAGCTTCGGTGCCGCCGGCGCCGGCCTGGATTTCCAGGAAGCAGGGCATCGGGTCGGACGGGTTGTTGAACATGCGGCGGAATTCGAGCTTGCCGACTTTTTCCTCGATGCCGGCATTGTCGGCTTCGACCGACAGCAGGGTGTCGTCGTCGCCTTCTTCCTTGCCCATGGCAAAGAGTTCGCGGCCGTCGTTGATCGCGCCATCGACTTCCTCGAGGACGAGGACGATGTCTTCCAGGGCCTTCTTCTCACGACCGAGTTCCTGGGCACGCTTGGGGTCGTCCCAGATCTTCGGGTCTTCCATCTCCTGGTTGAGGAGGGTCAGACGCTCGCGTTTCTGGTCGTAGTCAAAGATACCTCCGTAGCTCGTCGGCGCGCTGCGCCAGGTCGTCGAGCTTGTTGGAGATGCTGTTCAGCCGTTCTGCTTCCATGTTGAATTCTTCCAGTGCTTTGCAAAGGGCGAATTATAGCTGCCACCGACCGCGTGCAAGGGCATAGCTGCAAGGCTTGAATGCACCGATGTGGTGCGTGCGGGCCCGCATCAGGGGAATTTTCCTGCGAAATCGGCGGGGTATTACTTTTGTTGTAACAATTTTTCCGGGCATTAATATTGCTTCGTTTGCTCGACTCACTTCTACGCACCACCGCGAACCGTTTCATGAACCGACAGCCAGGCTTTTTACCCGTTCTTCGTAATTTCCGTGAATCCATCTGGCAAGGTATCGACGCCACACGCGTCCTGCAGGTGCTGGTGAACAACCTCGACGGCATGGTTTTCCGCTGCGCCATCGATGCGCAATGGACGATGCACTTCGTCAGCGACGGCTGCCTCGGTCTGACCGGCTATTGTCCCGATGCGTTTGCGAACAACAAGCAGGTATCGCTGGAAGAGATCACCCATCCCGATGACCGGGTCCGGGTCCGCCAGGCAATCACCCTGGCCATGGCGGGGAATGGGCGTTACCGGCAGCAGTACCGGATTCGCCATCGGGACGGTAGCGAAAAATGGGTGCTGGAACGCGGTGCGGTGGTCCACGACGAGAACGGATGCAAGGTGCTCGAAGGCTTCATCGAGGATACTACCGAGCAGGTGCTGGCCCAACGCCAGCTGGCCGATGCCGAGCTTCGTTACCGCAGCATCTTCGAGGACTCGGTGATCGGCATGTTCCAGACTTCGGTCGACGGTCATTACATTGCTGCCAACCAGGCCCTGGCCGAGCTTTACGGCTACGACGATCCGCCGGCCTTGATGCTGGGCTTGTCCGATATCGCTTCCAGTCTCTATGTGGAACCCGGGCGGCGCGAGGAATTCAAGACGCTGATCCGCGAGCACGGCCGGGTGACCGATTTCGAATCCGAAATCTACCGTCGCGACGGCAGCCGGATCTGGATTTCCGAGCACGCCCATGTGGTTCGCGGCCCGACGGGTGAGGTGCTCTACTACGAAGGCACGGTGGAAGACATCACGACCCAGTACAACTACCGGCAGCAGCTCGAATACCAGGCCACGCACGACCCACTGACCGGGCTGCCCAACCGCAACCTGCTCCAGGACCGTCTGCAGCAGGTGCTGAACCGGGCCCAGCGCCGGGGCAGCAAGGGCGCGCTGGCTTTTGTCGACCTCGACAACTTCAAGCTGATCAACGACAGCCTCGGGCATGCCGCCGGTGACAAGCTGCTGGTCGAGGTTTCCCGCCGCCTGAAAAACTGCCTGCGGGAGACCGATACCGTTGCCCGTTACGGTGGCGATGAATTCGTGTTGATTCTGGGCGATTACGGCGGCTTGAGCGAAACCCTGCATATCCTGCACCGGGTTCGCGATTCAATCGGCGAGCCCATCCTGCTGGACAAGCAGGAAGTCCGGGTCGACTGCAGCCTCGGGGTCAGCGTTTTCCCGGACGATGGCGCCGAACTCGGCGTGCTGCTGCGTCACGCCGATGCCGCCATGCACCACGCCAAGAAGCTGGGCAAGGGACAGTTCCAGTTCTATACCGAATCGCTCAATGTCGAGGCCCGCGATCGACTGGCGCTTGATTCGGCGCTGCGTCGCGCGGTTGAGCAGGACGAGCTGTACGTCGTCTATCAACCCAAGGTCGATGCCCGCGGCCGGGCTTGTGGTTTCGAAGCGCTGGTGCGCTGGGACAGCGCCGAGTTCGGCTCGGTCTCGCCGGTGCGTTTCATCCCCCTGGCCGAGGAAAACGGCCTGATCGGCCAGCTGACTTGGTTTGTCCTGCGCCAGGCCTGCCACCAGGCAGCCGCCTGGCGGGCGGCTGGTCATCCCGGCTTGCGGGTGGCGGTCAATATCTCGCCCAGCCTGTTCCGTGAAAAGGACTTGGCGGCGCTGGTCGGCAGCGTCCTCGAAGAGGCCGGCCTGCCGCCGGAAAACCTCGAACTCGAAATCACCGAAGGCATGCTCATGGGCGATGTTCAGCGCGCCCTGGCGGTGCTCTCCGAACTCAAGGCGATGGGCATGGACATCGCGGTTGACGATTTCGGTACCGGCTATTCCTCGCTCGCCTACCTGCGGCGTTTTCCCATCGACATCCTCAAGGTCGACCGCTCGTTCGTGCTGGAGTGTGACTGCGGGAACGGTGGCCTGGCCATCACTCGCGCCATCGTTTCACTGGCGCACAGTCTCAACCTGCGCGTGGTCGCCGAAGGGGTCGAGAAGCAGACCCAGCTGGCCGTGCTTAACGCCCTCGGCTGCCAGGAATTCCAGGGCTATTTGTTCGCCCGGCCGATGCCGGCCGGGCAGGTGCTGGATTACCTGGCCACCGGGCCGGGGCGCTGATCCGCTCAGCCGTTGCCGAGCCCGATGATGCTCGACTTCCGGTTTTCCTCGTTGGGGAAGACCCGGCCGTTGAGCATGGTGTCGAAGATGTGACTGAAGACCACGCCGGGTTGTCCCTTCTTAAGGCCTGAACGGAAATAGGAGTGGCCCTTGGGCGGGTCGTAGAGGGTGTTGACGTCGTCGCAATCGATGGCGAACACGTTCTTCGGCGTGCGGTCCATGTCTTCCGGGCCGGAGTGACCGAGCCGGCGCGAGGCCTCGCCGTTCTTGACGTTGCTCACCTTGCTCGCACGCAGCGCCAGGTCGTCGGACGCGTAATACACCACGACGTTGCGCGAAGCGTGGCTGATCAGCTCGCCGGGCTGGCCCTTGTGCAACGATTCATTGACGATGTCGGCAGCGACCATGAAAGTGTTGCGGAAGAGCAGCGGCAGGCCCTGCGGCTGGTCGTAGCGGCGCCAGTTCTCCAGCGTCTGGCGCAGCACCCGGTTGCCCATCGAATGCGCCAGCAGGTTGATGCGCTTCAGGCAGGGATCGTCGTCCGGGTTGAACTGTTCGGAATTGCGCCATTCCATGAATTTCTGCATCACCCGGGCGAAGGTGAAGGCGCTCTGGTCGGCCGCCTTCTGGTCGTCCCAGTAATCCTTGACCAAGCCGAAGTCGGCGTCGCAAGGCCAGATCAGCGGCAGGACCAGAACCTCGCCGGGTTTCCGCTTGTCGCAGAGCTTCTGCAGCTCCTCGGTGGTGGCGAAGACATCCTCGGGCAGGTTGGAGAAGCCGTGGATATACACCAGTATCTGTCGCACCTTCGCCGCCTTGAGCATCTGCAGCATCTTCATGCTGCCGATTTCCTCGTGCTTGCCCTTCTTGTGGCGGACGCAACAGAAGAAACTGCGGCTTGACGAATTGTTCTTCAGATCGAAAACGAAGTCCGTGTTGAAGGCGGGTTCGGTATTGACCGTGGGCATACGGCTGGTGATGAACAGCATGGTGGCTCCTCCTCAAAAGCGTCTGCCTCCGGTGGCGACGCGTGCAGGCATGATAAACCAACGGAATATTGTGCTGTTTCGATTTTTGCCCCGGCAGCCGCGACTATTCCAGATACTCGATCATCAACTGCGGCGTCTCGACGCCCATGTATTCGTTGATCGACAGCCGGTAAGCGGCGCGGGTGTTGTGGCCGGGCTGGCTGGCGAAGTTGAACTGGATCGCCTCGATCCGGCTGTTGCCTTTGCGCAGCCGCAGTTTCAGGTGTTTTTCCTTGAGCACGCGCTGTTGCTCGACTTCGAACTCGTCGCAGAACAGTGGCGCCGGGAAGCCCTGGCCCCAGATTTCGTTTTCCAGCAGCTTGGCGGTTTCCAGGCTGATGTAGCCGCCTTCGAGCGGGCCGTCGGTTTCCAGCGTGCGGGTGAGGTCGGCCGGGGCGAGGAGTTCGGCGGCGACTTCGGCGAACAGCGCCTGGAAGCGTTCGAAATCGCCGGATTTGATGGTGGCGCCGGCCGCCATGGCGTGGCCGCCGAAGCGGACGAGCAGGCCGGGGGCGCGCTTGGCGACGAGGTCGAGCGCATCGCGCAGGTGCAGGCCGGGGATCGAGCGGCCGGAGCCTTTGACGATGCCGCCCTCGCTTTGCGCGAAGGCGAACACCGGCCGGTGCAGCTTGTCCTTGATGCGCGAGGCGAGGATGCCGACGACGCCTTCGTGCCAGTCCGGATCGAACAGGGCGACGCCGGGGGCGGCGGCTTCAATATCCATCGTTTCCAGCAGCGCCAGCGCCTGTTCCTGCATGCCGGACTCGATTTCGCGGCGTTCGCGGTTGAGGTTGTCGAGTTCCTGGGCGATGTTGAGCGCCCGCGCCGGATCGTCGGTGAGCAGGCATTCGACGCCCAGACGCATGTCGGCGAGCCGGCCGGCGGCGTTCAGGCGCGGCCCGATCAAGAAGCCGAGGTCGAAGGCGGTGGCCTTGCGTGCATCGCGCCCGGCGGCCTTGAACAGCGCCGCGATGCCCGGCTGCAGGCGGCCGGCGCGCATGCGCTTCAAACCCTGGCTGACCAGGATGCGGTTGTTGCGGTCGAGCTTGACGACGTCGGCGACAGTGCCCAGTGCAACGAGGTCGAGCAGGTCGGCGAAGTTGGGCTCGGGGCGCTCGGTGAAGTAAGCGCGCTGGCGCAGTTCGGCGCGCAGCGCCAGCATCACGTAGAACATCACGCCGACGCCGGCGATGCACTTCGACGGGAAGTCGCAGCCGGGTTGGTTGGGATTGACGATGCAGTCGGCGTCGGGGAGCGATTCTCCGGGCAGGTGATGGTCGGTGATCAGCGTGGCGATGCCGTGCTGCTGGGCGCGGGCGACGCCTTCGAGGCTGGCAATGCCGTTGTCGACGGTGATGATCAGGTCGGGCGATTGCTGCGCGGCGACGTCGACGATCTCCGGCGACAGCCCGTAGCCGAGCTTGAAGCGGTCGGGCAGCAGGAAATCGACGTCGGCGCCGAGTGCCTTCAGCGCGCGCATGCCGACGGCGGTGGCGGTGGCACCGTCGCAGTCGTAGTCGCCGATGATCAGGAGCTTCGCTTCGGCCTCGATGGCGTCGGCGAGCAGGCTGGCGGCTTCGCCGGCGTGGGTCAGCGCGGCGGGCGGCAGCAGCGATTTCAGTTCGTAGTCGAGTTCGGACTTGTCGGTGACGCCGCGTGCGGCGTAGAGACGGGCGAGCAGGGGATGCAGGCCTTGCTGTTCGAGTTGCCAGACGGTGCGCTGCGGCGCGCTGCGGGTGACGATGCGGGTCAAGACGGGTTTCCTTGCGGCGCGGCAGTGGCCAGCGCATTGGCGATGACGGCCGGTGTGCGGCCTTTCTTCCAGAATTTCCAGCGTTCGCCGCCGGTGATCGTCCACTGCAGCCGGCCGTAGATGGTCGGGGCGACGATGTCGAGTTGGTGCACGGCTTTCCCCAGTTGCACGCGCAGCGGGGCAAACCAGTGGCTGTCCAGGTCGGCAAATCCTTGCCTCCAGCCTTCCGGGTTTTCGTAGAGGACGGTCGGCAGCAACTGATCAAGCACGACCAGCGGCTCCTGCGCCTTGGCGGCGAGCACTTCGCCCAGATTTTCCGGTCGCCCATGGACGGCCAGGCCGGCAGCACGGCCCAGGCCGACGGCCAGCGTATCGTCGGCGAACAGCGCATCGAATGCGTTTGCCGGTTGCCCGGCAGTCCCGGCGCCCCACAGCCACAGGCTGTTGATCGCCGGCTTGCCGGCGCTGGCCCGTGCCGCATTGACCGGGTGTAAATGCAGGAACATCTGCACCTCGTTCAGCCAGCGGTGCAGCGGCGAAGTCTTGTCGCTCAGGTCGCTGTCCATGCGCCGCCCGGCGACGGCGGAAAGCGGTGCAGCGACATGCTCGGCCGGCTGATGCAGACGCAAATACCAGCGCCGCGCCGTCGCCGCATGAAACACGCCGATGTCGGCGAACTCCGCATTCAGCGCTGCCACCAGCGCCTGCGCCTCAGCCTCGTCGACATCGAAAGCGCCGGCATCGGCAAGCACGATGCGCTCGTGATGAAAACGCAGATGTACCGGATCGGCGCACAGCCAGTGCCCATCTTCGGCAACTGCGCCAGCCTCGCCCCGCCGCCGGAACACCGCCGGGGCGCCAGCCGGCAAACCGAACAGATCGAGCAGCGATTCCTCGACCGAAACCGCCGCCGAACTCCGGAACGTCGCATGCCCGTCCAACCACTCGAAACCCGGCGCCGGCAACTGGTCCAGCGTCAAAGGGTCACCCGGTTCGGGCCAGATCAATTCGGGAACAAGCAGGGTCAGGCGCACGGTGCAGCACTCATCGGGGGAGGGAGCGAGTTTATCATTGCCCCGGGGCCAACTGCGGTTGTGAGCGCAGCAGTTGGCCAGGAGCGGCCATCTATCCACGCGTTGTTGGTGCGGCTAAGATGCTCCCCCGGCCCAGAGCCGGACATGGCATCCATATCGGTTGCCCATTCGTGAGCAGACAGCGATCAGCGTGACGAGATGATGAACAGGAAATTTGGTGACCTGTGCGATGGAATACTTCGTGCCGGTCGACAGCGATTCGGGGCCATGATGGGAATAGTGAGCCATATTCACTGCGGCGATTATGACGTGATCGCTGTTTCCTCTGAAACCGGGATACCGGAGGCGGGAGATAGCTTCGCACTTGAGGGGGTCTATTGCCGGGAGGTGTTCCAAAAAAAGCGAACTGTCGCGATCACCGAAGTTGATGGTGTTCCGGGTATGTCCTTGCATCCCCTCTACAGTGGTATCCCATGTGAGTTCTACATAAGTGCCCCGATTATCGTGTCAGGAGATGTTTGGGGAACGTTGAATTTCACCAGCCTTGAGAAGCGCGAGATCCCTTTTTCTGAAGACGACATCCTGTTCATCGAAGCTCAAGCGCTTCGTCTGAGCAACGAACTGGCGAAATCGGCTTAGTTCAAACATGCGCTACAGGCTATTCCTTATCGCCGCAGCGTTCTCCTCCGCTTGTTCCTTGCTCGCCCCCTCCTGGCATTGGGAAAAGGCGGGTGGCGATTACGATGCCGATGTTCGCGATTGCAAGACTGCGACCTACAGCGATTCGAGCGGTGCCATGCCGACGACGGCTTCGGTCAGGCGCATGCATGCGTGCATGGAGGGGAAGGGCTGGAGGAAGGTGGCGGGCTAAGCGTTGCCCGGCTTTCGATCAGTTTCCGGGAATATTGCCGGGAATTGCGCCCAGTCAACTGCGGGGTGGGCCTGAATGGATTAACCTTCGTCCTTTCAGAAAACAGCACGCGAGGTAGCCCATGCCGGTGATCGAAGTCCGCCATCCCCTGGTCAAACACAAAATCGGACTGATGCGGGAAGGTGACATCAGTACCAAGAAATTCCGCGAGCTGACCGCCGAGCTGGCGCGCCTGCTGAGTTACGAAGCCTGCCGCGATTTCGAGCTTGAGCCGCGCCGGATCGATGGCTGGTGCGGCGAGGTCGAAATCGAGCAGATCAAGGGCAAGAAGGTCACCGTGGTGCCCATCCTGCGTGCCGGGATCGGCATGCTCGACGGCATCCTCGACCTGATCCCGAACGCCAAGGTCAGCGTCGTCGGCATTGCCCGCAATCACGAGACGCTGATGCCGGAGCCGTATTTCGAGCGCTTCGTCGGCCAGCTCGACGAGCGCCTGGCGATGATCATCGACCCGATGCTGGCGACCGGCGGCTCGCTGATCGCTACCATCGACATGTTGAAGCGCAAGGGCTGCAAGCAGATCAAGGCGCTGGTTCTGGTCGCCGCGCCGGAAGGCATCGCAGCGATGGAGAAAGCGCATCCCGAGGTGCAGATTTACACCGCCGCCATTGACAGCCATCTCAACGAGCACGGCTACATCATCCCGGGCCTGGGCGATGCCGGCGACAAGATTTTCGGAACCAAGGAATCATGAGTCACACCCACGACCCCGTCTGGCGCACCGCGCTGTCCGGCGCGCAAATCCTCTTCGTCGCCTTCGGCGCGACCGTCCTCGTGCCGCTGCTCACCGGCCTCAACCCGAGTCTGGCGCTCCTCGGCGCCGGTGTCGGCACACTGATCTTCCAGCTATGCACCAAGCGCCAGGTGCCGATCTACCTCGGCTCCAGCTTCGCCTTCATCGCCCCGGTGATCTACTCGGTGCAGACCTGGGGCATGAATGCCACGCTCGGCGCGCTTGCCGCCGCCAGCTTCTTCTATTACGTCGCCGCGGCACTGGTCAAATGGCGCGGCGTCGGTCTGATCCACAAGCTGCTGCCGCCGGTGGTGATCGGCCCGGTGGTCATGGTCATCGGCCTCGGTCTGGCGCAGGTTGCGGTCAGCATGGCCACCGGCAAGGCCGGTGATGCCCAGGTCGTTCCCTACGAAACGGCGATTGCCGTGGCGGCGATCTCGCTGCTGGCGACCATGCTCACTGCCATCCGCGCGCGCGGCCTGCTCAAGCTGGTGCCGATCCTGGTCGGCGTCGCCGTCGGCTACACCGTCTCGCTGTTGGTCGGTATCGTCGACTTCAGCAAGGTCACGGCGGCGGCGTGGATTGCCGTGCCCGAGTTCGGCACGCCGGAATTCAACCTGGCGGCGATCCTGTTCATGATTCCGGTGGCGATTGCGCCCATCGTCGAGCACGTCGGCGGCATCCTCGCCATCGGCTCGGTTGCCGGCAAGGATTTCACCGAAAGTCCCGGCCTGCACCGTACGCTGTTGGGCGACGGCCTGGCGGTCAACGTGGTCGGCCTGTTCGGCGGCCCGCCGGTGACCACCTACGGCGAGGTGACCGGCGCCGTGATGCTGACCAAGAACTACAACCCGGTGGTGATGACCTGGGCGGCCGGCTTCGCCATCCTGATGGCTTTCGTCGGCAAGTTCGGCGCGCTGCTGCAGACCATCCCGATGCCGGTCATGGGCGGGATCATGGTGCTGCTGTTCGGCTCGATTGCCGGCATCGGCCTGAAGACGCTGCTCGACGCCAAGGTGAACCTGTCCAGCGCGCGCAACCTGTGCATCGTCTCGGTGACGCTGGTCACCGGCATCGGTGGCCTGGGCGTGACCATCGGCAGCTTCTCGCTGCAGGGCATCAGCCTGTGCGGCGTGCTCGCCGTGTTGCTCAACCTGTTGTTGCCGGCCGAGCCGGCGGAGCCAGACGGGGCGCATTGATTTTCCGGATGCGGGATTGGCACGCACGAACTGAAATGTGATTGAAGATCCGGCATGGAAACCGATAAATTCCTGATGTTGGTCAGCAACTTGTCCGGCTTCGAAGCGTGGGCCTGGGGTCTGGTCGGGGGCGTGTTGCTGCTGGTGATCGGCGCGATCCTGTGGCGGGAGCGCCGCCATTTCGGTCGCCAGGGCAAGGCCGGCAGCTGGCTGTCGCTGCGCCTGCTGGCGCTGTTCCTGCTGCTGCCGCTGACTGTCGGCGTGGTTCTCATCCCGGCCCGGATGGTTTCCGGCATGGAGGCGCTGGCGGTCTTCTACGCAGCCCTGCTCGTTGTGGCACCGCTTGTCTGGTTTGCCGGACACGTGTTTGCCGGCCATCGGCTCAGGCCGGCTTTGAGCACGGGCGAGAGCTTGTACCTGGGCGCCAGCGGCTTGTTCATCCTGCTGTCGCCGGCGATGGCGATGACCCTGGGGCAGAGCGCGGTTTTTCAGGCCCGGCACAGCCTGACGGCAAACGCCGTCAAGGGGGCATCGGCAGCTGCCATGCCGTATTCGATCGGGCCGGTCCAGCGCTTCGAGCTGTCGGCGGTGGGGCCGGTCTTTGCCCAGTCGCTGACGGCGCCCGCGGGGTTCGTGCTGGAGCGGATCGACCGCCGGTACGGCGATGCCTGGCTTGACACCCGCAGCACGACACGCACCCTGTACTGCCGCAATGCCCAGGACCTGCATTTCTTCTGGTCGGCGGGCGAAGCCCTGCCGGAACTGCGCTTTTACTGGCGCCAGAACGATCGCCTGGTTCACGCCGATTTCGTTCCGGCGAACGCTTCGGCAGATGTCGCCGCGACGCGGGAATTCCGCATCGCCTTCCGTCCCGACGGGATCGACCCGCCGGTGCCCATCCCCCGGGAGCGCACGGCGATCGGCTATTTTGTCGGCCAGGAGCAACTTGTTTACGCATCCGCGGGGGCCTTGCAACCGGGGGAAAGCTTCGACGATGATTGCATCATGCCCGGATACAGGCGTGTAGCCTGGGAGCGCGAGGGACCGCCGCAAGCCGTTGCGCTGATGTTCCGGCCGGATGTCCAGGCGCCGGCGCTGCGGGTGGAGATCAGGCGGCCACCGGCCGGTGACGGGCAGTGAGCCAAGGTCTCCGCTGCCGGTGTTTTCGTGGTCAAACCGTTTTCTTTTTTTAACGCCCGATGAAGACTGACGCCTACTGGATTTTGCGCTTCGAGCATCGCCTGCTGGTCTGCACCGCAGGCGATACCGTTTTTCCCTGCGCTCCGGCCGGTGCTTTCGGCTGCCCGGAAAGCGCCATCTACGTTGGTGAGTACCTGGGGCTGCCCTGTCATGCAGTCGACGTGGACGAGTTTCCGCAGATCGCCGGCGCCGAGCCGACGCCCTTGCGCGCCATCTTCACGCTGGCCGGCCCCGAGGTTTTCGCGCTCGCCGGGCGGGCGACGCAACTCCTCGACTGGCGGGCCAATCATCGCTATTGCGGCCGTTGCGGCACGCCGACCGAGATCATGGCCGACGAACCGGCGATGCGCTGTCCGGCTTGCGGCCTGCTGGCCTATCCGCGCCTGTCGCCGGCCGTGATGGTGCTGGTGCGCGATGGCGAGAAACTGCTGCTGGCGCGCAGTCCGCATTTCAAGCCGGGCGTGTACAGTGCCCTGGCCGGTTTCGTCGAAGCGGGCGAGACCCTGGAACAATGCGCCGTGCGCGAAGTGCGCGAGGAGGTTGGCGTCGAGATCACCAAGCTGCGCTATTTCTCCAGCCAACCCTGGCCGTTTCCCAATTCGCTGATGATCGCCTTCTTCGCCGATTACGCGGGCGGGGCGATCACGCCGCAACCCGGCGAAATCGAGGATGCCGGCTGGTACTTGCCGACTGAACTGCCGCTGCTGCCCGATCCGGTGAGTATTGCGTGGCGCCTGATCGACGCGGCGCTGGCGGCTTAAACCGCCTCGTCGTCGCGGTGCGTGCGCATCGCGGCAAAACATTCCTGCCAGTAATCCAGACAGGCGCGAACCTTGGGCAGGCGGTGGCGTTCCTGCAGCATCACTGCGTACACGGGAATGCGTTCGCGGTCGGTGTAGTCGGCCAGCACCTGGCGCAGTTGCCCGCGCCGGACCAACGGCGAGACCAGCAGTTCGTTGAGGCGGGCGATGCCGATGCCTTCGAGCGCCAGGGCGAGGACGATGGAGGTGCTGTCGGCGCGGGTGTGGCCCTTGACCAGCAAGGTGTCGGTGCGCGTGCTGCCGGCCAGCCGCTTGTCCCTGGACGGCGATTGCCAGACTGCTGCGCTGCTGTTCCAGTCGCCGATGTCGAGTGCGGATTTGCGGAACGGCCAGCGGTTCAGTGACTGGCTGGCGCTGTTGGCGATCAGCCGGTGTCCGGCCAGCTCGCCGGGAGTCGTCGGCGTGCCGAACTTTTCCAGGTAGCCCGGTGCGGCGTAAAGGCTGCGCCCGTGTTCGCCGAGCTTGCGCACCACCAGGCTGTCGGCGTTGTCGACGCCGGCGCGGATGGCGATGTCGATGCCGTCGCGGGCGAGGTCGGAAACGCGGTCGTCGGCCAGGATGTCGATCTGCAGCCCCGGGTGGCGCGCATACAGGTCGGGCAGGCTGGGGACGATGACCATCTGGGCGAGGATGGGGCTGATGCAGATGCGGACCAGGCCGCTCGGTCCGGCCAGCTTGCCGCTCAGCTCGCTGTCCATTTCGGCGGCGATGTCGAGCATGCGCCGGGTGTGGGCGAGAAAGGTGTCGCCTTCGTCGGTCAGCGACAGGCCGTGCGTGCTGCGATGCAAGAGGCGGACGCCGAGCGCGGCTTCCATGCGGGCGATGGCGCGCGATACCTGGCTGACCGGCTCGTTGCGCTCGCGCGCAGCCGCCGACAGCGTGCCGAGTTCGGCAACGCGGACGAAGAGGGCGGCGTCGGTCAGGTTGAGTTGCATGCCAGGCAGTATGAACGGGATGTTTTTGTTTTGCAAAAATTGCAATGGCGATCTGCGTTTTTGGCGGTTTCCGGGATTCGGTTGTGCCAATAAAGTGCGAACCGTTACTTCATGAAGGAGATTGCCATGAGCCAGATCGAACGCCCGGGAGCGCTGACCGTTGCAGCGCGTGATGCCGAACTGAGGGGCCGCCGTTACGAGCAGGCCGTGGCGCGTGCCGAGGCAATGCGGCGTGCCGAGATCGAGGCGGTGCAGGACCGGCTGATCGCGCTCGTCGGCCGCCTTTACGCAAGCTTGCTTGAACGCCTGAAGCTCCACGCTCGGGCAGAGACCCCGCGCGTGCTTACTCCATCTTCATGAACGCTGGCAGCGGCACCGCCGTCGGTGGAGGCTGAGTATCGTGCTGGCGGGCGAATTGCCGGATGCGTTCGATGCGCTCCTCGTGGCCGGGATGGGTGCTGAAGATGGCCAGCGGTTCGCTGGTGTCTTGCTGGCGGGCGATGTGCTCGAAGAAGGCGGCCGCGTCGCCGACGTGGCCATAGGTGCGCAGCATGGCCTGCAGTGCGTCGGCGTCGGCCTGTTCTTCCTGGCTGCGGCTGAACGACAGGATGGGCAGCATGCCGACGCCACCCAGCCACTGCTGCATGGCCCCGTCGCCGACGCCGGCCAGGCTGGAAAGGGCGAAGATCACGGCAAAGCCGCGGCCCATGGCGACAATGGGGTGGCGGTGGCGGATATGGGCGATTTCGTGGGCGAGGACCATGGCCAGCGCGTTCTCGCTGGGCAGGGTGTCGATCAGTCCCTGGAAGACGACGATATGGCCGCCCAGCGTCGCCATCGCATTGACCGTGTCGGTCGGCGCGTAGTGGACGGTCAGCGTCATTTCCGGTGGCAACTCCATCGCCACCGCCAGACGTTCGGCCAGTTGCTGCAGGTATTGCTGGCGTTGCCGGTGCAGTGGTTGTGCCGGGGCTTCCGGTAGCCAGCGGCCGAGGCTGCCGGCCAGGGCGCGTTCCTGCGCGAAGGGCACATGCCGGGCCAATTGGCCGGCGAGCAGCGACAGGGCGAGTACGGCAAGCAGGACCAGGGCGCTGATGCCGCCGACCAGCAGCACGAAATCCTTGAGCGGATGGGTGGCGCTGACGTTGATGCCTTCCGGAATCTCCGGGTTTTCGTACTCGGCCATGACTCAGCGGCGTTGGCGGACGGCGGTGCCGTAGGCGACGACTTCGACGGCGCCGATGCCGTTCTGCGCGCCCTTGTGGATCGAGGCGGTTTCCAGACGCAGGTTCCAGACGGCGGTGGCGCCCTTGCGCCTGGCGGCTTCCTTCATGCGCAAGATGGCCTCGCGGCGGGCGCGTTCGAGCAGCGATTCGTAGGAGCTGACGCGACCGCCGACCAGATTGCGCAGGTTGGCAACGAAGCGCTTGAAGAAGTCTACCGAGATGACCACGTTGCCGCTGACCAGGGTGCCTTCGAGTTGATCTTCGTCCGGAATGCGGCGCTCGGAAAAGACCAGGATGTCGCGCAGCGCCTTTTCGCGTTCGATGATCGAGCGGAAATGGCGCTTTTCGGCACGCTGCCCGAAGACATAGCCGAGCAGCAGCAGGATCAGGAAAAGAAGTAAATCGTACATGGCCTCATTCCACGACGACGGCGGTGCCGTAGGCGAACAGCTCGGCAGCACCGGCAGCGACCGAAGAGGTCGAGAAGCGGACATTGACCACGGCGTTGGCGCCGATGGCCCTGGCTTGCTCGATCATGCGCTTGGTCGCTTCTTCGCGCGATTCGGTGAGCAGTTCGGTATAACCCTTGAGTTCGCCGCCGAAGATGTTCTTCAAGCCGGCCATGATGTCGCGGCCGGCATGTTTGGAGCGCACGGTGTTGCCGCTGACCAGGCCAAGATGTTTGACGATCTGCATGCCGGGGACGGTTTCGATATTGGTGACGATCATTGCGTGAATTCCTGATGTTGTAGTTGGGCCGGGCTTTCCCGGTGGGTGTACCATAGCGTTTTTGTTGCATTGCGGGAATACGGATGTCATTGCCCTACGAGTTGCTGATCGGCTTGCGCTACACGCGCGCCAAGCGGCGCAACCATTTCATTTCCTTCATTTCGCTGATTTCGATGGCCGGCATCGGTCTCGGCGTAGCCGCGCTGATCGTCGTGCTGTCGGTGATGAACGGTTTTCAGAAGGAATTGCGTACGCGCATCCTCGGCGTTGCCTCGCACATCCAGATTACCGGCATCGACGGCGGTCTGAGCGACTGGCAGGCGATCTCGGCGCAGGCCAGGAAGCATCCGGAAGTGCGCGAAACCGCCCCGTTCGTGCAATCGCAGGGCATGTTCTCGGTCGATGGTCAGGTCAAGGGTGTGCTCGTGCGCGGCATCCTGCCGGACCTGGAAGATGGCGTTGCCGATTTTCGGCAGACGATCAAGAGCGGCAGCCTCGACGCGCTCAAGCCCGGCGAGTTCGGTGTCGTCCTCGGCGCCGATCTGGCGCGTTCCCTGCGTGTGTTCACCGGCGACAAGCTGACGCTGATCGCCCCCCAGGGCACGGTCACGCCGGCCGGCGTGGTGCCGCGGGTGCGCTCGTTCACGGTGGTCGGCATCTTTGAGGTCGGCATGTACGAGTACGACTCGGGGCTGGCGCTGATTCACCTGCAGGACGCCCAGCGCCTGTACCAGATGGGCGAGCAGGTGAGCGGCGTGCGCCTGAAGGTCGACGACCTGTTCAAGGCGCCGCGCATTGCCCGCGAACTGGTCGCCTACATCAACGCCGATGCCTTCATCCACGACTGGACCCGGAGCCATGCCAACTTCTTCCGCGCCGTGCAGATCGAGAAGACGATGATGTTCATCATTCTTTCGCTGATCGTCGCCGTCGCCGCCTTCAATCTGGTGTCCACGCTGGTCATGGCGGTCACCGACAAGCAGGCCGACATCGCCATCCTGCGCACGCTCGGTGCCCGGCCGCGCTCGATCATGGCGGTGTTCATGATCCAGGGCGCGCTGGTCGGCTGCATCGGGCTGGGCCTGGGCGTCGCCGGCGGCGTTGCGCTGGCGCTCAACATCGACGTGGTGGTGCCGGCGCTTGAGCGCCTGCTCGGCATCCAGTTCCTGGCCAAGGACGTCTATTACATTTCCGACCTGCCGTCCGAACTGCTGTGGAGCGACGTCTGGGGCGTGACCCTGATCGCCTTCGTGCTGGCGCTGCTGGCGACGCTCTACCCAAGCTGGCGGGCGGCACGGGTCAATCCGGCGGAGGCGCTGCGCTATGAGTGAAATCGTCCTTCAGGCCAAGGGCCTGGCCAAGACCTTCCGCGGCGGCGGGCTCGACGTGGCGGTGCTGGCCGGCATCGACCTGAGTGTTGCCGCCGGTACCACGCTGGCCGTGGTCGGCGCTTCCGGTTCCGGCAAGAGCACCCTGCTGCACCTGTTGGGTGGGCTCGACGCGCCGAGCGCCGGCGCGGTGTCGCTGATGGGCCGCGATTTCTCGTCCTTGAACGAGGTCGATCGCGGCGACTGGCGCAACCGCCATCTCGGCTTCGTCTACCAGTTCCATCACCTGCTGCCCGAGTTTTCGGCGCTGGAAAATGTCGCCATGCCGCTGCTGATCCGGCGTCAGGCACGTCCGGAAGCCCTGGCGGCGGCGGCCGAAATGCTTGCCGCGGTTGGCCTCGGCCACCGCCTGGAACATCGGCCGGGTGAGCTCTCCGGTGGCGAACGCCAGCGTGCGGCAATCGCCCGCGCGCTGGTCAGCCGGCCGTCGTGCATCCTCGCCGATGAACCGACCGGCAATCTCGACAGCCATACCGCCGGCACCGTTTTTGACTTGCTGCTCGAACACGTGCGGCGCCAGGGCGCCAGCCTGGTCATGGTCACGCACGACCGGGGGCTGGCGGCGAGGGCGGATTCCTTGATTGAACTCAATGATGGCAAATTGGTTGGTTTGTAGTATTTGTTGTAACATTTTGGCGTTTATGATGAATTTATAGTCATGCTCTTGGCCAAGAGGGGGTAAAAAATGCGAGCCTTGTTCCTGCCTGCAGTGGCGTTGATGAATCGCCTGCACTTCCGCGCCAAGTTCATTTTTCTCGGCAGTGCATTGGTGGTGGTGTTGCTGGTGCTGCTGGCGACGCTTTATGAAAACCTCAGCCGCGATATCCGCGGCGCCGAGCGGGAACTGAGCGGCTTGCAGATGCTGAAGCCGATGAACCGCACGGTGCAGTTCATGCAGCAGCATCGCGGCCTGTCGTCGGGGGGGCTCAACGGCAACGTGGCGATGCAGGAGCGGCGGGCGGCGGTGGCGAAGGAAGTTGAAAAGGCGCTGGAAGAAACGACGGCGCTCCTCAGTCCGGCACTGCGCGACAGTCAGGACTGGCAGGCGATCCGTGGTGAATGGTCGGAAATCAGCCGTCAGGGGCTGAGCTGGACGGCGCCGGAAAACCTGGTGCGGCATAGCCGGATGATTGCCGGCATTCTCTCCTTCATGGTCGAACTGGCCGACGCCACCGAGCTGACCCTGGATCCGGCGATCGATACCTATTACTTCATGGACACGGTCGTGAACAAGATGCCGGCCATGCTCGAACCACTCGGCATCATGCGTGCCCGGGGGACGGGGGTGCTCAGCTCGCAGGAGCTGACACTGGATACGCGGCGCGAGATCGTCACCCTGCTCGAACGCCTGAGCGGCAACCTGAAGCATCAGAACGCCAATCTGGAAAAGGTGATGAAGCATGCGCCCGAGTTGCGTCAGGTACTGAGCGGGCCGAGCGGCGAATTCACGGCAGCCAGCGAGAAGGTGTTCAAGCTGGTTCGCGAAGACATTCTCGACGAGCATTTCCAGACCTCGGCGGCCGACTATTTCACGATGACCACCCAGGTGATCGATCTCGGCTACCGGATCATGTACGACACCCTGATCCCGCAGTTCGAGCAACAGCTCGAAAAGCGCAAGGCGGATGCCGAGCACATCCTGTTGCTGCAGGGCTTGCTGGCCACGCTGGTGACGCTGCTGGTCGCCTATTTCGGGATTGGCGCTTATTACTCGGTGATCGACACGGTCGAGATATTTTCCGCCGGTGCCCGGCGCATGGCTGACGGCGACATGACCGTCCATTTCGCGACCGCTGGTAACGACGAACTGCATGCCGCCGGCAGCGACCTCAACGACATGGCGGCGTCGATCCGGGCCTTGCTGGCGCGCATTCAGGACGATGTCGGCGAGTTGCGCAACGCTGCCGGCGAGCTGGCAACGTCAAGCCATCAGATTTCGGGTAGTGCCGGTACGCAGAGCGATTCGGCGTCGAGCATGGCGGCTTCGGTCGAGGAAATGACCGTGGGGGTCGATCATATTGCCAGGAACGCCCAGGAGGCCGAGTCCTATTCCCGGGAGTCCGATCGGGTTGCCGGTGAGGGCGGCGAAATCGTGCGTCGGGTGGTCGCCGAAATCCAGGGTATTGCCGATTCGGTCAATCATTCGGCGGCCAGCGTCGAGGCGCTTGGGCAGCAGTCCGACCAGATTTCGACCATCGTCGGCACGATCAAGGACATCGCCGACCAGACCAATCTGCTGGCGCTCAACGCCGCCATCGAGGCAGCGCGGGCCGGCGAATCGGGACGCGGCTTCGCCGTGGTCGCCGACGAGGTACGCAAGCTGGCCGAGCGGACGGCGAAATCGACCGAGGAAATCGCCGGCATGATCGCCGCCATTCAGTCCGGTACTGCGACCGCGGTCGACAGCATGAAGCGCGGCGTGGCGCGGGTCGGGCTCGGCGTTGTCGAGGCGCAGCGCGCAGGCGAGTCGATCGGCCTGGTTCAGGAACATTCGCGGCGGGTGGTCGAGGCGGTGTCCGAGATCACCGTCGCCCTGCGCGAACAGGCAGCGGCGAGTACCGAGATCGCCCGGAATGTCGAACGCATCGCCCAGATGGCGGAACAGAACAACGCCGCCGCTGGCAGCAATGCCCATACCGCAGACGGTTTGCGCCAACTTGCCGAAACGCTGAACGGCGAGGTCGGCCGCTTCCGCACCTGAAACCGCCGACGCCCGTGGCAGCACGCGCGGGCGTATCATTTCTCCCTTTGACAACAACAGAAAGCAACCAGGGAGGAAGCTTCATGATTTTCGACATCGAGAACGAGACCTTGCCACGGGAAGAGCTCGAGTCCTTGCAGTTGCGCCGGCTGCGCAACACGGTCGAGCGCTGCTACGCGACGGTCAAGTTCTACCGCGAGGCGATGGATGAACTGGAGGTCAAGCCGCACCACATCCAGTCGCTGGCCGATGCCCGCCTGCTGCCCTTCACCAAGAAGGAACAACTGCGCGACAACTATCCTTTCGGCATGTTCGCCGTGCCCACCGAGCAGGTCGTCCGCGTCCATGCCTCGTCCGGCACCACCGGCAAGCCGACCGTCGTCGGCTACACCCGCCGCGACATCGCCAACTGGGCGCAGCTGGTCGCCCGCAGCCTGGCTTCCGCCGGCCTGCGTCCCGGCGACCGCCTGCACAACGCCTACGGTTACGGCCTGTTCACCGGCGGCCTCGGCCTGCATTACGGTGCCGAGGAACTGGGCGTGCTGACCGTACCGATGTCCGGCGGCCAGACTCAGAAGCAGGTCATGCTGCTCTCCGACTTCGAAGCTACCGCGCTGTGCTGCACCCCGTCTTACGCACTGAACATCGCCGAGGAGGCCGAAAGCATCGGCGTCGATGTGCGCAAGTTGCCGCTGCGCGTCGGCATTTTCGGCGCCGAACCGTGGACCGAGGAAATGCGCTACGAGATCGAATCGCGCCTCGGGCTGGAAGCAATCGACATTTACGGCCTCTCGGAAGTCATGGGCCCGGGGGTCGGTATCGAGTGCATCGAGGCCAAAAAAGGTCTGCATATCTGGGAAGACCACTTCCTGGTCGAGTGCGTCGACGTCAATACCGGCCAGCCAGTAGCGGACGGCGAGGAGGGCGAGATCGTATTCACCTCGCTGGCCAAGGAAGCCTTCCCGATCCTGCGCTACCGTACCCGCGACATTTCGGTGATCGACCGCACGCCGTGCAAGTGCGGCCGCACCCATGCGCGCATCCGGCGCATCTCCGGACGTTCCGACGACATGCTGATCATCCGCGGGGTCAATGTTTTCCCGACCCAGGTCGAGGCGGTGCTGATGCGCACCGAGACCTTGTCACCCTTCTACCAGATCGAGGTCTTCCGCGAGGGCTTCATGGATTCGATGGTGGTCAACGTCGAAGCCAGCCCGCCGCTGTTCGCCAGGGGGCAGGAGGCAATGGACCGCATCGCTGCCAAGGTGCAGAAGGACATCAAGGACTTCATCGGCGTTTCCTGTCAGGTCATCGTCAAACCGACCGGTTCGGTCGAGCGTTCGATGGGCAAGGCAGTGCGCGTCATCGACCACCGCAAGAAGTCAGGCTGAGCGTCTGCGGGCGCGGCGCCGGTGCCAGTGGCGGATCAGGTAGAACCGCCAGGCACCGCGCGTCAGGAAGTAGCCGGCCAGCGCCAGCGCATCGGCAAGGATGATCAGACCAACGGCGAGCGGTCGGGCGACCGCCAGCATCCAGTCCTGCATGGCCTGGGTCCAGGCAGAAAAATTGTCGAAGTCGAAGGCCGGGGGCACCAGAAAGCCGGCTGTGTCGCCAATCAGCAGGCGGCCGATCTGGTAGGCCAGCAGGTAGAGTGGAACGAGGGTGAACGGGTTGGTGTAGAGCGTCATCACCAGTGCCAGCGGCAGGTTGACGCGGAACAGGATGGCGCACAGGGCGGCGCCTGGCATCTGGAACGGGCCGGGGATCAGGCCGCAGAACAGACCAGCAGCAACCGCACCGGCCGCTGAACGGCGGTTGAGGTGCCACAGCCGCGGATGCAGCAGCGAATTCTCGAACGGACGTAGCCAGGGGTTGCTGCGTATCTTTTCGTGGTCCGGCAGAAGTTTCTTGAGGAAGCGACGCATCGGCGGATTATCGCAAAAACTTTTGATCCGGGCCGATCCTGCTTTCGTGTAATGATATTGGCATGCGAGTTGCCATTATCGCCTTCGCCCTCGGCGTGCTCTGCCTGCAGATGCAAGCCGTCGTGCCATCGCCGCCCTTGCTCTTCCTGGTGGCGTTGTTGTTGTGCCTGCCCCATTTGCGCTGGCGTGGCTGGCTGGCCGGCGCCACACTGGCGCTGGCCTGTTTCCTGTTCGGAATGGCCTGGGCCGGGTGGCGGGCCGAATGGCGGCTGGCGGATGCTCTGGACAACGATCTGGCCGGCCACGACGTCGAATTGGTGGGGCTGGTCAGTGGCCTGCCGCAGGATTTCGAGCGCGGTGTGCGTTTCGAGTTCGCTGTCGAACGGCCCGCAGGCGTGGCGGCGGGGGTGCCGTCGCGGCTTCTGCTGACCTGGTATGCCGGCCGCGACGGCGTGCCGGCACTAGCCCCCGGCCAACGCTGGCAGTTCACGGCCAGGCTCAAGCGTCCGCACGGCAGTGCCAATCCCGGCGGCTTCGATTACGAAGCCTGGCTGCTTGAGCGCGGCATTCGCGCCACCGGTTACGTTCGTCCCGGGCCGGCGAAACTTCTTGACGATTTCGTGTGGCGCCCGGCGAGCGTCATCCATGGCCTGCGGGCTTGGGTGCGCGACAACTTCCGCCGCCGGTTGCCACTCGCCGAATATCCCTGGCAAGGGATACTGACGGCGCTGGCGGTCGGCGATCAGCAGGCGGTGGACAGCGACTTGTGGACCGTCTTCAACCGCAGCGGCGTGACTCACTTGATGTCGATCAGCGGTTTGCACGTCACCCTGGTCGCCGGCCTGGTCGGTGCCCTGGTCAGCCTCTTGTGGCGGCGGGTGCCGGCGCAAGAGGCTGAC
>DILW01000106.1 GCA_002425245.1 Betaproteobacteria bacterium UBA5582 | reverse complement strand
TAACTGCATTGTATTGTGGTATTTCCTCACTTTCATTACCTCTCGTTTATTTGTTCTTTTTTTTTTTTTTTTTTTTTTTTTTTTTTTTTTTTAAAGACCGCGCCCCCCCCCAAATTCACCCCTTTCCCCCACCCCGCCCCTTTCCCTTTCTGGGGGGGAAGAGAAAAGCCCCCCGGGGGCCTTGTTGCCGCGTCTCCCCCCCCCCCGCCACGAACATATCCATGAGGTTGCCTGGGGCGGCAATCCGGACAAGCCGGTGGAACGTCATGACGGTGTCTATGGCATCGCCCCGCGCCGCTCCTTCGAGAAATGGGTGGAGAAGCGCATGGGGCGTTGCCGTCAGTGGGACAACGAAGCGCGCTTGCTCGGCTTGAAACTGCGCGAACTGGTAATGCAGCTCGATCATGGCGATTGAGCCGCTGGCCGAGCTGCGTGCCCGGACCGCTGTCCTGCACCGCCAGCTGGAGTCGGCCCCGGCATTTGCCCGACTGCTGCAGGCAGACGTGGCGCCTGCTGACGTGGCCCAGGCGCTCAGCCATTTCCACGCGTTTTACGCAGGGCTGGAGGCATCCCTGCTGCCGCGCCTGCAGGGGTCGCCTCTGGCCTCCTTGTACCGGCCGCGCCAGGCGCTGCTGGCTGCCGATCTGGCGACGCTGGGCCGGACGCCATCGGCTCCTTTGCCCCTGGCTTTGCCGGCCGGCGACGCGGGGCTGCTCGGGGTCATCTACGCGGTCGAAGGTTCGGCGCTAGGCGGGCAGGTGCTCAACCGTCACCTGCGTAGTTGTCTTGGCGATGAGTTTGCTGCCTCGCTGCAGTATTTTTCCCGGCTGGCCGAAGGGGTGGGCAGCCATTGGCAACAGGTCCTCGACCGCCTGCGCCGCACCCTGGTCGAGCCCGGGCGCCTGGACGAAGTCGGCGCTGGCGCCGACCTCGTCTTTGCTGCGCTGATCCGCCTAGCTGGCGTCGGCCTGCCAGCCGCCGCCGAGCGCCCGGAATAGCTCGACCGCTGCCCCCAGGCGTGCCTGACGGGTCGTGATCAGGGCCAGTTGGGCGTCGTTGGCCGTGCGTTGGGCGTCGAGCACATCGAGATAGCCCGAGTAACCGGCGTCGTAGCGCAGGCGGGCCAGGTCGAGCGCCTTGCCGGCACTGTCGGCACGTTGCTGCTGGGCGGCTTCGGCAGCCGCCAGTTCGCGCAGGCTGACCAGCGCGTCGCGCACTTCCTTGTAGGCCGTCTCCAGGGTTTTCTGCCAGGCGATCAGCGACTGTTCGTTGATCGCCTTGGCCTGGTCGACGCGCGCCGTGGTCCGGCCGAAGTCGAGAATGGGCATGAGCAGCGACAGCCCGGTAGACCAGGTGCCGGCGCCGCTGGAAAAGAGGTCGGACAAGGTCTTGCTCTCGCTGCCGAGGGCGCCGGTCAGCGCGAATTTCGGGTAGTAGGCGGCCTTGGCGACACCGATGTTGGCATTGGCGGCGATCACCTGCTGTTCGGCCTGACGCACGTCCGGGCGGGACTCGATCAGGTCGGCCGGCAGACCGGCCGGCGGTTGCGGCGGCAGGGGCAGGGCGGCCAGTTCGCCAGTGGCGATTTCCAGGTCCGGCTGACCGGTCAGCAGCGCCAGCTGGTGCGCGGCCAGCGCCCGCGCCCGGCGCAGGTCGGCAGCCTGGGCCTGCACCGCAGCCAGCGCGCTGTCGGCCTGATACTGGTCGAGCGGCGAGACCAGACCGGCGTCGACCCGGGTCTTCACCAGTTTGGCGCTTTCCTCGCGGCTGCTCAGCGACTGCGCAGTCACGGCCAGTTGCGCGTCGAGGGCGCGCAGGTTGAGGTAACTGCTGGCGACCAGACCGGCCACCGACAGGCGGATGCTGTCGCGGCCGTACTGGCTGGCGAGCAGGCTGGCGCGGGCGGCTTCGTTGCTGCGCCGGACGCGGCCCCAGACATCGAGTTCGTAGGACAGGCTGAGCCCGGCACTGCGGGCGCGCAGCACTTCCGGCGAGTTGACCGACCAGGTGGCGGTTTTCTCGCTCAGATGTACATTGCTGCCGGCCGCCTGGGCATCAACGCCGGGGAACAGGCTGGCGCCGGCCTCGCGGGCGGCGGCATCGGCCTGCTCGACACGGGCGATGGCGCTGCGCAGGTCGGCGTTCTGGCGCAGGGCGCGATCGATCAGGCTGTCCAGCGTCGGGTCCTTGAACAGCGCCCACCAGCGTTGGTCGATGGCCGATTTTTCCACCTCGGCGGTGGCGACCGCGGTCGGCGCTTCCTTGAACATGGCCGGCAACCAGTTGGCCGGGCGCAGGTAATCCGGGCCGACGGCGCAGCCGGAGAGCAACACGGCCAGGGCCAGCGGGGTCAGGCGAAACAGGGGGCGGCGCATCATGCTTTCTCCTCTTCGACGTCGAGATGCGTCGGGTTGATCTGCTTGCCGCGTTCCAGCCATTTGAAGAACAGCGGGACAAAAACGGTAGCGATGAAGGTGGCGGCGATCATCCCGCCGAAAACGCCGGTACCCATCGACTGGCGGGCGGCGGCGCCGGCGCCGGTGGCCTTGACCAGGGGCACGACACCGAGCACGAAGGCGAGCGAGGTCATCACGATCGGGCGCAGGCGCAGGCGGGCGGCGGCGAGCGCGGCCTCGCTCACGCTCAGGCCTTCGGCATACTTCTGGGCGGCGAACTCGACGATCAGGATGGCGTTCTTCGAGGCCAGCCCGATCAGCACGACCATGCCGATCTGGAAGTAGATGTCGTTGGGCATGCCGCGCAGCCAGATGGCGGTCAGCGCGCCCATCAGCGCGAAGGGCACGGCCATGACCACGGCCAGCGGTAGCGACCACTTCTCGTACTGGGCGGCGAGGATCAGGAAGACCATGATGATGGCGAAGGCAAAGGCCTGGATCGACGAGCCGGAGGTCCGCTTTTCCTGATAGGCCTGGCCGGTCCAGGCGATGCCGTAGCCGTCGGGCAGGGTGGCGGCAGCGACTTCCTCGACGATGCGGATGGCGTCGCCGGAGCTGATCCCGGGCTTCGAATCGCCCATCACCTTGGCGGCGACGAAGCCGTTGAAGCGCTCGACCTGTTCCGGCCCGATCACGTTCTTCACGGTACTGACCGCCGACAGCGGAATCATCTTGCCGCTGGCTGTGCTCTTCACATAAACCTTGCCGATGTCGTCGGGCTTCATCCGGTAATTGGCCTCGGCCTGCAACTGCACGCGATAGACGCGGCCGGCCTTGTTGAAGTCATTGACGTAGAGCGCACCCATGGTGCTCTGCAGCGTCGAATAGACGTCGGCCAGGGGAATGCCGAGCGCCAGCGCCTTGGCTTCGTCGACCTCGATGAACAGTTGCGGCACGGTCGGGCGGAAGAAGGTCGAGATGCGGGTGAACTCCGGGTGTGCTTGCAACGCGCCCATGAAGTTCTGGACGACCTCGTTGAGCTTGAGGGCATCGCCATCCACGCGGTTCTGCACGTAAACCTCGAAGCCGCCGGCGCTGCCCAGCCCCATGATCGGCGGCGGGTTGAACACCAGACCCATGCCGTCGGCCTGCATCATGCCGATGCCCATGAACTTGCCGGCCAGATCCTGCGCCTTGCCCTGCCGCTCCGACCAGTCCTTGAGCGGGATGAACATGGTGCCGGCGTTTGGCTTGTTGCCGCCACCGATCAGGTCGAAACCGGAGACGACGAAGGTGTGCTTGACGGCCTCGTCCTGGGCGATCATGCGGCGCATGTTCTCGCCGGTTGCCTGGGTGCGCTTGAGCGTTGCCCCGTCGGGCAGCATCAGTGCCGAGATCAGGTAGCCCTGGTCTTCGGAGGGTACGAAGCTGCCGGGAATGATGCGGAAGAACAGGGTGCTGATGCCGATCACCAGCGCCAGGACAACAACGCCGACCAGACCGTGCTTGAGCGTGAAGCCGACGGTGCCGACATAGTTGTCGGTGAGCCGGTCGAACATGCGGTTGAAGCCGGCGAAGAAGCGGTTCGGGCTGTGCTGGGCCTTGAGCAGCAGGGCGCACAGGGCCGGCGTCAGGGTCAGCGCGACGACGCCGGAAAGGAAGACGGCGACGGCGACGGTGACCGCGAACTGCTTGTACAACTGGCCGGCAATGCCGCCGAGGAAGGCGACCGGCACGAACACCGCGCACAGCACCAGAACAATGGCCACCAGCGCCCCCTGGACCTGCTGCATGGCCTTGATCGCTGCCTGTCGCGGCGACAGCTTTTCCTCGCTCATCAGGCGCTCGACGTTTTCCAGCACGACGATGGCGTCATCGACGACGATGCCGATGGCCAGCACCATGGCGAACAGGGTCAGGGTATTGATCGAGAAGCCGAACAGCCACAGCCCGGCGAAGGTGCCGATCAGCGAGATCGGTACCGCCACCATCGGGATCAGCGTTGCCCGCCAGCTCTGCAGGAAGATGTACACCACGGCGATCACCAGCAGCGCAGCTTCGGCCAGCGTCCACACGACTTCGTTGATCGAGGCCGAAACGAAGCGCGTGGTGTCGAAGGGGATGATGTAACCCATGCCCTCGGGGAACTTGGTCTTCAGCTCCTCCATCTTGACCCGTACGTTCTTGGCAACATCCAGCGCATTGGCGCCGGTCTGCAGGAAGACGCCCATGGCGATGGTCGGCTTGCCGTCCAGGGTCACGCTCTGGTCGTAGCTGTAGGCACCGAGTTCGATGCGGGCGACGTCCTTCAGGCGCAGCAGGCCGCCGGGGCCGCTGGCGCGGATGACGATGTTGCCGAATTCCTCGGGGGTCAGCAGGCGGCCCTTGGCGGTCACCGTGTAGACCAGTTGCTGGTCACTTGGCGCCGGTTCCTGGCCAATCTTGCCGGCGGCGTTCTGGGCGTTCTGGATGCGGATCGCGGCGGCGACGTCGCTGGTCGTCAGCCCGAGCTGGGCCATGCGGTCCGGCTTGAGCCAGACGCGCATTGAATAATCCTGTGCGCCGAAAATCTGCGCATCGCCGACGCCGGGCAGGCGCTTCAGGTCATCGAGGACATTGGCCAGCGCATAGTTGGACAGATACAGCGAACTACGGCTGTCATCCGGCGAGGTGAGAGTCGTCACCATCAGGATGTCGTTGGAGCGCTTCTGCACGCTCACTCCGTACTGGCGCACCACGTCCGGCAGGCGGGGTTCGGCGATCTT
>DILW01000110.1:9941-10121 GCA_002425245.1 Betaproteobacteria bacterium UBA5582 | reverse complement strand
ATCGGCGATGGCCGACTGGCTGGCGGGCGGTGACGCGCCGGCCGGTTTCACCATCGACCGCGACTGTGAACTGAAGGCGTCCGGCGACGAGAAGTCCGCAGTCCGTTACGTCCGCCACCCGCTGGAAGGCGACGAGATCAAGGCGCATCTGGCGGGCGGCAAGCTGCCGACGCGCCTGGC
>DILW01000110.1:0-9790 GCA_002425245.1 Betaproteobacteria bacterium UBA5582 | reverse complement strand
GCCAGCCGATTGCGCGGGCGGCGCCAGCCGCCGGTCGCAAGCCCCCGGGCAAGCCGCGGGGACGCTAAGTGCCCGCTGGAAGTGGGACATTTTGTCCACGCGTGCCTTTCCGCGGACAAAATGTCCCACTTTTCCGTGNNGCTGCCGACGCGCCTGGCGCTGACCTGGGATGACCGGATCTCGTTCATCCTCGGCGAAAAGCTGGAGATCAGGCGCCTTGCCTTTCTCGACCTGCTCAAGGAACAGTCCGAGAAGAGCGCCGAACACGCCGACGAGCAGTTCGACGCCGATTTCGCGCTGATGACCGGCGAGCTGTCGCGTTTCCTGCCGCAACTGGTCGAGGCGCTCGGCGGCGAGGTCCCCGAGGAAGGGTAAGCGCCAGCGCCTGGCCGGGGATTGTCAAATGGCTTGCATTGGCAACCCGCTTGTCACATGATGAACCCCGCGCGACATGGGGTCGCAAACGGAGGTCATGGACAAATGAACATGAACAGGCGGCAGTTCTTCAAGGTCTGCTCCGCCGGGCTCACGGGATCGTCCATTGCAGTGATGGGCTTCTCCCCGACCGCAGCCCTGGCGGAAGTACGCACCTTCAAGCTCGCCCGCGCCACCGAAACACGCAATATCTGCCCGTATTGCTCGGTGTCCTGCGGCGTGCTGATCTACTCGACCGGGGACAAGTCCAAGAATTCCCAGGGCGAGATCATCCACATCGAAGGCGACCCGGACAATCCGGTCAATCGCGGTACGCTGTGCCCGAAGGGCGCCGGCCTGCGCGACATGATCCATAGCCAGAACCGCCTGAAGTGGCCGGAAGTGCGCGAAGCGGGTTCGACCGAATGGAAGAAGATCTCCTGGAACGAAGCCATCGACCGCATCGCCAAGCACATGAAGGCCGACCGCGATGCCAATTTCGTCGCCAAGAACGACGCCGGCGTCACCGTCAATCGCTGGACGACCACCGGATTCCTCGCCTCTTCAGCCGCTTGCAACGAGGCCGGCTACCTGACCGTGAAGACGATTCGCGCGTTGGGCATGACCTCGATCGACACCCAGGCACGCATTTGACACGCTCCCACGGTGGCCAGTCTGGCTCCGAGTTTCGGGCGTGGTGCGATGACCAACCACTGGGTGGACATCAAGAACGCTGATCTGGTTTTCGTCATGGGCGGCAACCCCGCCGAAGCCCATCCCTGTGGCTTCAAGTGGGTGATCGAAGCGAAGAAGACGCGCAAGGCCAAGCTCGTGGTCGTCGACCCGCGCTTCAACCGCACGGCGTCGGTCGCCGATTTCTATGCCCCGCTACGTTCGGGTTCCGACATCGCCTTCCTCGGCGGCGTCATCAACTACCTGATCAGCAACGACAAGATTCACCATGAATACGTCAAGGCGTACACCAACGCCAGCTTCCTGATCGACCAGGGTTACAAGTTCGAGGACGGCATCTTCTCCGGCTATAACGAGGAGAAGCGCAACTACGCCAAGGACAGCTGGAAGTACCAGCTCGACAGCGATGGCTATGCGCTGGTCGACGAGACCATGCAGGATCCGAACTGCGTCTGGCAATTGCTCAAGACCCACTATTCCCGCTACACGCCGGAAGTGGTGCAGCAGGTCTGCGGCACGCCGAAGGAAGCCTTCCTCAAGGTCTGCGAGTACATCGCCGAGACCGCGGCGCCGGACAAGACGATGACCAACTTGTACGCGCTGGGCTGGACCGAGCATTCCGTCGGCTCCCAGAACATCCGCTGCATGGCGATCATCCAGCAATTGCTCGGCAACATGGGCATGGCCGGCGGCGGCATCAATGCCCTGCGTGGCCACGCCAACGTCCAGGGCATCACCGATTTCGCGCTCTACGCCCAGAATCTGCCGGGCTACGTCAGCGCGCCGACCGATGCCGATCCGGACCGCGCCACCTATCTCGCCAAGCGCACGCCGAAGCCGTTGCGTCCGGGCCAGATGAATTTCCCGCAGAACTTCCCCAAGTGGCATACCAGCCTGGCCAAGGCCTGGTGGGGCAACGCGGCCACCGCCGAGAACGACTTCGCTTACGACTACTTCCCGAAACTGGGCGGGGCGTCGGACGTGCTGTCGATCTTCAACGCGATGTACGAGGGCAAGATCAACGGCTTCTTCTGTCAGGGCTTCAACCCGCTGGCCTCGGTGGCCAACAAGAAGAAGGTCTCGGACGCCATGAGCAAGCTCAAGTACATGGTCGTTATGGACCCGCTGGCGACCGACACTTCCGAGTACTGGAAGCCGCACGGCGAGTTCAACGACGTCAAGCCGGCCGAGATTCCGACCGAGGTCTTCCGCCTGCCGACCACGCTGTTCGCCGAGAACGCCGGCACCTTCACCAACTCCGGCCGCGTCATCCAGTGGCGCTGGAAGGCGGTGGACGGGCCGGGCGAATCGAAGGACGACACCGAGATCATGGCGGCGCTCTTCCTCAAGCTGAAGGAGATGTATGCCAAGGAAGGCGGCGCTTTCCCCGATCCCATCCTCAACCTGACCTGGGCCTACACCCAGCCGGCCAAGCCGTCGCCCGAAGAACTCCTGCGCGAGATCAACGGCAAGGCGCTGGCCGACGTGCTCGATCCCAAGGACCCGACCAAGGTACTGGTCAAGGCCGGCGAACAGTTGCCGAGCTTCGCCATGCTGCGCGACGACGGTTCGACTGCCTGCGGCAACTGGATCTACTGCGGCAGCTGGTCGCAAGCCGGCAACAACACCGCCAAGCGCGACAACAGCGATCCGTCCGGCCTCGGCCAGACGCTGAACTGGGGTTATGCCTGGCCGGTCAACCGGCGCATCATCTACAACCGCGCCTCGGCCGATCCTTCCGGCAAGCCGTGGGATGCCAAGCGGACGGTGCTGAAATGGACGGGCACCGCCTGGGGCGGCAACGACATCCCCGACATGCGTCCCGACGCCGCGCCCGACCAGAACGTCATGCCCTTCATCATGAATCCGGAAGGCGTGGCGCGTCTGTTCAGCCGCGAGCTGATGGCCGAAGGTCCGTTCCCCGAGCACTACGAGCCGTTCGAAACCCCGCTCGACAACAATCCGATGCACCCGAACAACCCGAAGGCGACCAGTAATCCGGCCGCCCGCGTGTACAAGGGCGACATGGAAGCGTTCGGCAAGGCCAAGGACTTCCCGTACGTGGCGACGACCTATCGCCTGACCGAGCATTTCCACTACTGGACCAAGCAGAGCAGGATCAACGCGATCATGCAGCCGGAACAGTTCGTCGAGATCGGCGAGGAACTGGCGAAGGAAAAGGGCATCGTCGCCGGCGACAAGGTCAAGATCCGTTCCAACCGCGGTTTCATCAAGGCGGTGGCGGTGGTGACCAAGCGCATCAAGGCGCTCGATGTGGACGGCAAGAAGGTGCACACGGTCGGCATCCCGATCCACTACGGGTTCAAGGGAGCGACGAAGCCCGGCTTCATCACCAACACCCTGACCCCGTTCGTTGGTGACGCCAACACGCAGACGCCGGAGTACAAGGCGTTCCTGGTCAACATCGAGAAAGCCTGAGGGAGAGCTGATATGGCACTGCAATCGCTAGACATCAAACAGCGCTCCGCGACGACGACGCCCGCCACGCAAGTGCGGAAAACCATCGAAGTCGCCAAGCTCATCGACGTATCCGCCTGCATCGGCTGCAAGGCCTGCCAGGTCGCCTGTTCGGAGTGGAACGACATCCGCGACGAAGTCGGCAACTGCCACGGCGTCTACGACAACCCGATGGATCTGACGGCGAAGTCGTGGACGGTGATGCGCTTCACCGAGGTCGAGCAGAACAACAAGCTCGAGTGGCTGATCCGCAAGGACGGCTGCATGCATTGCGCCGATCCGGGCTGCCTCAAGGCCTGCCCGGCGCCCGGTGCGATCATCCAGTACAGCAACGGCATCGTCGATTTCCACCAGGAAAACTGCATCGGCTGCGGCTACTGCGTCACCGGCTGTCCGTTCAACGTTCCGCGCATCTCCAAGGAAGACAGCAAGGCCTACAAGTGCTCGCTGTGTTCCGACCGGGTCGCGGTCAACCAGGCGCCGGCCTGCGTCAAGGCGTGCCCGACCGGCGCCATCCAGTTCGGTTCGAAGGAGGACATGAAGGACTACGCCGCCAAGCGCGTGACCGACCTCAAGGAACGCGGCTACGACCAGGCCGGCCTGTACGACCCGCAAGGGGTGGGCGGCACGCACGTCATGTACGTGCTGCACCACGCGGACAAGCCCAACCTGTACGCCGGCCTGCCGGACAACCCGTCGATCAGCCCGCTGGTCGCGCTGTGGAAGGGCTTTGCCAAGCCGCTGGCGACGCTGGCCCTGGCCGGCGTTGCCCTGGGCAGCCTGTTCCACTACGTGACCAAGGGTCCGAACGAGGTCTCGAAGGAGATCGAGGACGAGATCGAGCGTGAAGACAAGGAGGCAGCAAAATGATCCGCGATCCCAAGGACCTCAAGCGCTACAACGCGTCGGAACGGGCCAACCACTGGGTGGTGGGTATCAGCTTCATCCTGCTGGCACTCTCCGGACTGGCCTTCTTCCACCCGGCGTTCTTCCCGCTGACGCAGCTGTTCGGCGGGCCGGTGTGGACGCGCATCCTGCACCCCTACCTGGGGGTGATCATGGCGCTGGCCTTCGTCGTCATGTTCTTCCGCTTCAAGCATCTGAACAAGATGACGCCGGCGGACAAGGAGTGGCTCTCCAAGGTCGACCAGATGGTTGACGGCGACGACCACAACATGCCGGAGCAGGGCAAGTACAACGGCGGCCAGAAGGTGATGTTCTGGGCTTTGGCCATCAGCATGCTGCTGATGACCCTGTCCGGCATCGTCATCTGGCGGGCCTGGTTCGACCTGCCGGTGGACATCGTCCGCCTCGGCGCCGTCGTCCATGCCGCCGCCGGCGCCGTGATGATCGGCCTGATCATGGTGCACGTCTATGCCGCCATCTGGGTCAAGGGCACCATCCGCGCCATGTGGTACGGCACGGTCACCCGCGCCTGGGCCAAACAGCATCATCGTGGCTGGTATCGCCAGATTACGGGAAAGTAGTTTTTCGATTTACCTTGCGTTACCGGGGCTCTGCAGGAATATTCCTGCATCCCCGCTTTTTTCAAGATGGACCCCATGCAGAGCCAACCGATAGATTTTCATCCGCCCAGCGAAGAGGCGGCGCCTTACCTGTTGCCGGTAGCCGACGTGTTTGCCGTCCGCGCCCGTCGTTTCGAACACCTGGCCTGCGATCACAGCCTGGCCGAGTGGTTGCGCTTCCTGGCCCGGTTGAGCCAGGCCCAGCACGATGCGCTCAAGGCCATCCCCGAATTCCCGCTGCCGGATGCGCAGGCCCGCGAACTGGCCCGCAACCACGGCATGCCCCCGCTCAACCTGGGCGAGCGCCCGGCGGTCTGGCGCGACGCCTTGCGCTGCCTGATTGCCAGTCTGGATGCCGAAGATATTCCGGAAGGGGCAAAAGCCACGTTGAGCGATCTGCAGACGGCCGACGACAGCCGCCTGGAAAAACTCGCGGCAACCCTGCTCGAAGGCGAGATTTCCGCCGACCTGGCCGGCGAACTGCCCTTCATCGCCGCCGCCCTGCAAGTCACCTACACCGGCATGGCCCAGTGCCTCGACCCGGCTAGCCTGCAGAAACTCGACGCCCCGGCCGTCTGCCCGTGCTGCGGCAGCCCGGCGGTGGCCAGCGTGGTCCGTCTCGGCGCTGCCATCAACAACCTGCGCTACCTGCACTGCAGCCTGTGCAATACCGAATGGAACGTGCCGCGCGCCACCTGCACCACCTGCGAGGACGACAAGGAAGTCGCCCTGCAGGAACTCGAAGGCAGCAAGGGGGCCGTTCGCGCCGAAACCTGCGACGCCTGCAAGAGCTACCTGAAGATCGTCTATCAGGACAAGGACCCGAATGTGGACCCGGTCGCCGACGACCTGGCGACGCTCGCCCTCGACATCCTGGTCGACGAAGCCGGCTACCAGCGCAGCGGCCCGAACCTGCTGCTGATCGGTGCCTACAGCGGCTGACCCAGCCTTTCCCTCAACCTTTCTGCCCGGTCCGGGTGAAAGCCATGAACCTCAATACTCAATCGCCGAGCAAGGCCGCGAGCGCCTCGACAAGCCGCAGGCGGTCATTGTCGCCGAGATATCCCAACTGCCCGCGAATCAGCCGGTGGTCGAGCGTGAACAGCTTGAAACGGACCTTCGACGGTGCCGGCAGGCCGGCGCATTTCAGGTCTTCGATGGGGCAGTCGAGTGGCCAGGGTGGGGTGCCGGCCGAGGTGATCATGGCCAGAACCGAGTGTCAGGCCGGGGTGTTGAAGTGCCGGGCGGAGGAGAGCACCAGCGCCGGCCGGTTCTTGGTCGCATCGCGATCGGTGAAGGGAAACGGTACGCGGACCACCGCGAAGCGTTCAAAGCTCACGGTAGGCCGCCTCGTCTTCGGCGCAGCTCCATTCGCTGAGCGTGCCCTGCACGGCCTTCAGGTATTCGAGGTCGAGCGGCTGTACGCGACGCACCGTGGCGCTGCCATCCGGGGCGATTTCCCAGGCAATCAGATCGCCGGGGGTGACCTTGAGCGCCGCCCGGATTTCCTGCGGGATAGTCGTTTGTCCCTTGCTGGTGATTTTGGCAAGTGCCGTCATGTTGCCTCCATGGGTAAGCTGGCATTACATCCTTACTGTAAGTCAGCCGTATCCGCTGGACAAGTTTTTCCACCGCACTTTTCTGCCCGGTCCGGGAGAAAGCCATGAACGAAAATCCACGTCTGCCCGCGGTTGACCGCCTCCTCAAGCAACTCCCCGAGCTGATCGAAGCGCACGGCCGCCAGCCGGTGACTGCCTGCGTCCGCGCCGAGCTGGCCGCTGCCCGCGAGGGCGCGAAGCACGGTCTGCCATTGCCCGACGAGGCGACGCTGCTCGCCGCCACCCGCCGCCGCGCCGCCGATGCTGCCCGCGCCAATCTGCGGCCGGTGTTCAACCTGACCGGTACCGTGCTGCATACCAACCTCGGCCGTGCGCTATTGTCCGAAGAAGCCATCGCGCTGATGGTCGAGGCGGCGCGTTCGCCCTGTGCGCTGGAATACGACCTCGAATCCGGCGGGCGGGGCGACCGCGACGACCTGGTTTCGGGCCTGCTCGCCGAACTGGTCGCCGGCGGCTCGCCGGACATTGCCGCAACCATCGTCAACAACAACGCCGCCGCCGTGCTGCTGACGCTGAACGCGCTGGCCCAGGGCAAGGAGGCGGTGGTCTCGCGCGGCGAGCTGGTCGAGATCGGCGGCGCCTTCCGCATTCCCGACGTGATGCGGCGGGCGCAGGTCAGGCTGGTCGAGATCGGCACCACCAACCGCACGCACGAGAAGGATTACTTTGATGCCATCGGCGCGAACACGGCGCTGCTGATGAAGGTGCATACCAGCAACTACGTCGTCACCGGTTTCACCAAGAGCGTCGATGAGCGGGCGGTGGCCGACATCGCCCACGCCGCCGGTCTGCCTTTCGTCGTCGACCTGGGCAGCGGTACGCTGACCGATTTCGCGGCGCTGGGCCTGCCCGCCGAGCCGACGCCGCAGCAGGCGCTGGCCGCCGGCGCCGACATCGTCACCTTCTCCGGCGACAAGCTGCTCGGCGGGCCGCAGGCCGGGCTGATCGTCGGCAGGAAGTACCTGATCGCGAAGATCAAGAAGAACCCGTTGAAGCGCGCGCTGCGCGTCGGCAAGACGACGCTTGCCGCGTTGGAGGCGACGCTGCGTTTGTATCGCGATCCGGATCGTCTGTGCCAGCGCTTGCCGACCTTGCGCCTGCTGACCCGGTCGCCGAGCGAGATCGCCGCCCTTGCCGAGCGGCTGCTGCCGGCAGTGCAGGCGGCGGTCGGTGCCGGTTATGTGGTTACACTCGAACACTGCGCCAGCCAGATCGGCAGCGGTGCCTTGCCGGTCGAGCGACTGGCGTCGAAATCACTGGTCCTGCGCGCGCCGGCAAAAAAGCCGGGCAGGGCGCTGGCCGCCGTCGAAGCCGCCTTTCGCGGGCTGCCGCAGCCGGTGATCGGCAGCATCCGCGACGATGCCTTCCGGCTCGACCTGCGCTGCCTGGAGGACAAGGACGAGGCGCGTTTCGTCGCCCAGCTGTCAGCATTGCAACTGTAGTTTTTCCGGAAATGGCCACGAGCGGCGGTCCGCGCACCGCCTGCCATTCCCGACCCCCGGCGCCGCATGGCGCCACCCTGTAAATCCGGGCATCTCCGTGCCCGGGTGGTTCAACCCCATGGAGACGACAAGATGAACTTCAACAGACGACAATTCCTTGCCGCGGGGGCGGCACTCGGGGCCACCGGCGCCATCGCCGCGCCGACCAGCCCGCTACCGTTCCTGATCCAGATGCAGTCCGACCCGCTGCTGCCGAAAGCTACCGGCAAGCGCGTGGTCATTTGCGGCGGCGGCTGGGGCGGGGTGACCGCCGCCAAGCACCTGAAAGTGCTCGACCCGACACTCGATGTCGTGCTGCTCGAACGCAACCCCATCTTCTTCGCCTGCCCGATGAGCAACAAGTGGCTGGTCGACGTCGTCGATGCCCAGTTCCTCACCTTCAGCTACCTCGACGTCGCCCAGAAGTACGGCTACCAGTTCATCCAGACCGAGGTCACCGCCTTCGAGCGCGACAAGAAGCGCGTCGTCACCGCCCAGGGCTGGATCGACTACGACTACCTGATCGTCGGCGCCGGCATCCGCTACAACTACGAGGCCTGGTTCGGCAACGACCGCAAGGCCGCCGAATACACCAAGGCGATGTTCCCCGCCGCCTACATCCCGACCGCCGAGCACTTCAAGCTCAAGCAGGGCATCCAGAATTTCCAGGGCGGCGACCTAGTGATGACGCTGCCGCCGCCACCGCATCGCTGCCCGCCGTCGCCCTACGAGCGCGCCTGCCTGATCGCCGACCTGTTCAAGCAGCGCAAGATCAAGGGCAAGATCACCATTCTCGATCCCAAGCCGAGCATCATGCCGATCGGCGGCGGCTACAAGGACGCCTTCGAGGAGCTGTACAAGGACCAGATCGTCTACGTGCCCAAGGCGCAGATCCAGGAAGTCGATCCCTTCAACAAGCGCATCAAGACCACGGCCGGCGACTTCAAGTTCGACCATTCGATCCTGATGGCCCCGCACCAGGCCGGCGACATGGCCTGGAAGGCCGGCGTCATCGGCCGCGACGCGGAAGGCAAGCTGACCGGCTGGGCCGGCGTCGATCCCTTCTTCCTCAACCTCAAGGACGACCCCGACACCTACGTGATCGGCGACGCCGTCGGCGTCGTCTCGCCGCTCTTCAAGTACTACCCGAAGGCCGGCCACGTCGCCAACGCCCACGCCAAGATCGTCGCCAAGTACATCACCGACCGCATCAAGGGCCGCGAACTGAAGCCGGCGCTGCCCGACAACCTCTGCTTCATGATGGTCAAGACGCAGCCGCAGGAAGCGATTGCCGTGCGCTTCAAGTACTGGGTCAACGACAAGGGCCTGATTGTCCAGGACCAGGACGACGACAACCTGCGCCGTCCCGAACTGGTGACCGAGGACTTCCAGTGGTTCGCCGGCAAGGTCGAGGACATGTTCGGCTGAGTCTGTCGCGTGGCACGGCGGTTTCATGTGGAACGGCCGTGCCAGAATGTTTCCTTTGCCTACTTCTGAATTTTCCCCATGTCCCGTTTCCTCTTCCTCGACGCCACCACCCGCGAACCCGGCCACTCCGGCAACAGCGAGACGCTCGCCC
>DILW01000114.1 GCA_002425245.1 Betaproteobacteria bacterium UBA5582 | reverse complement strand
CTGCAACGCCTGCCCGGCCTGATCGCGCCGGGGCTGGCGCGCGAGCTGGCCTACACCGGCCGCGACCTCGGCGCCGACGAAGCCTTGCGCAGCGGCCTGGTCAATCAACTGTGGCCCGATGCCGAAGCCCTGCGCGCCGGTGTCCTCGCCATCGCCCGTCGCATCGCCGCCAAGTCCCCGCTGGCCGTGCGCGGCAGCAAGGAAATCCTCAACTACAGCCGCGACCACAGCGTCGCCGACGGTCTTTCCTACGTCGCCACCTGGAACGCCGCCATGCTGCTCTCGGCCGACCTGAACGAGGCGATGCAGGCTGCCCGCGAGCGTCGCTTGCCGCAATTTGCCGACTGAACACCCCGGCGGCTCAGGAAATCTGGTGGCCGTTCTCCGGGAAAACCGGAGTCCGGCCCGGCGCCGGGCTTGCTATGCTTGTCGCCACTGTCCGTGCATGAGGAGCTGCCATGGCCATAGGCTGGATGACGATACTCGCCAACGTTCCCTGGACCGAGGTGATCAAGAATGCCCCGGTGGTTGCCGACGGCGCCCGCAAGCTGTGGAAGAAGGTTGGCGGCAGGGCGGCGGGACCCGTATCTGCATCGGCGCCGCGTACTCAGCCGGGGACACCGGAAGAGCAGCTGGCCCTGCTGCAGGCGCGGGTGGACGAACTGCACGGCGAAATGCTGGCGGCGAGCGAGGTGATCCGCTCGCTGGCCGAACAGAATGCCCAGCTGGTTGCCCGCATTGAAAGCAACCGGCGGCGCACCCTGGCGCTGATCGTCATCAACATCGGCGTTGCCGCAATGGCGCTGCTGGCCTGGCTGCGCTGAATTCTCCGGGCTGCCGCCTTATGCAAACGATGTTTCTCCGGTAGAGTTCGCACTGACTATTCGATATGCATCGAATGGCGTGTTCGTTCGACGGAGAATGCTCATGAAGCCAAGCCTGATTGCCCTCGTTGCCACCCTGCTGCTGACCACCGGGTGCGCTTCCCAACGACCGGCGGCGCAGGCGCCGACCGGCGAGGTCCTGGCCGCCAGGCAGAGCGCCGGTCCGCTGGCAGTTGCCGACGCCCGGGTGCTGCTCAACAACGACAGTGCATTTTTCAGCAAGCTCGAACTGATCCGCTCGGCGAAGCAGAGCCTCGATCTTGCCTATTACATCCACGCCGACGACTACAGTTCCTCGGTCCTGACCCAGGCTCTGATCGACGCCGCACGGCGCGGCGTGAAGGTGCGCCTGCTCCTCGACTACTTCAGCGCCTACCGCGATTTCGACCGGTTGGCCTGGATGGAAAAGGCGGGAGGCGGCAATCTCGCGGTCCGCCTGTTCAATCCGCCGACGCCGGAAATCATTCGCGACGCGGCTTTCCTGACTCTCGGCTGCGCCGACGTCGGCGCTCCGGGCAAGACCTGCGACCAGGAAAAGCTGGCGGCCGTCGAGCAGCACTTCACCGCCGCCGCCAGCCGCGGCGAATCGCTCGCCGACACCCGTTTCGCCGGCTCGGCACTGTTCCTTTCCGGCCTCTACGGCAAGCATGCGCCGCTGATGGCCTACGCCGTCATCCACGGCCAGGACATCGACCGGGCGGCACTGATGGCCAGCGCCGGTTCGGCCGATCCCGAGCAGGGCGAAAAGCTCAAGCAACTCGGCAAGCTCTACTTCAAGGCCCGTTACGTCGGCGGTGTCGAAGGCCTGGCCGCCAAGCTCAAGCTGGCGCTGGTCCGGGTTGCCTTCGCCGAGCAGGTCAATCCGGTGTTCGACACGCTCGCCACTTACCTGCCGGTGTCGCGCCAGAACAATGCCCAGGCCCAGCGCGACTGGGATTACCTGACCAGCTTCCTGCACCACAAACTGCTGCTCGCCGACGGTCGTCTCGTGCAACTGGGTGGGCGCAACGTCGAGGATTCCTATCACATGGAACCCGGCCCGCTGGCCGACAAGTACGTGTTCATGGATACCGACATCGCGATCCGCCTGGATGGCCGCGACGAGCGCCTAGTCGCCAGTTTCGACCGGCTGTGGCAGTTGCCGGGCATGGTCGCCAGCCTGGCCCAGGTGCGCCAGCACGCCGGCAACGATTTCCTGATGAATTTCGCCGTCCTCGAAGCCGCCCAGAAAGCCTGCAAGGCCGGTAGCGACGAGGCCTGTGTGGACAGCTACCTGGCCCGTCACTGGCAGGGCAGCGAGCAGCGCATGGCAGCGGTCGAGAAGCAGCACCAGCAGAACATCCAGCGCTACCAGCGTGACTACCGGGCTGCAGCGCAGCCCGAGCCGATGCGGGTCGATGCCGGCGCCGAGGTCCATTACCTGGAAAACATGCCGGTGGTCGGTGGGCAGCGCGTCTATGGTGCTCCGCACAATGGCGAGGGCCCGGCCGGCAAGGCCATCCACGCCGTCTGGCGGGCGGCGATCCAGCAGACCTGCAGCAACGCCGCCGCCGGCCCGCGCGAAATCATCGTGCACAACGCCTACCTGTTCATGCCGGCCAATCTGCTGCACGAAATTTCCGCCGCCCTGGACGGCAGCCGCGACTGCCAGGGCGTGACGCTGTCGATGCTCACCAATTCGCTGGCGACCACCGACCTGAGCGTGGTCAACCTGCTGGCAACCTGGCAGTTGAAGGCGCTCGCCGATCATCTGCGCGAAACGCCGGCCACCGGGCGCGGCGCGCAACTGCGCTTCCACGAGTACATCGCCGGCACCGCTGAACGTCGCTCGCTGCACAGCAAGGTCATGCTGTTCGGCGACGACATCTTCATCGGTTCGGCCAATGCCGATGTCCGCAGCCTGATGCTGGACAGCAACAACGGCGTCTTCATCCGCCAGGCGCCGAACTTCGTTGCTTCCTACAAACGCTGGCTGAATGAACTGCTGGCCGATCCGAAGCGCACGGTCGATCTGACCGCGTCAATCGGCCGCGATCAGGCGGAATTGACGGCCGAGATGGACAAGCACATCGACCAGTTGCTGGCCCGCTACGCCAGCGAGCGCCTGTCCAAGGAGCAGGAGCAGCGCCTGCGCGAGGAAATCCGTGCCATCGTCGGGCGGGTGTACACGCTGTCGCGGGAAATCATGCGCGGCAATCGCGATGCCGCCGAGCAGTTCAACGCCTTGTTCAAGGCGATCTGAGGCTGACGGCGCCACGTTCGGGGCGCCGTTTCACTAACCGCCGAGCAGGGTCATCAGTTCGCCCTGGGCGTTGTGCGGCTTGTTGCGGCTGGAACGGCGGCGCTGGTACACACCGTGGCTGTTCATGTCCCAGCCTTGCTGGTTGTCGGCCAGGTAGAACTTGAGGCCTTCGGTGATTACCCGGCGTTTCAGTTTCGGGTCAAGCACCGGGAAGCCGAGTTCGATGCGCTTGAAGAAGTTGCGGTCCATCCAGTCGGCTGACGAGAGATAGACGTTTTCCTTGCCGCCGGCGAAGAAGTACATGATCCGGTGGTGCTCAAGGAAACGGCCGATGATCGAGCGGACGCGGATGTTCTCGGACAGGCCCGGTACCCCGGGGCGCAGCATGCAGATGCCGCGGACGATCAGGTTGATCTCGACGCCGGCCTTCGAGGCTTCGTAGAGGGCATTGATCACTTCCGGTTCGACCAGCGAATTCATCTTGGCGACGATGCGTGCCTTCTGTCCGGCGCGGGCCGCTTCGGCCTCGCCGTGGATGGCCTGGACGACGTTGTGCTGCAGGGTGAACGGGGCCTGCCACAGGTGGCGCAGGGTGCGCGCCATGCCCAGCCCGGTGAGCTGTTTGAAGACTTCGGAAACGTCGTGGGTGATTTCGTCGTTGGCGGTGAGCAGGCCGAAGTCCGAGTACAGGCGGGCGGTGCGCGGGTGATAGTTGCCGGTGCCGAGGTGGGCGTAGCGCTTCAGCCCGCCTTCCTCGCGGCGAACGATGAGCAGGGCCTTGGCATGCACCTTGTAGCCGACCACGCCATAGACCACATGGGCGCCGACTTCCTCCAGCTTGGTCGCCCAGCCGATGTTGGCCTCCTCGTCGAAACGTGCCATCAGTTCGACCACCACCGTCACTTCCTTGCCGCTCTGGGCGGCGCGCAGCAGCGACTGCATCAGCACCGAGTCGGTGCCGGTGCGATAGACCGTCATCTTGATCGCCACCACGCTGGGGTCCTTGGCTGCCTGGTTGAGCAGTTCGATGACCGGCGCGAAGGACTGGTAGGGATGGTGGAGCAGGATGTCGTTGCGGCGGACGGCGTCGAAGATGCTGCCGCCCTTGGGCAGGCCCTTCGGCACACCGGGGATGAAGGGCCGGAATTTCATGTCCGGGCGATCGACCCAGTCGGGGACCTGCATCAGGCGGACGAGGTTGACCGGGCCATGGACCCGGTAGAGATCCACCGGTTGCAGCGCGAACTGGGAAAGCAGGAATTCGGTGATTGCCGGCGAACAGTTGTCGGCGACTTCCAGGCGCACGGCGTTGCCGAAGTGGCGCTGCGGCAGTTCGCCCTGCAGCTTGGTGCGCAGGTTGGTGACTTCTTCCTCGTCGACGAACAGGTCGGAGTTGCGGGTGACCCGGAACTGGTAGCAGCCGAGCACGCTCATGCCGGTGAATAATTCGCCGACGAATTCGTGCAGGATCGACGACAGGAAGACGAAGCCGTAAGGACAGCCGCCCAGTTCCTCGGGAATCTGGATGACCCGCGGCAGCACCCGCGGCGCCTGGACGATGGCGATGTTCGAACTGCGGCCGAAGGCGTCCTTGCCTTCGAGTTCGACGGCGAAGTTGAGACTCTTGTTGAGCACCCGCGGGAAGGGGTGCGAGGGGTCGAGTCCGATCGGCGTCAGCACCGGCACCATCTCGCGCAGGAAATAGTCGCGGATCCACTCGCGCTGGGCCTCGTTCCAGGTCGACCGGCGCAGGAAACGGACGCCCTCGTCGGCCAGCGCCGGCAGGATGACCTCGTTCAGATACAGGTACTGCTCGGTGACGATGGCGTGCGCCTCGGCCGACACCAGGCGGAAGATCTCCTGGGCCGTCTTGCCGTCAATGGTGACCACCGGCGTCTGGGCGCGGATCTGCTCCTTGAGCCCCGAAACGCGGATTTCGAAAAACTCGTCCATGTTGCTCGAGACGATGCACAGGAAGCGCAGTCGCTCCAGCAAGGGCATCCGTTCGTCCTGAGCCTGGGCCAGGACGCGGCGGTTGAAGGCGAGCAGGCCGAGTTCGCGGTTCAGGTAGTTTTCGGCCGGGTAGAGGGGGGTCAGTGGGGTATTGATCATGGCGCGCAATCCGGAGGCGGTTTATGAAGTATAGGCTCCAAGCGGCTCATTTTGTTGCACTTGTGTTACCGGATAATGACGGTGAGTGCGGTGTATTGCGTTTCGCTGCCAGCGCTTTCCGAAGCCATGTGCTGCGTCCATGACGTTTGCTCTATGCCGAAAGGTGTTGAAGGGGTATCCTAACGGCTGTTTGACTTAACGGTTTCTCCCGATGAAGATACTTCTGGTCGATGACTCGCGCGCCATCGCGATGGTTACGACCGCACGCCTGGAGTCCTACGGACACGAGGTCAGACACGCCATCAACGGCCAGACCGCAATTGATCTGTTCCAGGCTGAACGCTTCGATCTGGTGCTGATGGACATCGAAATGCCGGGCATGAACGGTTTCGAAACGACCACCCGGATCCGTGCGCTGGAAGGCAACGAACCCTGGGCCTGGACGCCGATCATTTTCGTCACGGCAACCGACAGCGACACCAATCTGGTGACCGCGATCGAAGCCGGCGGCGACGATTTCATTTCCAAGAGTTCGCCGGAAGGCGTGTTGCAGGCGAAGATGAAGGCGATGAGCCGCATCGCCGCACTGCGCTCACGTCTGGCTCAAGCCAACGGCAAGCTGCAGGACCAGGCCAACCGCGACGGTCTCACCGGCCTGCTCAACCGGCGGGCCATGGACTTGCGCATCGATCATCTGTGGGAGCTCGCTATCCAGCATGGCAGCTCTTTCAGCCTGCTGATGATCGACGTCGATAACTTCAAGAAATACAACGACCACTACGGGCACCAGGCCGGCGACGAATGCCTGTGCGCCGTCGCTACCTGCATCGATCAGGTGGCCGAACAGGTCAATCGGGACCAGATGGTGCCTGGTGCCTTCGCCGCGCGTTACGGTGGCGAGGAATTCACCATGGTCCTGCCCGAGGCGGCGCCGGGCGTGCATGTCGGGGTGGCGCTGGCGGTGGTCGAGTCGGTTGCCGCGCTGAACATTCCCCATGACTGGAACGCCAACTGGGGCAAGGTGACGGTTTCGGTCGGCGCCGCCTGTATCGCGCAGGCTGGCGGTCCGGTTAACCTGGTGTTCCGGGCGGCCGATGAACTCCTCTATCGGGCCAAGGAATCCGGACGCAACCGGCACGAGGCCAACTGAGCCGGCCTCAATCCTGACGGAAGAAGGTCAGCGGGGCGTGCCCGGTTTCGCGGTAGATTTCGCAACGCGAGATGAATTCGCGGGTGCTCTTGGGCATCGGCGTACGTGCCCGGGTGATATAGAAAATCAGGTCGCGGCCCTGGCGGAACAACTGCAGGCCCACGGCGGTGTCGTGCCGGACGTTGCGGCCATCGTCGGCCACCGGGTGTGGCGCCAGATTGTCCAGGCGTTCGCCGGCGGTGACCATGATTGCCCAGACATCGAAAATATCCGGGTCGGTACGCAGGGTTTCGGTCTTGATCTTGGCGGCGGTGGCCAGGTCGTTGATCGCCGAATCGGCGCCGACAAAGGCCGGTAGCGAGGCCAGGTTGTGGATCATGCAGCGGGCGATCAGGTCGATGTCGCGCATGGTCTGGCCGATCTTGATGTAACGGCTCTCGTAGAAGTCTTCCAGAGGGATCGAGAAGGCGCGGAAAGGCTCGCCCCAGAGTTCGTCGATGCCTTCCTCGCCACTGCGGTGGAGGACGTTGCGGCCCAGTTCCATGGCTTCCAGCAGGCAGCGGCCGCACTCGCGCATGAGCGGGTTGTCGCTGAGGATTTCGATGCCGCAGGCCTGCAGTTCGACCAGTTTGCGGAAGATGTCGGCGGCACGGTTGAACAGCGCACCGGCCAGCATGGCACCCTTGACCCGACGGCGGGCGGGGTCGGTTTCAGCCTCGAAAGTGACGCGTGCTTCGGCCAGTCGGGTGCCGGGGATGTTCAGGCCGTGCTCGGTGTGGTTGAACAGGCGCCGGGTCAGGGCGTCGATCAGCCGCTTTTTCGCCTCCAGCGTATCGGCCGGCACCTTGTAGGCCTTGATCCAGTAGCCGTCGTAAAAAACGCGCTCCTCGCCGGCAATGATGCGGCGGGTCCCTTCCTGCGGCGGGTCATCCTGGTCTGGCATGCGGTCGAGTTGAAGCACGTTGGTCATGGCGCGAGGAGTATTATCGTGAGCACACCCGTAGACAAGAAAAAAGTGTTTCCGTTTGTGTAATAAATGACAAATTTTTGCTTTTTGTCGCTGGTGTGCGACAGCGGCGTCCGTAATATATACCCATTTCTGCCTGGAGTGATTCGCCTTGAAAACGCGTCATGCAATTTTTTTTACCGGGGTTTTGCTGAGCTCGCTGGCCCACGCGGGCGCCACCGTTGATCTTTCTGCCGAGGCCTCACGGCCGGCGGTGAACGACCTGGTGCGTGCAGTCGTCTATGCGGAAGCGGAAGGGCGTAACCCGGCCGAACTGTCCCGCCGCGTCAATCAGGAGATTGCCGCCGGCCTGCAACTGGCTCGCGGCAAGGCGGGGGTTTCGGTGAAGTCGGGCAATCAGTCCACCTACCCGATCTATGGTCGCGACCAGAAAATTGAAAGCTGGCGCATGCGCAGCGAGCTGATTCTCGAATCGCGTGATCACGGTTCTGTTTCCCAGTTGCTCGGCGAATTGCAGCAGCGCCGGCTGGCGGTCGGCCAGGTCAGCCAGATGCCGTCACCGGAAACCCGTCGCCAGGTCGAGGATGAAGCGACGCGCGACGCGATCAAGGCCTTCAAGCACCGCGCCGAACTCGTTGCCGGCGCACTCGGCAAGCCCTGGAAGATCAAGCAGCTGGCGGTTTCGCAACAGGGCGAGGCGCCGCCGGTGCCGGTTTTCCGCGCCGCCAAGGCGATGATGGCCGAAGCCATGCCGGCGCCGCTGGAAGCCGGGGAAAGCCAGTTGACGACCACCGTCAGCGGCCAGATCGAACTGCTCGACTGATTCAGAAGCGCGAGAACAGGTCGCGCAACTTGCACAGCGAAGTGCTGATGTCGAAGCGCGGGTCGGACAGCGCTTCGCCGGCCAGGATGCGGGTGATCGCCACCGCCGGGTCGGTCTCGCCGGTGACCAGAACCTCGCAGCCGCGCAGCTTCATGTGGCGGATGAAGCCGTCGCCGGCGCTGGCGACGACGGCGATGTCGATGCCGTCCAGCGGGTGCGGCCGCTCATCGGTGAACACGTGCAGGACTTCGTCCTTGGCCAGGTCGACCAGGCGCGGGGCCGGCAGCAACTGGCTGGAGCGGTGCTGCGACAGGTCGTAGAGCAGCCACTGCCGGCACTGGCCGGCGTGGCCGCTGACTTCATTGAAATTCCGGGTGGCGATGGCGATTTTCATGGGTGTCGTGAACCTGACAGGAAATCAGTCCTACACGCAAGTTTCGCACCCGGCGCCGGATCAGCTTTTGGTCAGGGCTGCGTGCACCGACTCGGCCAGGGGTGTGGTCGCCCGGCCGATCAGCTTGCCCAGTTGCCGGCTGTCGTCGAACAAGCCGCCCTGAGCCGCGCCGGTGTCGGATTCGGCGAGCAGGTCGGCCAGTCCCTCGGGCAGGCCGGCCTGGAGCAGCACGGCCCGGTATTCGGCTTGCGGCAGGTTGTGGAAGGCAATCGGCTTGCCTGCCTGGGCGGCGATCTCGGCGGCCAGTCCGGCCAGCGTGTAAGCCTGGTCGCCGGCCAGTTCATAGGTCTGGCCGGCGTGGCCGCTGCCGCTCATCACCACGGCCGCGGCTTCGGCGTAGTCGTTGCGTGCGGCCGAGGCGATGCGCCCGTCGCCGGCACAACCGAGCACGGCGCCGTGGGCGAGGATGGCGTCGATGCCGGCCAGATAGTTCTCGGTATACCAGCCGTTGCGCAGCACCGTGACCGGCAGTCCGGAAGCCCGCAGCGCAGCCTCGGTCGCCTTGTGTTCGGCGGCCAGGGGCAGCGGCGAGGTGTCGGCGTGGAGCAGGCTGGTATAGGCGAGCAGGCCGACATCGGCGCGGCGGGCAGCGTCGATCACCGCCTGGTGCTGGGGCAGGCGCTGGCCGATTTCGTTGGACGAGATCAGTAGCACCTTGTCGCCGGCAGCGAAGCAGCGGGCCAGCGTTTCCGGCCGGTCGTAATCGGCGTGGCGCAGGCTGACGCCGCGCGCCGCCAGGGCGCCGGCTTTATCCGGATTGCGCACTGCAGCGGCGATTTCGCTGGCGGGAACGCGCTTGAGCAGGTGCTCGATGACGAGTTGGCCGAGTTGGCCGGTAGCACCGGTGACGACGATCATGGGACTTCCTTTCTTCATTTCGTGATGGGGAAGCGCAGGATAATGTTTATACTTACGAATAGTAAGTACGCACGAAAAGGTAAGTACCCAATGAACGACCGGATTTCCCCCGAGCCGCCCGCCACGCTGGCCGAACTGATGCGGCGCGGCAACGTTTTCGCTGAACAGTGTCCGTCGCGCGAAGTGCTCAAGCACGTCACCAGCCGCTGGGGCGTCCTGTTGCTGGTGGCCTTGCGCGACGGCACGCAGCGTTTCAGCGATCTGCGCCGCAAGGTCGGCGGGATCAGCGAGAAGATGCTGGCGCAAACCCTGCAGTGGCTGGAGGCCGACGGTTTCGTCGCGCGCATCGCGCATCCGGTGGTGCCGCCGCACGTCGAGTACAGCCTGACGCCGCTGGGCGAGGAACTGGCGCAGAAGGTCGAGGCGCTGGCCGACTGGATCGAATTCAAGCTGCCGGAAATCATGGCGGCGCGCGTCCGCCGGGAGAGCGGCGGCTAGTCGGCGCCAGCCGGTACATCCTCGCCGAGCAGGCGCTCAAGTTCGTGCTCGGGCAGGGGGTAGGGGTTCATGATCACTCCATCAGGGCCACGGATTTGACTTGCACGCGCACCGGCAGGCCGGGAACGATGCCCAGTTGATCGACCGCGCGCCGCGTCAGGCGCGACAGCAAGCGGCTTTCGCCGAGGGTGACGCGGACCAGGCGGTTGGCCGGGTGATCGTCGTCGGCGACGGCCTCGACCACCGCCGGATGGACGTTCTGGATGCTGCTGCGGCCGGGGTCGTCGAGGGTCAGGCTGACATCGCGGGCGAGCACGCGCACCCGGACCTTGCGCCCGACCGGCAGCTCGTGGTCGCGGGTCCACAGGCTGCCGCCGGGAAAGTCGACGCGCGCCAGATGCCATTGCGCATCGATCTCGCCAATCGTCGCGTCGAGCACCACGCCGGCGTCCTCGCCGAGGCGGATGGGCAGGTCGAGGCGGGCCAGGGTTTCGCCGAGCGGTCCGTGGGCGACCACGCGCCCGCCGTCCATGGCGACGATGTGGTCGGCCAGGCGGGCGACTTCGTCGGGAGAATGGCTGACGTAAATGACCGGAATGTCGAGTTCGTCGTGCAGGCGTTCGAGGTAAGGCAGGATTTCCTGCTTGCGCTTCAAGTCGAGCGCTGCCAGCGGTTCGTCCATCAGCAGGATTTCCGGGCCGACGGCGAGCGCCCGGGCGATGCCGACGCGCTGGCGCTCACCGCCGGAGAGGCTGTCCGGCTTGCGTTCGAGCAGATGGCCGATGCCGAGCAGTTCGATGGCCGTGTCCAGGCTCACCCGGTTGGCGCCGCCGCTGCGTTTCTGGCCGTAGCGCAGGTTGTCGAGCACGGACAGGTGCGGGAACAGGCTGGCCTCCTGGAAGACATAGCCGATCGGCCGCTGGTGCGTGGGCAGCCAGGTGTTGCCGTCCTGCCAGATGCTGCCCTTGAACACAAAACGTCCCTGAGCCGGCCTTTCCAGACCGGCAATGCAACGCAGCAAGGTCGTCTTGCCTGAACCGGAATGGCCGAACAGCGCGGTCACGCCGCGCCCTGGCAACTTGAGGTCGAAATCCAGGGCAAATCCGGGCCAGTCCAGCTTGAAACGTGCTTCGACAGATTCCATCTCAGGCCTCCTTGCGTGGCTGGTTGCGCCGCAGGTACATGCTCAGCAGCACCGCGAAGGAGAAGGCCAGCATGACCGCCGACAAGCGGTGCGCGTCGGCATACTCCATCGCTTCGACATGGTCGTAGATCTGCACCGAGGCAACCCGGGTCACCCCGGGGATATTGCCGCCGATCATCAGCACTACCCCGAACTCACCGACGGTGTGGGCGAAGCTGAGGATGCCGGCGGTGAAGAAACCGGGTTTGGCCAGCGGTAGCACGACCGAAAAGAAGGTGTCGAACGGCGAGGCGCGCAGGGTTGCGGCAACTTCCAGCGGTCGTTCGCCGATGGCTTCGAAAGCGTTCTGCAGCGGCTGCACCATGAACGGCAGCGAGTAAAACACCGAGGCGACAACCAGCCCCCAGAAGGTAAATGGCAGCGTCCCCAGGCCGAGGGATTGGGTCAGCTGGCCGACCGGCCCGTTCGGTCCCATCGCCAGCAGCAGGTAGAAACCGAGCACCGAAGGCGGCAACACCAGCGGCAAAGCGACAACTGCCCCACAGGGCCCTTTCCACCAGGAACGCGTGCGCGCCAGCCACCAAGCAATCGGCGTACCGATGAAGAACAGGATGAAAGTGGTGAGTGCGGCCAGGCGAACGGTCAGCCAGATGGCCTGAAGGTCGGTTTCGGTCAGCATGTTTTGCCTGCCTCAGCGACTGCCGTAGCCGAAGCGGCGAATGATGGCGCGCACCTTGTCGCTCTTGAGGTAGGCATGAAGTGCGCTGGCTGCCGGTTTGTTCTCTCCACGCTTCAGGATGAGCGCATCCTGAAAGATCGGCTCGTGCATGTCGGCCGGGACGATCCAGGCCGAACCGCTGGTGATCCTGCCGTCCTGGAAAACCTGCGACAGGGCGACAAAGCCCAGGTCGGCGTTGCCGGTGGATACGAACTGCAGCGTCTGGGAGATGTTTTCGCCCTGGACGAACTTGGCCTGAACGGCTTCGAGCAGATTCAGTTTCTTCAATGTCTCGACCGCGGCAGCGCCATAGGGTGCGGTTTTCGGATTGGCAATCGACAATTTGTTGAATTGGCCGGACTTCAGAACTTCAGCTTTGGCATCGATGAAATTGGGTTTTGACGACCACAGAACCAGGGTGCCGACGGCATAGGTGAAACGGCTGCCGGCTACGGCAAGTCCTTCCCGTTCCAGTTTTGCGGGGGTGGTGTCATCGGCGGCGAGAAATACCTCAAAGGGGGCGCCATTGGCGATCTGGGCGTAGAACTTGCCGGTGGCGCCGAAAGACAGTTTGACGACATGCCCGGTATCCTTTTCGAATTCGGTGACAATCTGCTGCATCGGGGCGGTGAAGTTGGCGGCCACGGCCACCTGGACTTCACCAGCGTGAAGGCCGGCGGCGGCGAAGAGAGCAGCGAGGAGGACGGACAAACGCTTCATGATTGATCTCCTGGTGGGGTTTCAGGCGTACTTGCAGAGGATGACGGACGAAGCCTTGAACACGGCGCAGGCCTGTTCGCCGACGGCGAGGCCGAGTTTCTCGACACTGTCGTGGGTGACCACGGCGCACACCGATTTGCCGTTCTTCATGGCCAGGGTGACTTCGGAATTCACCGGCCCTTCGTGAATTCGGGTGATCTCGCCCCACAGGTGGTTGCGGGCGGTGGTTCTCACCGCCGGGTCATTGAGCAGCAGCACCGATGAGGATTTGACCAGCGCGTTGATCTCCATGCCGATGCTCAGGCCCAGGTTTTCCGCCGATTCGCCGGTGATCACCGCGACCAGTTCGTTCTCGTCGTCGAGCTTGATGCGCACCTCGTAATCGACGTGCCCCTCGCGCAGGCCGACGATGCGGCCGGCAAACTGGTTGCGTGCGCTGGTCTTCATCGACATGCGCTTCAACAGCTGGCTGAACTGCTGGAAGTCGGTGGCCTGGCCGTCGTTCATGCTCGCCGTCAGGCGATCAAGCGCCGCCTGGTATTCGGCCTCCAGGGCGCGGTAGAGGGCGATCACCTTGCGTCCGTAATCGGTCAGCTGGGTGCCGCCGCCGTGCTTGCCGCCGGTCGAGCGCAGCACCAGTGGCTGCTCGGCCAGGTTGTTCATCGCATCGACCGCGTCCCAGGCCGCCTTGTACGACAGCGGCACGGCTTTTGCTGCCTGCGAGATGGAGCCGTGTTCGTCGATGGCTTCAAGCAGGCGGATGCGCGTGTCGCCGAGGAAAGCGCCGAAAGGGCCGTCGAATTCGAGTTTGCTGCGCAAGCGGGGGGCGGCGTGGTTCATTTGGTTATTCACTTGCTTATATAACGCTGTCGAGTTTAATGGAAAATTCTGCTGGCGCTATGGTTGAGGCTATATGCCAATAACGATTAGATTGTCGGCAAGCCCTCAATCCTTCGCTGTTTGTTTTGTATATGGCGAAAAGCGGGCCAGCCCCAGCCAACAATCAGGAGAAAGCCATGAACGTCAGCGCACGCAATGTTTTCAGGGGGAAAATCACCGCCCTCACCGACGGTGTCGTCAATGCGGAAGTCGAGCTCAGCCTGCCGGGAGGCGACAGGATTGTCGCAATCGTGACAGAGGCCAGCGTCAAGTCGCTGGCCCTGGCGGTCGGCGGAGAGGCCGTCGCCTACGTCAAGGCGCCGTGGGTGATGTTGCTGTCCGGCCAGCCCGACGTCCACTTCTCGGCACGTAACCAGCTGGCCGGCAAGGTCAGCGCGCTGACCAAGGGCGCGGTGAATACCGACGTCGCGATCACCCTGGCCGGTGGAACCGTGGTCCATTCGGTGGTCACCAACGAAGCCGTGCTCGAACTCGGGCTCAAGGTCGGTGAGCCGGCCACCGCGCTGATCAAGGCCAGCCACGTCATTCTTGGCGTGCCGGCCTGATCAAGCGGGTTCAGTACCTGCTCAGCCGTCGTTCGCAAGCATCGCCCGAATGCTGGTTTCCAGCATCTCAAGGTGCCGATCAATGACGGTGGCGACGGTTCTTGGGTCGATTTCGCCGAGGTAGTTGTGCACCAGGATGTTGCGGAAGCCGCTGATGTCACGCCAGGGAATGTCCGGCCAGGCGGCTTTGAGTTGATCGGGCAGGTGCTGGGTGGATTCGGAGAGTGTCTGCAGGTTGCGCAGGGCGGCATCGTAGAGGATGTCGTCCTGGGTCAGATCGCCGCGCATCTGAATGCGGCGAATCTTGGCGATGGCGTCGAGGATGTGGTGGGCGTGAGGTTGCCACGGCTTGCTCATAGCTCGATGGCTTCCTTGAGGATGTCTTCGCGCAAGTGGCGGCTCAGTTCGTGTTCCGGTAACAGGTCGACCGGTCTTCCCAAAAGCTCCGACAGTTCTCTGGTCAAGGGGAGACGCTGGGCGAAGAGGTCGTAGCCCGGATCAAACTCGACGAGAAAATCGACGTCGCTGTCGGGGCCTTCCTCGCCGCGTGCTACCGATCCGAACACGCGAATGTGCCGGGCACCGTACTGGCGACCCAGGGCAGTAATGAGGTTTTTTTGGGCATGTAACTCGTGCAACAGCATGGTTCATGGCTCCCGAGCGGTTTGGTGCGTGCGCACATTATACCGGCTGTGGTTGTTTCGTTTCGGTAGGGAGACGATCGCCTTTTCATATGTCAAGCGAAGCGCTTGATCTTCCCCTTCTTCCATGCTGCCACCGGTTTCGATGCGGACAACTGCTCACTGACCGTACTCGTTTCAGCGGGCGGCGGTTCCCGCGAACCAGCGTTCCAGTTCGTCCAGGGTGGCGCCCAGTTCGCAGGCCAGGCCGCCGGTGAAATGGCGCCAGGCGGGCAGGTTGGCGGCCTGGACGATGGTGATGACCGGAATGCCCTGGCTCATCACCTGCAGCATTTCGTCGGCAAAGCCCTCGCCATTGGCTTCCAGCCCGGAAAAGCGGTTGAAGACTGCGAGTTCGGCGCCTTCGGCGGCAATCCGGCGCATCACCTGGGTGGCGTCGGCAATGCCGGCGGCGTCGAGCGCGCAGCTGGTGGATTGGCTGCCCAGGTTTTGCGAGATCGGGTAGCGCTTGCCGGTTTCGAGGTCGCTCAGGCTGAACTTGCAGCCCCAGGATTCCGGACAGGCTTCCTGGAGCAGGCCGCGCACGCGCACGCCGCGCGCCTGCAGGCTGCTGACGAACTCGCGCAGCAAGGGGTCGATACGGGTGCCGGGCGGCGGCACGACGGCGGCGATGGCCGGAAAGGAAGAAGAGGGCATGGGAAGCGATTCTAGGCTGTTGTGGTGGAAGAGCACAAAGCCTGCCGGGCACTTTTTGCGAATTCGGCAGTCTGTGCGCATCCCCGCGTAAAATACGCGCTTTGCCCGCCGGCCGCGCCGGAAATCCTGGATAACCGCATGACCTCATCACCGAAAGTGCCCACCGTCGGCTTCGTCAGCCTGGGCTGCCCGAAAGCCGGCTCCGACGCCGAACTCATCCTCACCCGCCTGCGCGCCGAAGGCTACGAGATTTCGCCCAGCTACGACGATTCCGACCTGGTCATCGTCAATACCTGCGGTTTCATCGACGCCGCCGTCGAGGAATCGCTCGACGCCATCGGCGAGGCGCTCGCCGAGAACGGCAAGGTGATCGTCACCGGCTGCCTCGGTGCCAAGGGTGACATCGTCCAGAGCACGCACCCGTCGGTGCTCGCCGTCACCGGCCCGCACGCGATGGAAGAAGTGATGGGCCACGTGCACCAGCACCTGCCCAAGCCGCACGACCCGTATTCCGACCTGGTGCCGCCGCAAGGCATCCGCCTGACACCGGAACACTACGCCTACCTGAAAATTTCCGAAGGCTGCAACCACAGCTGCACCTTCTGCATCATCCCCTCGCTACGCGGCCCGCTGGTTTCGCGCCCGGTCGGCGACGTGCTCGCCGAAGCCGAGAACCTGGCCCGCGCCGGTGTCAAGGAAATTCTCGTCATCTCGCAGGACACCAGCGCCTACGGCGTCGACCTCAAGTACCGCACCAGCTTCTGGGGCGGCAAGCCGGTGAAGAGCCGCTTGAAGGAGTTGTGCGACGCGCTGTCGTCCTTCGGCATCTGGGTCCGCCTGCATTACGTCTACCCCTACCCGTCGGTCGACGACGTCATCCCGCTGATGGCCGAAGGCAAGATCCTGCCGTACCTCGACGTGCCCTTCCAGCACGCCAGCCCGAAGATCCTCAAGGCGATGAAGCGCCCGGCCTCGGCCGAGAACACGCTGGAGCGCATCGCCAAGTGGCGCGAAATCTGTCCGGAAATCGTCATCCGCTCGACCTTCATCACCGGCTTCCCCGGTGAAACCGACGAAGACTTCGACCAGTTGATCCAGTTCCTCGAAGACGCCAAGCTCGACCGCGTCGGCTGCTTTGCCTACTCGCCGGTCGAGGGTGCCACCGCCAACGAGATTCCCGGCCTGCCGCCGGAAAGCGTGCGCGAAGACCGGCGCAGCTGGCTGATGCGCGTGCAGGAAGACATCTCTGCCAACAAGCTGGCGGCCAAGATCGATTCGGTGATCGAAGTGCTGGTCGACGAAGTCGATGAGGAAGGCACCATCGCCCGTTCCAAGGCCGACGCGCCGGAAATCGACGGCGTGGTGTACCTCGACGGCCATTTCGACGCCCAGCCCGGCGATTTCCTCAAGGTCCGCGTCATCGACGCCGACCACCACGACCTCTACGCCGAACCGGTCTGATCAGGCCCAGAAGACGCCATCGGCATCGGCGTCGAGCATGGCAATCAGGCGGTCGAGCTCGCGCACCGGCTTGTTCGAGTAGGTGCGCCAGCTCGGATTGATGCCGAAGTGCGGCGCGTCCAGCTGCCAGGTGCCCGAGGCGCGGTTGAAGCGGAAGCGGGCGATGTCGAGCGCGACCCATTCGCCGGACAGCGGGCGGGATTCGAAAACGACCACCGCTTCGTCCTCGAAGCGCAGGTCGACGCGCCGGCTGGCGCGCTCCTCCGCCGGAACGCGCTGTTCGCAATAGGCGCCAAGCCGGTTGCGGACGAGATGCTGGACAAGTACGGGAAGCGGCATGGTCGATGAAAATGGGCTAGTGCTGCATCATAAACTGCTCTGTCGGCAGCGGGAAGCGTTGACGCTGTTCCGGCGGCTACCGGAGAATGCCGGCTGACCACGCGAAAGGCGCACATGCAGGCACTGATCGATACCTTGCGGCAACGGCTCGGGGCTGACCAGGTGCTGGTCGATGCCGCCGACACCGCCGCCTTCCTCACCGACTGGCGCGGCCGTTACCGCGGTGCCGCCTTGTGCGTCGTCCGCCCTGGAACGGTGGCCGAAGTTGCCGCCGTCGTCAGCGCCTGCATTGAGGCAGGCGTGCCCATCGTTCCCCAGGGCGGCAATACCGGCCTGTGCGGCGGCGCCACGCCCGACAGTAGCGGGCGGGCAGTGGTCGTTTCGCTGGGGCGGCTGAACCGCATCCTGGCCGTCGATCCGCTCAACAACACCATCACCGTCGAGGCCGGCTGCACGCTGGCCGCCGTCCAGGAAGCGGCGCGCGCCGTCGACCGGCTGTTCCCGCTGGCGCTGGCCTCCGAAGGCAGCTGCCAGATCGGCGGCAACCTGTCGACCAATGCCGGTGGCGTCCAGGTCCTGCGTTACGGCAATACCCGCGAACTGACGCTCGGCCTGCAGGTCGTGCTGCCCAGCGGCGAGGTGTGGGACGGCCTGCGCGGCCTGCGCAAGGACAACACCGGCTACGACCTCAAGCACCTGTTCATCGGCGCCGAAGGCACGCTCGGCATCATCACCGCTGCCGTGCTCAAGCTTTTTCCCCTGCCGCGCACGCAAACCACCTGCTGGCTCAACCTCGCTTCGCCGGCCGCTGCCGTGGCCCTGCTCAACAGCGCGCGGCGCGCCTTCGACGCCCAGCTGACCGCCTTCGAGCTGGTTTCCGAAACGGCCCTGGCCCTGGTTCTGCGCCATATTCCCGACAGCAGCCGGCCGGCGGCGCCGAGCCCCTGGTACGTGCTGGCCGAATTCTCCGACGCCGAGCCGGCGGCAGTCGAGCGCTGGCTGGCCGAGTGCCTCGCCGCTGGCGAGGTGGACGACGGCGTGCTCGCCGCCAGCGGTGCCCAGGCCGGCAAGCTGTGGTCGCTGCGCGAGAACATCTCGGAAGCGCAAAAGCGCGAAGGGATCAGCATCAAGCACGACATCGCGGTGCCGGTATCGTCCATCCCGCAGTTCCTGGAAACTGCCGATGCGGCGCTGGTGGCGGCCTTTCCCGGCATCCGCGTGGTCGCCTTCGGCCATGTCGGCGACGGCAACCTGCACTACAACCTGTCGCAGCCCGATGCCGCCGACAACGCCGCTTTCCTGGCCAGCCAGCCCGCGGTCAACCGCATCGTCCATGACAGCGTGCATGCGCTCAATGGTTCGATTTCTGCCGAGCACGGCATCGGTCAGCTCAAGCGTGAGGAAATCCTGCGCTACAAATCGGCCACCGAAATCGGGTTGATGCGCACGATCAGGAAGGCAATCGATCCCGCAGGCTTGATGAATCCAGGGAAGCTGCCAGGGCCGCGCTGATTTTTTCCTCGTTCTGCAATTCGTCGCGGATAACCTGCAGCAACAGGCTGTCGAGTGTGTAGAACCCGGTTGCGCAACTGGACAGCTGCTCGATGGCAAAAGCCGCGCCGGTGCCGAAAGCCTCGCGCCGGATCGAATCGTGGATCAACCTGACCGTCTGGTAGGGGAAACCGAAGATCACCTCGTGCCGGCCGACGATGCCGCCCAGGCGCAACGAGGTGATGTGATCGCCATCGACATCGAGCACCTCGGCGATACGGCGTGCGGTACCCGAAACTTCGGGCTTGTCGCGGAAATGCTGCTCGACGATTTCGACATCGGCAAAGGGCGCGATCCGCCGCAGGATCTTCGCCGCCAGCAGCAGGAAATTGATCCCCAGCGTGATGTTCGGCGACGACAGGATGCGAATGTCGCGGCCAAGGTCGCGGATGTAGTCCAGGCTTTCCGGCGGGTAGCCGGAAATGGCGGTGACCACCATGATGTCGCGCTGGCGCACCGCTTCGCCATAAACGTGAATGGCCCCGGCGTCGGAAAAATCGACGATGCCATCGACCGGGTGGCGGTCCAGCCAATCGCCGAAGCCCTCGCGTGTCAGGCGGGTTACCGGCACGTCGATTGCCGTTGCCGTGTCGCCGGATTTCCTGGCAATCCAGCACAGTTCGAAGCGTGGATCGTCCTGCAGAACGCCGGCAACCGCTTGGCCGGCCTTGCCATAACCGATCAATCCGATTCTGGTCATATACTCCTCCCGTTTTCGTACGAACAAATCATCGACAGTCGAAAAATCGCCTCGAAGGCTCGACTCGTGGGGTGTTCGGGTGCCGGTCACCGCGGGTGCCGGCACTCTGTCTGCGTACCATTCGATTTACCTGGCGGCCGCGGACTCGGGCTGCCTGGTCAGGTACGACAAGGAAAAAAAGGGGGGAATCTCCCCCCACTGAAGTGTCCTCGTCGAAAAGGAATGGGGCTATAACCTAAGTTACAACTCCATTGAGGGGCAATATAATTGAGGCCCATGATTCGCGCAACACTATTTCGGTAAAGGGCAAAGTATTGAAACGGCAAGAGCTAGGTCGGGAGCAGACGGTCCTCGATGTTCTGCAGCAATTCCGCCAGATTTACGGTTCGATGCGGCAGCATTTCCGGTTGGTGGAAGAGCGCTGCGGCATGCCAGGGTCGCAGATGTGGGTGCTCCAGGAAGTGCGGCGCACCCCCGAAATCAGCATCGGCGAACTCGCTCAGCGCCTGGGAATCCACCAATCCACCTGCAGTCTGCTGGTCGACAAGCTGGTCGGCAGCGGCTGTCTGGAGAAGCGCAAGCAGCAACGGGATCAGCGCCGTGTCGGCCTGGTTCTGGCGACCAAGGGTGTCGAAGCACTGGCCGCCTTGCCAGGGCCGGCCGAGGGTGTGGTTCCGGAAGCCTTGTCCAGCCTGCCGCCGGTGGTGCTGAAAACATTGAAGATCAATCTTGAGGAATTGCTGCGCCATTTGCCCGGCAAGGACGAAAGTTATGCCCGTGTCCCGCTCGCGGACATGGTGAAACTCACAGAAAAGGAATGAAATGAAGCAGAACTATGCAATTGTTATGGGCGTGTGTCTGGTGCTGGCTGGCTGTGCCAATCAGCCGGCCGAAGAGGCGCCGGCTGAGCCGGTGGCTGTCGCCCCGGCGCCTGCCAAGCCCGTGCCGGCCGGCGACAGGAAAATGTCGGAAGCGGAAATCATTGCCTCGGTCAACGTCGACAACAGCATTTTCTTCCCGCCCTCCGGGAGCAGTGTCGATGCTGCCAGCCGCCAGCGCCTGCTCAAGCACGCCGCCCGGCTGCGGGAAAATCCCAATCTCCAGGTCACCCTGGTTGGCCATACCGATCATCTCGGCAGCCCGTCCTACAACCTGGCCATCGCCGAACAGCGGATCAACGCCGTGAGCGAGGTGTTGCGCGCCGAACGCATTCCGGTCACCCAGATTCGTCGGCAGGTCGCGGGCAGCGAACAGGTGCCGGCCAACTGCAAGTCGGCCGAATGCCGGCGCAAGATGCGCCGGGTCGAGCTGATCTTCAGTGAATAAGCGCTGAGTCCTTCGGCACTTCGAAGGGCAGGGTGAAGCTGAAGGTCGAGCCGTGGCCCGGCCTGCTGCTGATGCTGAACTCGCCGCCGAGCAGTTTCACCAGCCGGCGGACGATGGCCAGGCCGATGCCGATGCCACCGTGGCGGCGCATGCTCGAACCGTCGGCCTGAACCATCAGGCCGTCGAGTTCGGCGAGTTTGTCCGGCACGATGCCCGGCCCCGTATCGCTGACGCTGAAGGCCAGCATGCACCGGTCCGGGCTCGTGCTGAGCACCTTCAGTCCGAGCGCCACCTCTCCGTGGTCGACGAACTTCAGCACGTTGTCCAGCAGGTGGTTGAAGATCTTGCGCAGGCGCTCGATGTCGCCAATCAGGATCGCCGGCGGCTCGCCCTCGATCTTGCTGTTCAGCTGCAGGCCCTTGAATTCCAGGCGCTGACGGTAGGTGTAGGAGACCGCCTCCAGCAACTCGGTCACCGCGAACGGCGTCGGCCGGGGCTGCAGGTGCCCGGCTTCCAGCGCCGATAGCTCGATCAGGTGTTCGATCTTGTGTAGCAAATCGCTGGCCGAGGCCTGCAGCGGGGTCAGCAAATCCTTCTGTTCCGGTGTCAGCGGCTCGTGCGCCAGCAGCTCGGCCAGGCCCATGATGCCGTTCATCGGCGTGCGTAACTCGTGGCTGACATTGGCCAGGAACTCGGTCTTCGCCTTGTTCGCCAGCTCCGCCTGAGCGCGCGCCTGTTCCAGGTGAGTCAGCAGGTTGTCCTTCTCGTGTTCCAGGCGCAGCGTGTCCTGCAGCGCATCATGAAAATAATCCGCGCTGCGCGTGGCGATCAGCAGAAAGAGCGCCGACATCGCGCTCAACGCGATATTCAGCGGTTCCGGGCCAAAACTGCCGACGATCACCGCCACCACGACCGGCCAGGCATAGAGCCGGAAAGCCAGGCGGTCGGCGGCCAGTACCGGCACTGCCCCGGCGATCATGCCGGCCATCACGAAACCGGTGAAAAACTGCAGGATGGTATTGCCCGACAACATCAGCAGCAGCGTGCCCGCCGCCCACAGCGCTCCGGCGCTGCCGGCACCCATCAGGGCCAGCCGCCGCCAGCGCGGTGCCTCGCTTGCCTGCATGCTTGGTGCACAAGCCTGGTAGCGGGCCGCCTGGCCCATGCGCAGGGCCGCCGTCAGCGACGCCAGCAGCCACCAGGCAAGCAGGGTGCCTGTGTCGACCTTGCCGTAAGCGGCCCAGGCCAGAAAACCGGCGTTGAAGATCGACGCCACCTGCCCCAGCCGCAGGTTGCGGTAGAGCAGCTCAACCTGGCGGTTGAGAACGAAGGCCGGCGGTAGCGACTTCAATGCACGGACTGCCGGGAATCGTCGTCGAACAGCGCGGCCACGTCGGCTGCGCTGAAACGGTACTGACGGTTACAGATGTCGTCGTGGATGAGGATTTCGCCATGCTCGGCGACGATGGTCTCGGCATCGGCGCGGCCCAGGCCGCGGATCATGTCGCGCACCTTTTCCCAATCCTCCGGGCAGTGATAAACCACCGGCTGCGGATCGTAGATGCGGATGCCGCGCGCCGCGATCTCCTCGTGGAACAGCCGGCCGAGCAAGCTTTCTGCATCCAGCGTCAGCAGTTCCGCCGGCTTCACCGTATCGGCCAGTTGCGTGATGCGCTGCCAGCCGTCTGCATCGTGGTGGTCCGCCTGCGGCAGCTTCTGCAGGAACAGGCACGCCGCCGACTGCGCATCGGCCGCGCAGAACAGGCGCGACGGCTGCTGCTCCGACTGCACCAGGTAATGCTCGAAAATCTGCGCAATGCTGTCGCCCACCATCGGCACGAAACTCTGGTAAGGCTGGCGCGCCGTCGGCAGATCCAGGCTCATCAGCAACTGTCCGCCCTGATGCGCGCCGAGCAGTTCCGGCACCGGCGCCGCCAGCACCACCGGGTTGCTGCGCGCCATGCCGCGCATCTGCAAGGCCTCGTTGCAATCCATCACCAGCAACTGGATCGGCCCGTCGCCGCGCAACTGCAAGGTCAGGCGCCCGGGCTGCTTCAACTGCCCGGCGATCAGCGCCGTCACCGCCGCCGTCTCGCCCAGCAATTGCGCCACCGGCGCCGGGTAATCGCGGCCTGCCTGCATCTGCTGCCAGGCATCGCCCAATTGGACGAAGGCCCCGCGAATATCCAGGCCTTCGAACAGGAATCGACGCAGCGTGCTGGCGCTCATTTCAGCTTTTCCGCGTAGATTTCCGGCGCAAAGCCGACCACCAGCGCGGCGCCCGTATCCAGCACCGGCCGCTTGATCAGCGCCGGATACTGCGCCATCAGCGCCAGCGCCTTGGCTTCGTCCACGTCCGCGCGCTCGGCATCGCTCAGTTTCTTCCACATCAGCCCGCGCCGGTTGAGCAACACCTCCCAACCCGCCCGCGCCGCCCAGTCCGGCAGCCGCTCGGCGGCCACGCCGGCCTTCTTGTAATCGACAAAGGTATAGGCAACACCATTATCCGCAAGCCAGTTCATGGCCTTCTTCATCGTGTCGCAGTTCTTGATGCCGAACAGCATCGGCGGGCAGGGGTTTTGAGTTGTCATCTGCAGGTATCCACAACCGCGGGCCAGGCCCGCAACAGGCTGCAATGATAACAGTCTGGCCGGCCGCCGAATCTCCCGGCGGCGCGCCAAAAAAGCCGGGAAATTTTCCTGGCCGGGTGGCATCATGACATTCGGTTTTGTTCGTTTCTGGTGAGTCACACGGGGCATGCCCCGGTCAACTTTGGAGGAGCGGGAAAATGAAAATCGAAGAAATGGTTCGCGAAGTCCAGCAAGCCCTTGGCGTCGAAGTCGACGGCAAGGCCGGCCCCGAAACCTGGGGCGCCATCTACAAATGCATCGTCAAGCCCAAGGCCAAGGCAGCAGTCGTCCTGCCGCCATCCCCGGTCGACCCGCGCAGCGAGAAATGCATCGCCACGCTCCTCCCCGAAGTCCAGCCCCTGGCCAGGGCACTGGTGCACAAGGCTGCCGAACACGGCATCACCATCAAGGTGATCAGCGGCACCCGCAGCTACGCCGAACAGGACGCCCTCTACGCCCAGGGCCGCACCGCCCCCGGCGCCAAAGTCACCAACGCCCGCGGCGGCCAGTCAAACCACAACTTCGGCATCGCCTTCGACATCGGCATCTTCGAAGGCAACCGCTACCTCGGTGACTCCCCCAAGTACAAAGCCATCGGCGCCCTGGGCATGGACCTCGGCCTGGAGTGGGGCGGCAGCTGGAAAACCATCGTCGACCAACCCCACTACCAACTGCGGCCCACCTGGGCAAAACAGATGACCGAACGCGAAATGCTCGCCGAACTGCGTAGCCGGGTGGCGGCGGGAACGGCGATTTTTGGGTGAGGGCGTTTGGGGGAGCAAGGGCGGGGAGGCGCCCTTGTGATTGGGTGGAAGCGCTGAGGGTGGTTTTCTGGGGGGGCGGAGGCTACTGGCCAGTCGAAGTGGACAACGGAGCTTCGACTATCTTGGCATCTAGCGCCTAATGAGAGGCATTCGACGTCGGCAAACTTAGGCTAAACGAACGGCAACTCGCTGATTTTAAATCCGCCATAGGACATTAAGGCGGAAGGTGCTTTGCACACGTTGATGTCGAATAGATGATTCCGTTGCGAAACATGCTGCTCACTACACATGTGATGTCCTATGACCAGTGCAGATGTATGATGAAAGCTGACTACCTTAATTGTATTGAAAATGGCAAAAATTAACATTTTTGGTGATGTCCGGGCTGAACAAGACCACAACATGCTTGACAGTTCGTTTTATGAATCACAGAACTATCGTACGCTTTTTGAAAGTCGGGATAGATTCATTGTTGTAGGGCGACGAGGCACAGGAAAGAGTGCTCTGACATACCGTCTATCCAAAGACTGGGCAGCGCAGAAAAATACAACCTTGGTGATTTCTCCTGCTGAAGAGCAGGTGATAGGACTTCGCCCAGTTGCATCGATGTTTGGCGAGTCAGTTAGCAGAATTCGCGCGGGAGTCAAACTGGCTTGGCGTTATGGGTTGTTACTCGAACTTGCGGCAATATGCCAAAGAAACTACAAGACGGCTGGTGAAATCAACAAGTACGAGACCTTGAAAGTTCACCTAAAGGCTTGGACATCTAAAGGGAACTGCATATTTGAGCGACTACGTGGCACCTTACGTGAGCGCTTGAAAAGCATACCCGATCCTGAAGACCGGATTGCTGATCTTCCATCTTTGCTACAACTGAACCGAATTACAGAAGAGGTATCAACGTTAACAGAATCGCTTAAGCAAAGTCTTGTTGTCCTTATAGACAGATTAGATGAAGGTTACGAATCTGATGTTGTTGGTATAGGTATTGTCGATGGAATTATTTATGGAACAGATGAGGTTAGGGGAGCGCTCGGAAGTCACGTAAGAGCGATTGTTTTCTTGCGAGATAATATTTTTCGCGCTGTTCAGCTTGAAGATAAAGACTTTTCGCGTAATTTGGAGAGCCAGGTTCTCCGACTTCACTGGGACCCGGAGGAATTATTCTACTTGGTTTGCAAGCGGATTCGAGCAGCTTTTTTTATTGAAAGGGAGAGTGATGTCAAAGTTTGGAACGCCATCACGGGAAATGAATTGCATGGAAGAGAAGGCTTTAAGAGATGCTTGAGACTAACCCTATACCGGCCCCGTGATGTTATCGCTCTTTTAAATGCTGCAATCGAGCAAGCCCGACGGCAAAATCGTGAAACTTTGATCGATAACGACTTCAGTGAATCATCAAAACACATCTCGATGACGCGTTTTGATGATTTGGGTAAAGAGTATGAGACAGTATTTCCAGGGATAAGGCAGTTAACCAGTGCATTTTCCAATGGGCCTGCGCAGTTGTCGCTTCGAGAAGTAGTTCGGGTTATCCATAGTGTACTGAATGATCAATCTCTTGATGCGGGAGTGCTGCAGCATCTTCGAATTCTCGGTTCAGAGGAGGAAATCGCCAAGGCCCTTTATGGGGTTGGATATTTCGGATTAATGGATCGGCAAAGTAATACATGGGTTTTTTCGCATGACGGAAAGCGGCCTGATAAAGTCATTTTAACTGACGATGTTCTTATGATTCATCCATGTTATTGGAATGCGCTTGGGCTCCAAAAAGACGATTTAGAGCAAAATGTTGCAGAACAGATATTTGATGAATACGAGATCACGATTCATTCACAGAGTGCTGAACAACGCGCAACAAGTCTCGGTCGCATGATTTCAGAGCTGGCGACTATTCCGACCGGGGCGGAGGCGGCCTCTCAGTTTGAGGAATGGTGTAAAAGAGCTATTGAGATCGCGTTCGCGAAAGAACTTACCAACATTCAACTTCATCCAAACCAACATGCTGTCCAGCGACGCGATGTGGTTGCAACAAACCAGGGTGTTCGCGGCTTTTGGAAAAGAATTCGTGATGACTATGAGACCCGGCAATTAATTTTTGAAATAAAAAATTTTGAGGATATTGGAATAGCTGAATATAGACAAATGAACGGGTATCTCATTAGAGAATATGGGCGCATGGGGTTTATAGTTTGCCGAGATAAGCAGTCAGGGTTGGTAAAAGGGCGTGAATTGGATGCATTTCGAGAGTTCTATATGCAGGGAAAGGTTATTATTAAAATAACTGCGTCAACTCTTACGGGGATACTTTCGAAGCTTAGGAGTCCAACAAAAATTGATGTGGGTGACATGGCGTTGGATCATTTGTTAGATACCCACATCCGACTTTATGCCTCAGGGCAAACAGAAAGAGTAAGCTCTAGGAAAAAACGTGGTAGTGCACCACGCTAGCTAGATCGAGTGATTTTATCTCTGGGTGGTTTGTAAGGGGTGTTATCTGAAAATATCTGGCAAGAATTTTTATGTGTAACAACTGGATATTTCTAAGGTAGTCTTTCCTCAGGAGAGATTTACCAAGCGCAAACGGTCTTTTGTAGTTCGCAGTGACCGTCCCGTGCGATGAGACGATTCTCGCGGATGGCATCGGCTTGGAGCTGGCGGTCCGCTTGTTCGACGAAGAGCGCATTTCCCTTGGTCGGGCGGCGAGCTTGGTTGGCGTGTCGGTGAGCGAGATGATCGACATCCTGGGTGCGCGGGGTGTGGCCGTGATTCGGGCGAATCGGGAAACGCTCGCGCAGGAGCTGGCCGACTTCGGCTAGCTGCGCGTCCGGCCCCCCGTGCCAGCCCGCCCGCCAATGCGGTAGGCTACGCCTCCTGTCTTTTTTGCTTGCCGGAGTGACCGATGTCTGCCTTGTTTGCCCCCTTGTCCCTGCGTAGCGTGACTTTGCCCAACCGCATCGGCATGCCGCCGATGTGTCAGTACTCGGCGTTTGAGGGGCGGGCGGGGGATTGGCATTTGCAGCATTATGCGAGCCGGGCGGGGGGGGGGGCCGGGGTGGGGGT
>DILW01000019.1 GCA_002425245.1 Betaproteobacteria bacterium UBA5582 | reverse complement strand
TCGGCGGTGACCCATTCGAGGTCGAGCTTCCTGCCCAGCCAGTCGAGCAGTTGATTGACCTTGAGCGGCTTGACGATGAAGTCCTCGGGGGCGATGCCGACATCGTTGTCCAGGCCCTTGTCGAAGGCGTTGGCGGAAAGGATGGCGAGCTGGGCGTCGGTAAGTTGCTGCTGGCGGATGCGGCGGATCGTTTCCCAGCCGTCGATGCCGGGCATGCCGAGGTCCATGAAGACGAGGTGCGGCTTGACCCGCGGAATGACCTGCAGCGCCTCGTAGCCGCTGGCCGCCTGGTCGACGATGAAGCCGAGCGGTTCGAGCACGCTCTGCAGCATGTCGCGGTCGACCTTCTCGTTGTCGACGACGAGGATCCGCCGGCGCACGCCGACGTAGCCGATGCGGTTGAGCCGGGGCAGTTCGCGCGCCGCCTGCGCCGAATGCACCTGCGGCAGGAAGAGGCGGATGCGGAACAGCGTGCCTTCGCCGGGCGTGCTCGACACCTGCATCTCGCCGCCCATCAGGTCGGTCAGCATGCGGGCGATGGTCAGGCCGACGCCGCTGCCGCCGGCCTGCACCGTGCTGCCGCGGACGAAGGGCTCGAAGATGCGTTCCATGTCCTCGGCCGGGATGCCGGGGCCGGAGTCGCGGATTTCGAAGACGGCCATCTCGCGCCGGCATTCGACCTTGAATTCGACGCCGCCGCGCACCGTGAATTTGACCGCGTTGCCGAGGATGTTGATCAGGATCTGGCGCAGCCGCTTCTCGTCGGCGCGCACCACGGCGGGCAGCTCGCCGGCCGGCCGGTAATCGAAGGACAAGCCCTTGTTGCGCGCCTGCAGCTCGAACATGCCGACGATCTGCTGCATGAAGTCGGGGAAGTCCATCGCCTTGACCTCCAGCGTCAGCTTGCCGCCTTCGATGCGGGCGATGTCGAGGGTGCCTTCGATCACCGACAGCAGGTGGTCGCCGGATTTGCGGATGACGCTGACCGCCTGCTTGCGCTTGGGCGGCACGTCGGGGTCGGCGTCGAGGATCTGGGCGTAGCCGAGGATGCTGTTCAAGGGCGTGCGCAGTTCGTGGCTGATCGCCGTGATGTAGCGGCTCTTCGCCTGGTTGGCGGCGTCCGCGACTTGCTTGGCCTTCTGCAGCGCCTCATCGGTGCGCTGGTGCGATTCGATTTCCTGCAGCAGCAACTGCGTCTGGCGGTTCGATTCCTCCTGCGCGACGCGCCGGCTTTCCTGGGTCAGCACCATCCACCAGGCGCCGACGCCAGAGAGCAGCAGCAGCGCGGCGAAGGTCTTGACGAAGGTTTCCTGCAGCGCGGCGACCATCGCCGGGTTGCCGTCGCCGAGCATCAGCAGTTCGTGGGTGTAAAGCACGCCAAGGACCAGCGCCAGGATCGGCACGATGCCGAGCATCAGCAGCAGGTAGTGGCCGAGGCCGGTTTCCAGGTAGGGCAGGGCGGCTTTCGGCAGCAGCCGGCGCAACAGCGCGTGCCACTGCGCCGACAGATTGGCGTCGGGTTTGCACAGGTCGTGGCAGCGGGCGTCGAGCGAGCAGCACAGCGAGCAGATCGGCCCCTGGTAGGCCGGGCAGTGGGCCATGTCTTCGCCTTCATACTCGCGCTCGCAGATCACGCAGGTGTGACTGTGGGGGGCGGCATCGCCGGCCGTGCGCGCCAGGTAGTAGCGGCCGCCGGTGGCCCAGGCGATCAGGGGCGAAATGACGAAGGCGGCGGCCATGGCGACGAACGGCGCGTAGGGCTGGACGGCGTCGCCGAGCAGGCCGGAGAAGGCGGCTACCGAAAGCAGCGAGGCGACCACCATGGCGCCGACGCCGACCGGGTTGATGTCGTAGAGATGGCTGCGCTTGAACTCCATGCCCTTGGGCGACAGGCCGAGCGGCTTGTTGATGACGAGGTCGGCAACCACCGCCGCCATCCAGGAAATGGCGATGTTCGAGTACAGGCCAAGTACCTGGCCGAGCGCCTGGAAGACGTTGAGCTCCATCAGCAGCAAGGCAATCGCCGTGTTGAACACGACCCAGACGACGCGCCCCGGGTGGCTGTGCGTCAATCGGGCGAAGAAGTTGGACCAGGCGAGCGAGCCGGCGTAGGCGTTGGTGACGTTGATCTTGAGCTGCGAGACGATGACGAAGATGGCGGTGACGGCAATCGCCAGCGTGGTGTTGTCGAAGACGTGGGAAAAGCCGATCAGGTACATCTGGTTGGGGTCGACCGCCTTGTCCGGCCCAAAACCGTTGCGCAGCACCAGCCAGGCGAGCAGCGCGCCGCCCAGCATCTTGAGGATGCCGGGCACCACCCAGCCCGGCCCGCCGACGATCACCCCCAACCACCAGCGGCCCCGGTTGGCGGGCGTCTTCTCGGGCATGAAGCGCAGGTAATCGACCTGCTCCCCCATCTGGGTCACCATGGCGATGCCGACGGTCAGTGCTGCACCAAAGAGGTGCGGGTTGAAACTGGCGCCGTTGCCGTTCTCGCCGGCGTAGGCGAGCAGGCCGGCGAAGGCGTCGGGCTCTTCGAGCAGCACGAAGACGTAGGGCAGGACCAGCAGGAAGATCCACACCGGTTGCGTCCACGCCTGGAAACGGCTGATCGCGGTGACCCCGTGGGTGACCATGGGGATCACCACCAGCGCGCAGACCAGGTAACCCCAGGCCGGCGGCAGGCCGAAGGCGAGTTCCAGCGCGTAGGCCATGATCGCCGCTTCGAGGGCGAAGAAGATGAAGGTGAACGAGGCGTAGATCAGCGAGGTGATGGTCGAGCCGATGTAGCCGAAACCGGCGCCGCGCGTCAGCAGATCCATGTCCAGTCCGTGTTTGGCGGCGGTGTGCGAGATCGGCAGGCCGAGCAGGAAGATGATCAGCCCGGTCGCCAGGATTGCCCAGAAGGCGTTGATGAAGCCGGCGTTGACCAGCATGGTCGCGCCGACCGCTTCGAGCACCAGGAAGGAGGCCGCGCCGAAGGCGGTGTTGGCGACGCGCAACTCCGACCACTTGCGGAAACTGCGCGGCGTGAAGCGCAGCGCGTAGTCTTCGAGCGTCTCGTTGGCGACCCAGGTGTTGTAGTCGCGGCGGATCTTGATGATGCGTTGGGCGGGGGAGCTGGAATTCATGCACCAGATTGAAGCATTTTCCGTGCCGTCGGCCTTTCCGTCTGCCATGCCAAGCTTCTACTCCCTTTGTGATACTGGACTAATTGCGCTTCGCGTACCACTCTGGTGCAGAGAGGCCGGGCGTCTTCGCCGGCCCGGTCGGTCCCTGCCTTGGGCAACCTATCCAGTGACTGGAGAACCTTTGCGCTTCCTTTCCACCAGTTCGCTTGCGTCACCATCGCCAGGCCTGCGTGCTCGCGGTTTCCTGCATGCGGGCGCCTTGCCGTGGGTGGTGCTGGCGCTGCTCATGTCGCTGACCCTGGCCGGCTGGTATCTGGCGCAGGAAGCGGCCGAGCGGCGGGTGGGCGAACGCTTTCTGTACCGGGCCGAGCAGGAACGCAATTACATCCTGCAGCGGATGTCGGCGCACGAGCAGGTATTGCGCGGGGCGGCCGCCTTTTTCGAGGCCAGCGACCAGATCAGTCGGGACGAATGGCGGCGCTATGTCGACCGCCTGCAGCTGGGCGGCAACCTGCTTGGCTCGCAGGGACTGGGCCTGGCTTTGCTGGTGGCGCCGGGGGGCAAGGCCGCGTTCGAGGAGAAACTGCGGGCCGAGGGGGTTACGCCCCACGAAATCAGGCCACCGGGAATACGCGAGCAGTACAGCAGCGTGCTCTATCTCGAACCGCAGACAGTCCGCCACCAGCGGGCGATCGGTTACGACATGCTGACCGACGAATCGCGCCGAGCCGCCATGGAAAGAGCGCGCGACAGCGGCGAGCCGGCGCTGACCAGCAGGGTGATCCTCAAGCAGGAGCCGGAGGGGCCGGATCGGCAGCCCGGTTTTCTGATGTACCTGCCGGTGTATCGCGCCGGGCTGCCGCGCAATACCGTCGATGAGCGGCGTAGCGCTGCGCTTGGCTTCGTCTTCAGCCCCTTCCGGGCGCTCGATCTGATGCGCGGCATCATGGCCAGCCGGGAAAAGGATCTTGATCTGGTGCTGTTCGACAATACGGTGGCGCCGGAAAACCTGTTCTACGACTCAAGGAACGAAGGCATGGAAGCGTCCTCCGGCCGACATGCCGTGGAATTGCCGCTGGAACTGGGGGGGCATCGCTGGATCGCCCGCTTTCAGAGTCGCCCCGAGTTCGATGCTGCGTTCACCAGCCCTCTACCGACCGGTATCGCCGCTTTCGGGCTGCTGCTGGGCTTGATGATTTTTGGCCTGCTCTACGGCAATTCCCGCCACAATCGGAGAGTTGAGGAGATCGCCCATCGCTTGAGCGAGAGCGAGCAATCCTTGCGCAGTGTGCTCGACCACTCGCCCGATGCGGTTTTCATTGCCCGCCCCGATGGCCATTACGAATACGTCAACCAGAAAGCCGGCGAATTTGTCGGCTACACGACCGAGGAACTGCTGGCCATGGGTATTGGCGGGCTTGCCCCGGCTGGACTGATCGACGCCCACCATCGCATTTTCGAGCGCATCGTTGGCGAGGGGCATTGTTTTACCGAGATCGAATTGCGGCGCAAGGATGGTTCGATCGCCTTCGCCGAAATGAGTGCGGTCCTGCTGCCGAATGGCAATGTGCTCGGCCTGTGCCGCGACATCGCCCGCCGCCGCGAGGCGGAGCAGGCCCTGCTGGCTGCCGAGCGCAAGTTCCGCGGCTTGATCGAACAATCGCTGGTCGGGGTCTATATCATCCAGGACGGCCGTTTCCCCTACGTCAATCCGCGCTTTGCCGAGATGTTCGGTTTCGCCAGCCCGCAAGAGGTGATCGACCGGGTTGCCGTCGGCGATCTGGTGGCGCCGGAGGCGCGCGAGGCCGTCGCCGAAAACCTGCGTCGGCGGGTCAGCGGCGAAGTCGAGGCGATCAATTATTCCTTTGTTGGCCTGCGCCGCGACGGCAGCCGCATGGATGTCGAGGTCTATGGACGAAGCATGGTGCATGACGGCCGACCAGCCGTGATCGGCGTCCTGCTTGATGTTTCCGAACGCAAGCGGGTCGAGGCCGAACTCGAACAGAACCGCCTGCACCTGGAAGACCTCGTCGCCGCCCGTACCAATGAGCTGCTGCTGGCCAAGGATGCCGCCGAGGCCGCCAACCGGGCGAAGAGCAGTTTCCTCGCCAACATGAGCCACGAACTGCGCACGCCGATGAATGCCATTATCGGCCTCTCCGGCATCCTCCTGCGCCGCTACGACGATCCGGCGCTGTGCGACAAGCTGGGCAAGATTTCCGGCGCGGCCAATCACCTCCTGCATCTGCTCAACGACATTCTCGACCTGTCCAAGATCGACGCCGAACACCTCGTGCTGGAGCGCGTACCCTTCCGTTTCGGCAGTCTGCTTGCCGACGTCGAAAGCCTGGTCCATGAGCGCGTGGAAGCTCGTAATCTCACGCTCACCCGCCAGATCGACCCGCGCCTGGCCGGGCTGGAACTGCTCGGCGACCCGCTGCGCCTGCAGCAGATACTGCTCAATCTGGTCACCAATGCCATCAAGTTCACCGAACAGGGCGGGGTGACGATAGACCTTTCCATCGAGGCGGAAAGCCCGGAAGACGTGCATCTGCGGGTATCCGTCGCGGATACCGGGATCGGTATCCGGGACGATGCCCAGGAGCGCATTTTCTCGCCCTTCGAACAGGCCGACAGTTCGACGACCCGCCGTCATGGCGGCACCGGGCTCGGGCTGGCCATCTGCAAGCGGCTGGTGACGCTGATGGGCGGCTCGATCACGGTACACAGCGCGCCGGGCGAGGGTAGTTGCTTCAGCTTCTCGCTGCGTTTCGACAAGGTGGCAAGCTCGACTGGCGAGACAACGCCGACCATGCGTGCCGGCAGCGAAGCCGAGGCGATGATCCGGCAACGTCATGCCAACCGGCGCGTCCTGGTTGCCGAGGACGATCCGATCAATCAGGAAGTCGCCCGCGAACTGCTGGGCGAGACGCTCGGCCTCGCCGTCGACATTGTCGGCGACGGTCAGGCGGCGATCGAGCAGGCGGGTCGCGTGCCCTACGACCTGATTCTGATGGATGTCCAGATGCCGCTGATGGACGGCCTGGCCGCCACCCAGGCGATCCGCCAGTTGGCCGGCTACGCGACCACGCCGATCCTGGCGATGACCGCCAACGCCTTCGTCGACGACCGGCAGCGCTGCCTGGCGGCCGGGATGGACGATTTCATCGCCAAGCCGGTCGATCCCGATCTTCTCTTCATGCTCATCTGGCGCTGGTTCGAGAAAAACCCGGGCGGGCACTGAGTTGGCCCGTCGTTCCCGTGGGCGCGCGGTGATGCACCTTTCTGGTGCCAGTGCGCCGACATCAAGCCTTCATCAAGTGCGTTGCACAATCCCCGGCGATAAGAATCAAGGCCTTGCAAGCTGGTTCATGTCTTGCTTGTGAGCTTTCAAACATTCCATCCGGAGCTTGCCCGTGTCCATCCATGTCGCACTGAATCACGTCACCCACTACAGCTATGACCGCCTGATCAACCTCGGTCCGCAAATTGTCCGCCTGCGGCCCTGTCCGCATTCGCGTACCCGCATCCTTTCCTATTCGCTGAAGATTGGTCCGGCCAAGCACTTCATCAACTGGCAGCAGGACCCGCAAGGCAATTACCTGGCCCGCCTGGTGTTCCCGGAAAAGGCCCGCGAATTCCGGGTCGAGGTCGACCTGGTCGCCGAAATGTCGGTGATCAATCCCTTCGACTTCTTCCTTGAGCCGCACGCCGAGAAGATTCCCTTTGCCTACGTCGCCGAGGAGCGCCATGAACTGGCGCCCTACCTGTACAAAGTCAATTACGGCCCGCTGTTCGACAAGTACCTGGCCGGCATCCCGCTGGTGCCGACGCGCAGCGTCGATTTCCTGGTCGCTCTCAATGCCCAGGTGCAGCGCGACATCAACTACACCATCCGCCTCGAACCCGGCGTGCAGACGCCGGAGGAAACCCTGGAGAAGCGCTCCGGCTCCTGCCGCGACTCGGCCTGGCTGCTGGTCCAGTTGCTGCGCCACCTCGGCCTGGCCGCACGCTTCGTTTCCGGCTACCTGATCCAGCTCACCGCCGACGTCAAGTCGCTCGACGGCCCGTCCGGCCCGGAAGCCGACTTCACCGACCTGCACGCCTGGACCGAAGTGTACCTGCCGGGCGCCGGCTGGATCGGCCTCGACCCGACTTCCGGCCTGTTTGCCGGCGAAGGCCACATTCCGCTGGCGTGTACGCCGGAACCCTCGTCGGCGGCACCGGTCAGCGGCGCCATCGACAAGTGCGAAACCGAGTTCTCGCACTCGATGGGCGTCACCCGCATCTGGGAAGCGCCGCGCGTGACCAAGCCGTACACCGACGAGCAATGGCTGGAGATCGAGAATCTCGGCCACCACATCGACGACGAGCTGGTGCGCATGGACGTGCGCCTGACCCAGGGCGGCGAGCCGACCTTCGTCGCCGTCGACGATCCCGACGGCGCCGAATGGAATACCGCCGCGATGGGCCCGACCAAGCGCTTCTTCGCCGCCGAACTGTTCCACCGCCTGCGCGACAAGTACGCCCCGAACGGCCTGATGCACTTCGGTCAGGGCAAGTGGTACCCCGGCGAGCAACTCCCGCGCTGGTCGCTCAACTGCTTCTGGCGCAAGGACGGCGAGCCGATCTGGAACAACCCGGCGCTGTACGCCGACGAGCGCAAGGATTACGGCGTCACCGCCGAACAGGCCGGGCATTTCCTCAAGCGCGTGGCCGAGCGCCTGGGGGTCACCCCGGACTACGTCTTCCCCGGTTACGAGGATGTCTATTACTACATGTGGCGCGAACGGCGCCTGCCCGGCAACGTCGATCCCTTCGACTCGCGCGTGGACGATGCCATGGAGCGCGAACGCCTGATGAAGGTGTTCACCCAGGGGTTGACCTACGTGGTCGGCCACACGCTGCCGATCATGAAGAACGTCTACAACCAGTGGCAGACCGGGCCGTGGTTCCTGCGCGCTGAGCGCTGCTACCTGTTCCCCGGCGATTCGGCGATGGGCTACCGCCTGCCGATCGACTCGCAACCGTGGACGGCGCAGAGCGATTATCCCTACGTCAACGTGCCGGATGCCGAGACGGCAACCGACCCGCTCGCTTCCTACGCCGCCCTGCGTGCCCGCGTCAGCGGCGAAGCCGGCGCCCGCACGCCGCAGATGCAGGATCGACGTGGCGCAGCTGCCGGGATCAGCGCTGACGGCAAGGGCCGGGCCTGGGAAAAGCCGACCGACACCCGCCCGGGCTTCAAGGAATCCGCCGGCTGGATCACCCGTCTGGCGATGTGCGCCGAGCCGCGTGACGGCAAGCTCTACATCTTCATGCCGCCGACGCAGACGCTCGACGACTACCTGGAGATCGTCGCTGCCGTCGAGGCCACCGCTGAAGAGATGCACCTGCCGGTGATCATGGAAGGCTACGAGCCGCCTTCCGACCCGCGCCTGACCCATTTCCGCGTCACCCCCGACCCCGGCGTGATCGAGGTGAACATCCATCCGGCGCGGAGCTGGGACCAGCTGGTCGAGCAGACCACCCACCTCTACGACGCCGCTCATTTCACCCGCCTGACCACGGAGAAATTCATGGTCGACGGGCGCCATACCGGTACCGGCGGCGGCAACCACTTCGTGCTCGGCGGTGCCACGCCCAACGATTCGCCCTTCCTTCGTCGGCCGGACCTGTTGAAGAGCCTGGTCGCTTACTGGCACAACCATCCCAGCCTCTCCTACCTGTTCTCCGGCCTGTTCATCGGCCCGACCAGTCAGGCGCCGCGGGTGGACGAAGCGCGCAACGACAGCCTCTACGAGCTGGAAATCGCCTTCAAGCAGATTCCGCCGGCTGGCCAGAACGTGCCGCCGTGGCTGATCGACCGCATCCTGCGCAACCTGCTCACCGACGTCACCGGCAACACGCACCGTTCCGAGTTCTGCATCGACAAGCTGTACTCGCCCGACGGCCCGACCGGGCGCCTCGGCCTGCTTGAACTGCGCGCCTTTGAAATGCCGCCGCACGCGCGCATGTCGCTGGCCCAGCAACTGCTGCTGCGGGCGCTGATCGCCCGTTTCTGGAACGAACCCTACAGCCCGCAACGCCTGGCTCGCTGGGGCACCGAACTGCACGACCGGTTCATGCTGCCGCATTTCGTCGAGCAGGATTTCCGCGACGTGATGGAAGAAATGAGCGCCGCCGGCTACCCGTTCAAGCACGAGTGGTTTGCCCCGCATTTCGAGTTCCGCTTCCCGAAATACGGCGATTTCGCGGTCAAGGGCATCGAGTTCGAACTCCGCCACGCGCTCGAACCCTGGCACGTCATGGGCGAGGAGGGCTCGGTCGGCGGTACCGTCCGCTACGTCGATTCCTCGGTCGAACGGGTCCAGGTCAAGATCAGCGGCATGGCGCCCGATCGCTACATCCTGACCTGCAACGGCGAGCCGGTGCCGCTGACCAATACCGGCCGCAACGGCGAGTTCGTCGCCGGGGTCCGCTATCGGGCCTGGCAGCCGGCGTCCTGCCTGCATCCGACCATCGGCGTGCATGCGCCGCTGGTGTTCGACGTCGTCGATACCTGGATGCAGCGCTCGCTCGGCGGTTGCCAGTACCACGTCGCGCACCCGGGCGGACGCAGTTTCGACACCTTCCCGGTCAATGCCTTCGAGGCCGAAAGCCGCCGGCTGGCCCGCTTCTTCCGCTTCGGCCACACGCCGGGACGGATCGAGGTCAAGGCCCCGCAAATCAGCGCCGAACACCCGTTTACGCTAGACTTGCGGCGCAACTGAAGCAGAAAAACCGCTGGCTGCGGTCGCCCGACCGCAGCCGTGGGCCGTTTGTGGCCTGTTGGCGTTATTGACGAGGCTGAATGGCACGCACTCTCCTGGCAATCTATCCGCACAGCGCCCGCCGCTACGACGAAATGTTGAAGGCGGACGGCGAAGTGCGTCCGCATTGGCGGCGGTTTTTCGCGCACCTGGACGCGGTGTCGCCGGAAGACATGCACCAGCGGCTCGATTTCGCCGACCGGCGGATCCTGGAAAACGGCATCACCTACAACGTTTACGCCGACCCCAGCGGCGCCGACCGGCCGTGGGTGCTCGACCCGGTACCGTTGATCATCCCGCCCGACGAATGGGCCGAGGTGGAAGCCGCGGTCGCCCAGCGGGCGGCGCTGCTCAACGCCATCCTGGCTGACCTCTACGGCCCGCAGACGCTACTCGCCAAGGGCCTGCTGCCGCCGGCCCTGGTCTATGGCCAGCACGGCTACCTGTGGCCCTGCCAGGGCGTCAAACCGCCCGGCGACATCTGGCTGCATCACTACGCCGTCGACCTGGCGCGTTCGCCGAACGGTCGCTGGTGGGTCATCGCCGACCGCACCCAGGCGCCGTCCGGCGCCGGCTACGCGCTGGAAAACCGGCTGGTCGTCTCGCGTGTCTTCCCGGAAATGTTCCGCGACCTGCACGTCCAGCATCTGGCCGATTTCTTCCGCGACCAGCAGGAAGGACTGACCAAGCTGGCGCCGCTCGATCCCGGCGAGCAGCCGCACATCGTGCTGCTGACGCCGGGGCCGTACAACGAAACCTATTTCGAGCACGCCTACCTGGCCCGCTATCTCGGTTTCCCGCTGGTCGAGGGGCAGGACCTGACGGTGCGCGGCGATACCGTATTCCTGAAAACCCTGCGCGGCCTCAAGCGGGTGCATGTGATCCTGCGCCGCCAGGACGACGACTACTGCGATCCGCTCGAACTGCGCGGCGATTCGGCGCTCGGTATCCCCGGCCTGCTCAACGTCGCCCGCGCCCGCCGGGTGGTGATTGCCAATGCGCTTGGCAGTGGCCTGCTTGCTTCCGGCGCGCTGATGGGTTTCCTGCCGGCGATCTGCCGCGAACTGCTCGGCGAGAAACTGGCCATGCCGTCGGTGGCGACCTGGTGGTGCGGCGAGAAACCGGCACTGGAGTTCGTCAAGGAGAACTTCGACGATCTGGTGATCAAGCCGGCCTACCCGACCCAGCGCATGGAACCGATTTTCGGTCATGAACTGGAAGGCGCCGAGCGCGAGGAAATGCTGCGCCGGATCGAGGCCCGGCCGCACGCCTACGTCGCCCAGGAAATGGTCAATCTGGCCCAGGCGCCGACCTGGAGCCGTGCCCACGAGCGCCGCCTGATCGCCCGCCCGGTCGGCCTGCGCGCCTACGCCGCGATCAATGGCGAAGGCGAGTATTCGGTAATGCCCGGCGGCCTGACCCGCGTCGCCCAGGGGGCCGGTGCGCGCATCATCTCGATGCAGCGCGGCGGTGCCTCGAAGGATACCTGGGTGCTGACCAACGGCCCGGTCAGCGAATTCACCCTGCTCAAGACCTCGTTCGGCGTCCGCGATCTGGTGCGCGCCGGTTCCAACCTGACCTCACGGGTGGTCGAGAACCTGTTCTGGCTGGGTCGCTATTCCGAGCGCTTCGACGATAGCGCCCGCCTGCTGCGCGTGGCCCTGGCGCGGCTGGTCGATGTCGGCGGCGAAAAGACCCAGGCGGTGGCATCGGTGCTCGAACTGGCCCAGCGCCTTGGTGTCTTGCCCAAGCCCGAGGAAGACACCGAAGTCGGCGAGGGCAGCGAGCACGTCCTGCTCGAAGCGATCTACGACCCCGAGCAGCCGGGCAGCCTGGCCGGCAACATCCGCAGCCTGATGTGGTCGGCAACGCATGTCCGCGAGCGCCTGTCGCTCGACCACTGGCAGTCGCTCAACCGCCTGCAGCGCGAGCAACAGACGGCGCAGAAGAAGCACCCGACGCTGACCGAGGCGATTGCCTTCCTCGACCGCGTGCTGCTGGTTTCGTCCTCGCTCAACGGCTTTGCCATGGACAACATGACCCGCGACGACGGCTGGCGCTTCCTGATCATCGGTCGTCGTCTCGAACGGCTGTCCTTCCTGGCGCGCGGCATTGCCGATTTCCTGTGCATGGAATCGGCACGCGGCCAGGGCTGCCTCGAATGGCTGCTCGAACTGGCCGATTCGATCATCACCTATCGTTCGCGCTATTCGCGCCAGGCCGAGCTGCTGCCGGTCATCGACCTGCTCGTTTTCGACGACAGCAACCCGCACGGCGTCACCTTCCAGACCAATGTGCTCAGCCGCTACCTCGAACGCATGGCCAGCGAACTGGGCGCCGATTACGACCTGCGCCTGAGCCAGGCGGTCGAGCGCCTGCGCGCTTTCGACCTGGTCAAGCTCGAACACCTGCAGTTCAGCCAGTGCCGCAGCTGCCTGCCGTGCGAGGAACTGGCCGGCCTCCTCTACGACCTCGATGCCGCCGTTGCCCACCTGTCGGACGGGCTGGGCATGCGCTTCTTCACCCATGTCGGCGACGTCAGCCGGCAAACCATGGCCCTGTGAGCATGGAACCCGTCCGCTACCACGTCCTGCACGAAACCACCTACGAGTACGGCAGCCCGGTGTCGCTGTCGCAGCAGCAACTGCACCTGTCGCCGCGCTTCCTGCCGTGGCAGTCGGTGCACGAGCAGCGCATCGACATCGAACCGGTGCCGACCTGGCGGCGCGACGGCCAGGATGCCTTCGGCAATCCGGTCAGCTGGATCTCCTTCCACGCCCCGCACGAGAGCCTGCGCATCCGCTCGGCGATGAACATCTCGGTGCGTCCGCACATGCCGGCCAGCGCCGACCTGGAAGACTCGATCGCCTGGGACAAGTTGCGCGAGCGCCTCGCCTACGATGCAGCCCAGCCGCCACTGGCCGAGGATCTGGAGGCGGTGCGCTTCCTCTTCGAAAGCCCGCACGTGCGGGTCAAGCACGAGCTGGCGCAGTACGCCGCCGACTGCTTCGCCCCCGGCACGCCGGTGCTGGTCGGGGCGCGCGCGCTGATGGCGAAGATTTTCGACGAGTTCGAGTTCGACCCGGAAGCAACCACCGTATCGACGCCCATCCTCGAAGTGCTGGAAAACAAGCGTGGCGTCTGCCAGGATTTCGCCCACCTGATGATCGGTTGCCTGCGCGCGCTCGGTCTGGCGGCACGCTATGTCAGCGGCTACCTGCTCACCCGGCCGCCGCCGGGCAAGCCCCGGCTGATCGGTGCCGATGCCTCGCACGCCTGGGTTTCCGTCTATGCGCCGGGAACTGCCGACGACTGGGTCGATTTCGATCCGACCAACAACCTGCTGCCCGATACCGAGCACATCACCCTGGCCCTCGGTCGCGATTTCTCCGACATCTCGCCCTTGCGCGGCATCATCCTGGGCGGCGGCAGTGCCGAGCCTGAGGTCGCGGTGACCGTCGTTCCCCTCGACGAAGAGGAGATTCCCGAAGCCTTGCTGGCAGCGACCGAGGCTGACAAGGCCGCGGACTGATGCGTGCGCTGATCGTCGGCGGCGGCCCGGCCGGCCTGATGGCGGCCGAGCAACTGGCTGCCTGCCCCGGCGTCCAGGTCGAGGTCTACGACGCCATGCCCTCACTTGGGCGCAAATTCCTGATTGCCGGCGTCGGCGGCATGAACATCACCCACGCCGAGCCATTGCCCGACTTCGTCGCCCGCTACGGCTCGCGCGCCGGGCAGCTGGCGCCGCTGCTCGACACCTTCGGACCGCAGGCGCTGCGGGCGTGGATACACGTGCTCGGCATCGAGACCTTCGTCGGTACCTCGGGCCGGGTCTTCCCGCGGGAAATGAAGGCGGCGCCCTTGCTGCGCGCCTGGCTGCACCGCCTGCGCGTGCAGGGCGTGCGCTTTCACGTGCGCCACCGCTGGCTGGGTTGGGCCGCCGATGGCGGCATGCGCTTCGCCAGCCC
>DILW01000152.1 GCA_002425245.1 Betaproteobacteria bacterium UBA5582 | reverse complement strand
CCTTGCCCGGCTCGTGCGGCGTGCCGAGCAACATGTCGGCGCGGCGGATGTTGTCGTCGACGCGGAAGAATTCGGCCGGCCACTTGTCTAGCGGCACCTGGCCGCGGATCAGGTCGCAGATTTCGTCGACCCGGCGCAGCGTCATCCGGGTGATCGCCCGGTTATTGACCAGGATCGCCGGCCCCTGATCGCACATGCCGGTGCAGGAGCAGTAATCGATGCTCACCAGGCCATCGTCCGAGACCTTTCCCCGTTCGAGCTTGAGGCGCTTCTGCATGTGCTCGAACAGGCCCTGGTTGCCGGCCATGCGGTCGGTGATGTTGTCCGAGAAGAGGACCCGGTAGCGGCCCCGGTTCTCGCGGTAGAAGAAGGCGTAGAAGTCGCGGGTGCTGTGCACCTGGGCGTACGGAATCTTCAAGGCCTCGGCCAGATGGGCCGCGGTTTCATCGGAAATGAAGTCCACGGCTTCCTGGACCTCGCGCAGAATCTGGACCAGACGATCCGGTCGCCAGGCATGGCGCTGCAGGATCGGCTCGATCAGACTGGAAATCTCGGCTGAGACAGACACGGTAGGCATCCCCTGAAAAACAGACCACGACACTCTAGTGTTTTGCCCCCGGCCGGTTTTGCGCTGGATCAAAAAAATGCGACTTCAGGACCGAAAAAATCTTGTCATAAACTTCGTAAAACACTGATATAGCGGTATTTTTTATAGCAGCAATGAAAGTACAATGGCATTATTTGTGGCACCGCAGCATGCCGAACACGCGGCACCAGAGCACATTCCGGCAAGTCGGCGCGCAGCCTCTTGCCGCATGGCAAAAAAATAATTCACCTGCCGCAACAAAGTGACAAATGGACGTCACAATCCCCTACTGAAAAACGTGATAACCTGCACCGCATGATGCAGCGCAGCATGCGCATCGAGGTTTTCACAACTACACTCCGCGAGGAAACAGCATGAGTTCCAGCACCCCCACCACCGCCCTCCCCCTGGCCGGCAAGAAAGGCCTGGTCACCGGCATCGCCAACGACAAGTCGATCGCCTTCGCCGTGGCCAAGGCCATCGTCGAACTGGGCGGCGAAGTCGCCATCACCTACCAGAACGACAAGACTGCCCGCTACACCCAGCCGCTGGCCGAAGCCCTTGGCGCCAAGCTGTTCCTGAAACTTGATGTTGCCGAGGAAGGCAGTCTCGAAAACGTGATCGCCCAGTGTGGCGAGACCTTTGGCGAAATCGACTTCGCCGTGCACTCGATGGCCTTCTGCAACGCCGACGACCTGCACGGCCGCGTCATCGACGCTTCCGAAGCCGGTTTCGATTCGGCGATGAATGTCTCCTGCCACAGCTTCCTGCGCATGGCCAAGGCGCTGGAGCCGCTGATGGCCCACGGCGGTTCGCTGATCACCATGTCCTACCTCGGCGCCGAGCGCGTGGTGCGCAACTATGGCGTCATGGGCATCATCAAGGCAGCGCTCGAATCGGCTGTCCGCTACATGGCCTACGACCTCGGCCCCAAGGGCATCCGCGTCTTCGCCGTGTCGCCCGGCCCGATCATGACCCGCGCCGCTTCCGGCATCGCCAACTTCAACAACCTGCTCGAATCCGACGCTCAGAAGGCGCCGCTCGGCCGCACCGTGACCATCGAGGAAGTCGGCGCCCTGACCGCCTTCCTGTGCACCCCGGGCTCGTCGGGCATGACCGGCCAGACCATCTACGTCGACGCGGGCGCCCACATCGTCGCCTGATGCCGGCAGCTACCGCAGGGCAGGCCGCCCTGCGGTATGCTTGAAGCTGACATGACGTACGGACGACCGAGGCCATGACCGACACGCCCGCCCCCATCATTCCCGATCCCGTTCCCGATCACCCCTTGCTCAGGGGGCGAAAGGAAATCGGCCGGGGCGAAAGTACCATCGTCGTCGAGGCCGACACGGTTGACGGCCAGGAACGGGTCTACAAGATACTTTCCTCGCCGACGGATTACGCCTATTACACGGCCGAGGATCGACCGACCGGGCACCATTTCCCCATCGTCTTCGCCGACCATGGCACCGCCGGCCGCTCCAGCCGCGGCTACCCGTTCTACATCGTCGAAGTCGAACGCCTCTACCCGCTCCCCGGCGTAGGCGATGCCGCCGAAGTGGCGACCAAGATTTCGACCTCGTATTTCGACGCCTGCATGATGTGGCGCAACCTGGCCCAGGACATGGGCCGCATCGCCCTGCACCACCTGGCGGTGACGCCGATGGGCTGGGCCGACACGGTGCAGGAATCGCTCAAGGCGCTGGAGACCTTTTCCAGCGAGTACGGCGCCCTGCCCGACCTGATCAAGGCCGACAACCTGATGATGCGCAAGGATGGCACCCTGGTCTTCTCCGACCCGGTATTCATGGAGTGAACACGGCCAGATGACCATCAACCACGTCTTCTACACCTCGCGCAAGCTGGCCGAATCGCTGGCCGGCAACCCCTACATGGCGGTCATCTCGATCACCGACCCAACCACCCCGGAAGCCCGGCTCGACCCGCTGTTCCGGCACGTGCTGCGGCTGTCCTTTTTCGACGCCGTGCCGGCCGACGAATTCCAGCCGCCGCTGCCCGGTTTGTTCGACCGGCAGATGGCCAGGCAGATCGACGCTTTCGTCCGCGAAATCCAGGCGGCGCCGTTCGAGATGTCGGTGATGGTTCATTGCGAATACGGGGTCAGCCGCTCGGCCGCCGTGGCGCTGTTCGTCGAAGCCTTTAGCGGCGCGCCGCTGGACGCCCGCGAATTCACCTACGAAGCCAACCCCTGGGTGGTCGATACCCTGCTCAGCCTGCATCCGCAACTCAACATCGAAATACCCCGTCCCGACGCGGCGCGCGACCGGCGTACCGCGATGCGGGCCTGACTTCCCCCGTTTCCGACCACGGAGCCGCACCATGTCCGAAGCCAGCGAAAGCCGCTACCTGACCAACAAGACCTACGACGAAATCGCCGTCGGCGACAGCGCCAGCCTGACCCGCACGCTGATGCCGGAAGACGTGAAGCTGTTCGCCATCCTGACCGGCGACATCAACCCGGCGACCATCGACCCGAAATACTCGGAAAGCGGCATGTTCCGCGAGGCCATTGCCCACGGCATGTGGAGCGGCTCGCTGATCTCGACCGTGCTGGCGACCCAGTTTCCCGGCCCGGGCACGATCCTGATCGACCAGGCCCTGCACTTCGCCCGGCCGGTGACCATTGGCGACCGCATCGTGATCACCGTCACGGTCAAGCAGAAGTACGACCACAACCGCCACATCGTTTTTGACTGCGTGTGCACCAACCAGGAAGGCCTGCAGGTAGTGCGTGGCACCGCCGAAGTGCTGGCGCCGACGGAAAAGGTCTCGCACCTGCAGGACAGCCATGCGCCGTCGATCCACATCGATGACAAGCACGCCCGCTACACCCAGCTGCTCTCCAGAGTGAAGGGGCTGGAACCGATCCCGACCGCGGTCGCCCACCCCTGCGACGAGGAATCGCTCAAGGGACCGGTGCAGGCTTACCAGGCCGGCATCATCGAACCCATCCTGGTCGGCCCGGAAAGCAAGATCCGCTCGGTGGCCGAAGAGTTCGGCATCGACCTGTCCGGCGTGCGCATCGTCAACGCTGCGCACAGCCACGATTCGGCGGCGATGGCCGTGTCGCTGGTGAAAACCGGCGACGCCGAGGCGCTGATGAAGGGCAGCCTGCACACCGACGAACTGATGGCCGAGGTGGTCGCCCGCGCCAACGGGCTGCGCACCAACCGCCGCATCAGCCACGTCTTCCTGATGGACGTGCCGACCTACCACCGGCCGCTGCTGATCACCGACGCGGCGATCAACATTGCGCCGACGCTGGAAGAAAAGGCGGACATCATCCGCAACGCCATCGACCTTGCCCACATCCTCGACATCGCCGAACCCAAGGTCGCCATCCTGTCGGCTGTCGAGACCATCAACCCGAAGATCCAGTCCACCCTCGACGCCGCCGCCCTGTGCAAGATGGCCGACCGCGGCCAGATCAAGGGCGGCATCCTCGACGGCCCGCTGGCTTTCGACAACGCCGTCTCCATCATCGCCGCCAAGACCAAGGGGATCAAGTCGGCGGTTGCCGGCCACGCCGAAATCCTGGTCGTTCCCGACCTCGAATCCGGCAACATGGTGGCCAAGCAGCTCGAATACCTGGCCAACGCGCTGACCGCGGGCATCGTGCTCGGCACCAAGGTCCCCATCGTCCTGACCAGCCGCGCCGACACCGCCGAAACGCGCACCGCCTCCTGCGTGATCGCCGCCCTGGTCGCCCACGCCAACCGTAACAAGGGAAGTTCCTGACAATGAAACAAGGCATCCTGACGATCAACGCCGGATCGTCCTCGATCAAGTTCGCCCTCTTTTCGCTCGCCCACCCGATCTCGCCCGAGGCCGAAGTCTCCGGCCAGATCGACGGCATCGGCACCAACGCCACCAAACTGATCGCCAAGAACCGTGCCGGCGAGCGCATCGCCGACCAGCTCATCGCTGGCGACGCGGTCAGCCACACGCAAGCGCTCGACGCCATGCTGCAGTGGTTCCTCGCCACCTACACCGGCTGGCAGATCGTCAGCGTCGGCCACCGCGTCGTCCATGGCGGTGACCGCTACTCGGCACCGATCGTCGTCGACGCCACCGTGCTCGGCCATCTGGAAAGCTTCATCCCGCTGGCGCCGCTGCACGAACCGCATAACGTCGCCGGCATCAAGGCCTTGCAGGCACTGCTGCCCGACGTGCCGCAGGTTGCCTGCTTCGATACCGCCTTCCATCGCAGCCAGCCGGAAGTCGCCCAGTTGTTCGCCCTGCCGCGCGCGCTGACCGCCGAAGGCATCAAACGCTACGGCTTCCACGGCCTGTCCTACGAGTTCATCGCCCGCGCACTGCCGCAGCACTCGCACCGTGCCGACGGCCGCGTCGTCGTCGCCCATCTGGGCAACGGCGCCAGCATGGCGGCCATGGTCAACCGCAAGTGCGTCGCCACCACCCTCGGTTTCTCGACCATCGACGGCCTGATGATGGGCACCCGCTGCGGCAACCTCGACCCCGGCCTGGTCCTCCACCTGATGGAGACCAAGGGCCTCACGGTCAAGGACATGAGCCGCATCCTGTACAAGGAATCCGGCCTGCTCGGCGTCTCCGGCATCAGCCAGGACATGCGCACACTGCTGTCGAGCAACAAGCCGGAAGCGCGCGAGGCGGTCGACCTGTTCTGCTACCGCATCGTCCGCGAACTCGGTTCGCTGGTCGCCGCCGCCGGCGGCATCGACGCGCTGGTATTCACCGGCGGCATCGGCGAACACGCTGCCGAAGTCCGCCGCCGCGTCTGCCTGCAGGCCGAATGGCTGGGCATCCGCGTCAACCCGGAAGCGAACGCCCGCCACGACGTGGTCATCAGCGCCGGCAACAGCAGCGTCGATGTCCTGGTCATCCCGACCAACGAAGAATGGATGATGGCGCACCACGCACAAACGCTGCTGGCACTTTAACAATTCTTTTTTGCCGCCGGGCTCCGCCACCGCAAGGTGCCGGAGCCTTGTTTTTTCGGGCTTTTCAGCGAGATGACAGGAGCAGGTCACAGGCGGAACAACAGTACTGCATTTAGTCAAGGTATTGCCATACAACACTACATCTAGTAGATTTGTCGCCCATCGCACCCATATAAAACCAGACGAGAGGAGTCTTCGATGAGCAAGATCGCCGAGCAACTGTCACTGACCGACATCCCTGCACCGCCGCAATTCGCGCCCTTGCCGGAGCAGGAAATCTCAGGCGAGGTACTCATCGAGAAATATGCCAAAGGCAAGGAAACCAACGTCCACGACGTGCGCAAGCGCGTTGCCTGGGCGCTGGCCCAGGTCGAGCAGGAAGCCAATCGCGGCCACTGGGAAGCGCGCTTCCTGTGGGCCCAGGAAAACGGTTTCATCCCCGCTGGCCGCATCAACTCCGCTGCCGGCACCGACCTGCAGGCGACGCTGATCAACTGCTTCGTGCAGCCGGTCGGCGACTCCATCGTCGAAAACACCGATGGCCGTCCCGGCATCTACAAGGCGCTGATGGACGCTGCCGAAACCATGCGCCGTGGTGGTGGTGTCGGTTATGACTTCTCGTCGATCCGCCCGCAGGGCGCCCGCGTCAAGGGCACGCAATCGCGCGCTTCCGGCCCGGTCTCCTACATGCGCGTCTTCGACCGCTCCTGCGAAACCGTCGAATCCGCCGGCGCCCGTCGTGGCGCTCAAATGGGCGTGCTGCGCTGCGACCATCCGGACATCGAGGAATTCATCCACGCCAAGGACAAGGGCGACCTGACCAACTTCAACATCTCGATCGGTGTCACCGACGCCTTCATGCAGGCCGTCGATGCCGACAGCGACGTCGAACTGGCGCATCGCGCCGAACCCAACGCCGACATGAAGTCGGCCGGCGCCTACCAGCGCGACGATGGTATCTGGGTCTACCGCAAGGTGCGCGCCCGCGACCTGTGGGATCAGGTGATGAAGTCCACCTACGACCACGCCGAGCCTGGCATCCTGTTCCTCGACCGGATGAACAAGGACAACAACCTCAATTACTGCGAAGTGATCGAGGCCACCAACCCCTGCGCCGAACAGCCGCTGCCGCCGTATGGCTGCTGCTGCCTGGGCTCGATCAACCTGACCCTGTTCGTGCGCGACGCCTTCTCGGACAAGGCCAGCTTCGACTTCGACGCCTTCGCCGAAGTCTGCCGGGTGTCCACCCGCATGCTCGACAACGTTCTCGACGCCACCCACTGGCCGCTCGAACGCCAGGCCCAGGAAGCCGCCAACAAGCGCCGCGTCGGCCTCGGCTTCACCGGTCTCGGCGACACCCTGGCCATGCTCCGCCTGCGCTACGACAAACCCGAAGCCCGTGCCATGGCCGCCCGCATCAGCGAATTCATGCGCGATTCCGCCTACCTGTACTCGGTCGAGCTGGCCAAGGAACGCGGTGCCTTCCCGCTGTTCAATGCCGAGCTCTACCTGTCCGGCGGCAACTTCGCCTCGCGCCTGCCGGCCGAGGTCAAGGCCGAAATCCGCAAGCACGGCCTGCGCAACTCGCACCTCCTGTCGATCGCCCCGACTGGCACCATCTCGCTGGCCTTCGCCGACAACGCCTCGAACGGCATCGAGCCACCGTTCTCGTGGACCTACAACCGCAAGAAGCGGATGCAGGACGGCACGATCAAGGAATACTCGGTCGAGGACTACGCCTGGCGCCTGTACAAGCACCAGGGTGGCGATGTCGCCAAGCTGCCGGATTACTTCGTGACCGCCCTGGAAATCTCGGCCAAGGCCCACGCCGACATGGTTGCCGCGGTCGCGCCGTTCATCGACACCTCGATCTCGAAGACGGTCAACGTCCCCGCCGACTACCCGTACGAAGACTTCCAGGATCTCTACATGCAAGCCTGGAAGGCCGGCCTCAAGGGCCTGGCCACCTACCGTCCGAACAGCGTACTCGGCTCGGTGCTGTCGGTCGAGCCGACCAAGACGGAAGCCGCCGACGACGCCAAGTCGCCGCAGGATTTCGTCTCCGACGCCAACCGCCGCCTGTCGATCAAGAACCTGCCGGCACCGGTGCTCTCCAGCCTGCGCTGGCCGGGCCGTCCGAACCTGCCGGAAGGCAACCTGTGCTGGACCTACATGGTCGACTCGCCGATCGGCAAGTTCGCGCTGTTCGTCGGCCACGTCGAGCAGGAAGGCCACGCTTGGCCGTTCGAAGTCTGGGCCAACGGCCCGGCCGAACCGCGCGGCCTCGGCGCCGTTGCCAAGACCCTGTCCATGGACATGCGTGCCAACGATCACGCCTGGCTGGAAATGAAGCTCGAAGCCTTGTCCAAGACCCCGGGCGACGCCTTCGAGATGCACATGCCGCCGCATGGCGAGAAGAAGCGCATGCCGTCGGTCGTCTCGGCCATGGCCCAGGTCATCCGCTGGCGCGTCGAGCAGCTCGGCGCCCTCACCCATGACGGCGCAACGCCGGTCAAGGATGCGCTGTTCAGCACCAAGGAGCCGAAGACGGGCACCGATGGCACCCTGTCCTGGACCGTCGACATCAACAACGCCTCGACCGGCGAAGACTTCGTCCTCGGCCTCAAGGAAATCACCCTGCCCGACGGCGTCACCCGCCCCTACTCGATGTGGCTGGCCGGCAACTACCCGCGCGCCCTCGACGGCCTGTGCAAGCTCCTCTCGCTCGACATGCGCGTCGTCGATCCGGCCTGGATCGGCATGAAGCTGCGCAAACTGCTCGACTACTCCGAGCCCTTCGGCGACTTCATGGCCTTCGTTCCGGGCTCGCGCAAGCAGCAGACCTACCCGTCGACGGTGGCCTACATCGCCCGCCTGATCATCCACCGCTACGCCATGCTCGGCATTCTCGACGAGGAAGGCTTCCCGCTGCAGCAGATGGGCATCCTCGAAGCCCCGGAAGACACCACCAGCAACAAGGTGCTGCCGACCCAGGGCAAGCTGTGCAGCGAATGCGGCAACCACACCATGATCCGCAAGGACGGCTGCGACTTCTGCACCGCCTGCGGTGCCGTCGGTACCTGCGGCTAAGCCCGGACCATCACAGGCAGCTTAACGGCCCGACCCCCGCAAGGAGGTCGGGCCGTTTTGCCTGGGCAAAGCGAACGCCCTCTGGCAGCGGGGTTTTCACCATCCGGAAAGGGATTGTCGATTATGGTAAGACCAGAGGCTTCTGCTAGAATGTCCGCACACGCAAGGTCGTACACCCATAAGCGCAGAGAACACAATGACAACACAAGAATCGACCACTTTCATCATTGTCGGCGTCACCCGGGAGGGAAAGAAATTTCGCCCCAGCGACTGGGCCGAACGCCTCTGTGGCGTGATGTCCGCATTTGGCACGGAACGCAAGATGAAGTATTCGCCCTACGTCGGCCCGGGCGATTTCAACGGCGACAAGGCCGTGTTCGTTGACGGCCGGCTCAACGAGATCGAACCGATGGCCTACCGCTTCATGCTCAACTTTGCCCAGGACAACGATCTTCAGATCATCGATGGCGTCTGCTCGCTGGAAGACAGGAACAAGTAGTAGGAGGCCAGAAAGACAGGCAAAAAAAAGGCGCCGCGAGGCGCCTTTTTTTCAGGGGTGAGCACACTCAGGCGGCAGCAACACCCAGCGCCTTGATCTGTGCAGACAGGCGGCTCTTGGTACGGGAAGCGGCGTTCTTGTGAACGATCTTCTTGTCGGCAATGCGGTCGATCACTGCAACCGATTCCTGAAAGACGCTTTGTGCGGCGGCTTTGTCGCCGGCGACGATCGCCTTGCGCACACGCTTGATCGCGGTACGCAGGGTCGAACGCAGGCTTGCGTTGTGGGCGCGCTGCTTGTCAGCTTGACGTGCGCGCTTGCGGGCTTGTGCGCTGTTGGCCATGAATAAATCCAAATGGGTGATGAAATAAGCCGGCGATTATACCAAGAAAAAACATTACTTCAAGCATGAACGCAATAAAAACATCCAGCTAGCACAAGCCGAAGCAACCGCTGGTAAATACCTGACGACCGCTGATCGCCCCGGCTTTCAAAGAAGGAAGAAACAAAACTAAGATGTCATGGCTATCCCCGAACGAACGGAACCCGAGACAATGAACCACCATCATCCCTCCCGCGCCCGGGGTTTCACCCTGGTTGAAATCATGATCGTCGTCGCCATCATCGGCATCCTGGCTGCGATCGCCCTGCCTGCCTATAACGACTACGTGTTGCGCGCCCGACTGACCGAGGCTACCAACGAGCTGTCGTCGATGCGTTCCCGCATGGAACAGTTCTTCCAGGACAATCGCACCTATGTCGGCGGCCCGTGCACGACAACGGTCAACACCCAGAGTTTTGCCGTTGCGTGCGGCGCGGCACCAACTGCCACCGCCTACACGATCACCGCAACCGGTAGCGGGCAAGCCAGCGGATTCACGTACACCATCAACCAGAGCGGTGTCCGTGCGACAACCGCCACCACATGGAGCAAAACCAGCACCAGTTGCTGGGTGATGAGCAAGAGCGGGTCATGCTGAACTTGACACGGCGCAATGGATTCACCCTGGTCGAGCTGATGATCGTCGTCGCCATCCTGGGTATCCTCAGCCTGCTTGCGGCCCCGGCCTTCCGGGACTGGATCGGCAACACACGCACCCGGACCGTCTCCGAAGCCTTGCAGAACGACCTGCGCCGGGCGCAGGCCGAAGCGGTCCGCACCAATCGCCGGGTGGCCCTCGTCTTTACCAACAGCACCCCGATCGACAACACCGGCAGCAGTACGCCCGCCTCCCCGGCCAGAAACTGGGTGATCTACGCCCTGCCGATGACCGGTGGCGCCGAAGCCACGCCCTTCGTCGCTTCATACATCCAGGACCCGGGCTCGACCGTCACGGTGAGCAGCGCCCTGACGGCAATCTGCTTCAATTCGGTTGGCCGTCTGGTCGCCGGCGGCACCATCCCCAACACCGGCAGTACCGCCTGCCCGGCACCGGGTAACGGCGTCAATATCACGGTCAGCAACAGCGAAGTCACCGGCAGCGAGGCACGTCCGCTGCGCATTGAAGTCAGTACCGGCGGCAAGCTGCGCCTCTGTGATCCGAAACGCAGCATCACCAACGCGCCGGACGGCTGTACGAGCTGACCCCCGGATAGCCCAAGATGGATGTGCACACGTGAATACCGCTTACCAACGCCGCGGCCAGCCCGCACTACAGACCAGCCTCCGGGCCCAGCGCGGGATACTGCTGCTTGAGGTCCTGATTTCCGTCCTCATCTTCTCGATCGCCCTGCTCGGACTGGTTGCCTTGCAGGCCAGGGCCGTCCAGTTCTCGGTCAGCGCCGAGGACCGCAACCGTGCGGCGCTGCTGGTCAACAACCTGGTATCGACAATGTGGATCCAGGGCACCGTCAATACCGGCACCCTGAGCGGCGAGATCACCGCCTGGCAGACCCAGGTCAGAAGCGCCCTGCCTCCGTTCGACAACACCGTCGGCGCCACCGTCCAGAACGGCACCGAGAATGGTGTCGAAACAGCCATCATCACCGTCACCTGGGTCCCCACCGGGGCGAACGGTACGCAAAGCAGCTACACCACTCAGGTCATGATTCCATGAGCACCCGATCCTCCACCAACACCATCCAGCCACGGATCAGCAAAGGTTTCAGTCTGGTCGAACTGATGGTCGCCATGGCCATCGGCTTGATCGTCTCGCTTGCCGTGTTCAGCGCACTGAGCACTTTCGAAGGCCGCAAGCGCACCAGCACCTCGGTCAACGACACCGAGCAGGCCGGCAATTACGCCATCTTCGAAATCGAAAAACTGGTCCGCAACGCCGGCGCCGGCATCACCCAGAAAACCGACGACGCCTTCGACTACCTGTTGTGCAGCCTGGCTGCCAGCAAATCGGCAGCGACCATCCTGCCGGCAACGCCACCCGCCCCCTTCAACAACGTGACCATCGGCACTGCCGGTGTGTTCCGTCTCGCCCCGGCCCTGATCCTGCCCGGCCAGACCACCCCCGGCGTCAGCGGCCAAGCCTCGGACGTGCTCGCCGTCATGGCCAGCGCGTCGGGCCGCAGCGAGGTCGCCAGCCCCTTCCAGGCCGCCCCGACGGCAACCCGCCTCGCTGTTTTCAGTAATGCCGGATTCGCCGCCAACGACATCATTCTGGTCGCCCGCAAGGGTGGGCTCGGCAACTGCCTGATCCAGCAGGTCGGCTCGCTCGACAACGCCGACGTGAACAATCAGGGGCTCAATCTTGCCGGCACCCACTATGCAGCCTCGCCGGGCGGGGTGGCACTCGTTTCCAGCGATTTCTGCAGTACCGCCACTACCCCGGCCATCGCCAGTGTGTGCAATGTACTCAACCTGGGCAGCACGACCAATCCGCCGCTGTTCGCCCTGATCGGGGTCGGCGACAACAACACCCTGTTTTCCTACGACCTGTTGCGTGTCCAGAACGATGCGGCGTTGCAGATTGCCGACGGCGTGTTCGAAATGCACGCGCGCTACGGGGTGGACAGCAACAACGACGGTCGGGTCGACACCTGGGCCAGTGCGACCGGCACCTACGCGCCAGCGTCGCTGCTGGCGGCCGATGGCAGTGGGATTGCCAATCTGTGCCGGATCAAGGCGATCCGGGTCGGGCTGATCACCCGCAGCGACCTGCGGGAAAAGGAAGATGTTGGCGATGCCACCATCACCTTGTTCCAGGATCTGCCAGCGGCGGTGCAACACACCCGCAACCTGTCCGGCGACGCCCTTAAATTCCGCTACAAGACGCTCGAATCGACCATCCCCTTGCGCAGCATGCTCGGCGTCTGCGCCAGCTGAGGTCTCCCATGAAAACTCACCCTATCTCCCCTCCCGGACCGTTCAACAGAGAGCGTGGCGTGGTTCTGATCGTCACCCTGATCACCCTGGCCATCCTGATGATCTCGACCGGCGCCCTGGTGCGCTCCTTCGAGACCACCCTGACCATGGCCGGCAACCTGGCCTTCAAGCGGGACCTGATCAACCACGCCGAGCGCGGCGTGGTCGTCGCCATGCAGGCAGTCGAAGGCGGCACACTGGGTATTGCCAACGTATCCGCCAGCAACTACTCGGCCAGCGCGCTGGCGAGCAACGCCAACGGCATCCCCAACGTCCTGATCAACGACAGCAGTTTTTCCTTCAGCGGCGCCGACATCTCGGACGCCGGCAATGGCGTCACCGTCCGTTACGTCATAGACCGGCAGTGCAACGCTGCTGGCGCGGTCGATATTCAACGGGCCTGCTCGTTCGTGAATATCGGCACCGACGAGAAACCCAGTTACCAGGCTGTTTATCGCATCACCGTACGCGCCACCGGGCCGCGTAACACCCGCGCCTTCGTACAGGCCACGGTTACCCGTTAGTCAGGTTCTTTCCCGAGCGGAATGAGGAGTTCGCAATGATGACCCCCACCAAGTCACTGAAAAATCTGGGCTACGCCGGTGCCATGGCCATGCTGATTGCCGCCGCGCCAGCATCGGCAGTCAATCTTGCCGATGCCCCCCTGTTCTCAACCGTCGTCGTCCCCGGCAACCTGGCCCTGACCCTGTCGGTCGAATGGCCGACGGCGACCACCCCGGCCTACCCGTCGTCGACTGCTTATTCGTCAGCCAGCACCTACCTCGGCTATTTCGACCCGCAAAAGTGTTACCGCTACATCTACAACAGCGGCACCCCGAGCAGCAGTTACTTCACTCCCGACAGCGCCGCCAGCAACCGCACCTGCACCAGCAACTCAAGCGTTCAAAGGTGGAGCGGGAACTACCTCAACTGGGCCAGCATGCAGACTCTGGACACTTTCCGTGGGGTCCTGACCGGTGGCTATCGGAGCAAGGACACGACGACGGAAACCATCATTACCAAAACCTACGCCTCGTTCGACAGCGGCGTCATGCCGGACAAGTCGATCAGCACTGGAACCAGTGGCGCCACCCCGTTCAACTGGTCCTCGGTCAATACCCGCCTGCGTACGCTTGGAACGGCGATGTACCTCACCCGAACAGGGAATCTCTACGGGGGCTCAATCGTCGACTATAACGGGCAGAACAGCTACGTGCCCGCCACCATCTGGCAAATCTGGCGCTTTGTAGCCAACCCCGCTTACGCCAACGATGCGACGGTGTACCGCGTCTACATCAACGTCAAGGTCTGCGACAGCACGGTCGGACTTGAAGACAATTGCGTCGCCTACGGCAGCAACTACAAGCCCGAGGGGCTGTTGCAGAAGTACTCGCAAAAGCTGCGCTATGCCGCCTTCGGCTATTACAACGACAGCAACATCCTGCGTGATGGCGGCGTCTTGCGGGCACGCATGAAGTACATCGGCCCGACCCAGCCCGTTCCCGGCTCGACCGCGACCAGCAACGCCAACCGCGAGTGGGACCCCAGCACCGGCATCATGGTCCGCAACCCCGACAGCACCGACGCCAGCGCCACCCAGACTTTTGCCGCTGCAGCGGGGTGGACGGTCAGCATCTCCGACAGCGGGGTGATGAACTACCTCAACAAGTTCGGCAATTCCGGGCGCCCCTACAAATCCTTTGACCCGGTCAGCGAGCTTTATTACTCCGCCCTGCGCTATTTCAAGAATCAGGGGAACGTTGCCAGCTATACCAGCCTTAGCGGCAGCTGGTCACCCGGCAGCAGCGCGACCGCCGCCAACTGGCTGGACGATTTCCCCGCGATCACCACCTGGAGCGACCCCATCCTGTATTCCTGCCAGAAGAATTTCATTCTCGGCATCGGTGATACCAACGCCTGGCGCGACGCCAACCTGCCCGGCACCACCCTCCGCGCTACCGACGAGCCGGCCCAGCCGACCGAGGTGTCGGGCGACACGACGGTGAACGTCAAGACGGCCACCGACATGGTCGGGCAACTGGAAGGCCTGACCAACCTCGGCAACACTTACGCCTGGGTCGGCGGCGATGCCGGGCGCGGCAACACCTACTACCTTGCCGGCCTCGCCTACGATGCGCATACCCGTGACATCCGCTCCGACCTGACCGGACAGCAGACCATCAACACCTACTGGATGGATGTTTACGAATCGGGCTACATTTCCCGCAACCAGTACTGGCTGGCCACCAAGTACGGTGGCTTCACCATCCCGACCGGTTTCGATCCCTACGCCGCCAGCAACGGAACCAGCACCATCCCGACCGCCAACTGGTCGTCAACGACAACGACGCTCAATGGCACGGACCGCCGCCCGGACAACTATTTCCCGAGCAACTCGCCCGATCTGCTGAAGAGCGGCCTGGAGGCCGCATTCGAAAAGATCGCCGCAGAAGCCGGCGAGATCACCACCACCGGTTTTTCTGCCCCGGCCGCCGTCCAGGCCGCAAGCGGAAATGCCAACTACGCGGTGAGCTACAACCCGAACAACTGGACCTCCAGCCTGGATGGCCGCATCGTCAGTTACAACAGCAGTGGCGTACCCACCGTCAGCGAAGTCTGGAGTGCCACCACCTTGCTCAACGCCCGAACCGCCTCCAACCGCCTGATCGTGACCTGCTGCACCAGCACCGGCGCCGGCCTGCCCTTCACGCTGGCCAGCCTCCAGGGAAGCAGCCTGAACTCCCGTACCAACTACACCTCCTTCGGTTCCGTACCCAACGTGGCCAGCGGTTCGCAATCGGTCTCCAACTACATTGATTACCTGCGCGGCGACCGCACCCGGGAAGTAGCCAACGGCGGTGCCTACCGGACCCGGGCCAATCTGCTGGCGGACATCGTGAACGCCCAACTGGCGCCCGTTTCCGCCCCCAACGAAGGCTATTACGATACCTACAACCCAGGCTACAGCAAGTTCGTCTCCGACAACGCCAATCGCACCACAGTCGTCTATGCCGCTTCCAACGGCGGCATGCTGCACGCCTTCGACGGCTCGGTGCCGGCCACCGCTACCGGAACCTGTACCTCCGGCATCTCCGGTTCCAGCTGCGGCAAGGAGTTGTTTGCCTACATTCCCAGCTTTGCCTACGTTGGCGGCACCAGCGCCAGCACCACCGGCCTCGCCTCCCTCGGCAACCCGACCGCCTTCTCACACCACTACCTGATCGACAGCACCCCGGTGACCAAGGATGTCGATTTCTACAAGACGCCTGGCACGACCTTCACCAGCAACGCCTGGCGGACCATTCTGGTCGGCGGCCTGGGCAAGGGCGGCAAGGGCTACTACGCGCTGAACATCACCAGCCCGGGCACCTGGACCAGCGAAACCAATGTCGCCAGTTCGGTGCTGTGGGAGTTCACCAACGCCAACATGGGCTACAGCTTCGGCAAGCCGGTGATCGTCAAAACGCCGGAGTATGGATGGACGGTCATCGTCAGCTCCGGCTACAACAACAGCGACGGCAAGGGTTACCTTTTCTTCCTCAACCCGCGCACCGGCGCCCTGTTGCGGACGGTTGCCACGACCGAAGGAAGCACCACCTCGCCGATCAACCTGGCACAAATCTCGGCCTTCATTCCGAGCAAGCCCAATCATCTGGCCGATGCCATCTATGCCGGCGACCTCCGCGGCAACGTCTGGCGGGTGGACCTGACGCCGACGGAGAACCGCACCACCGTCTCCGGAACCACCACGACCACGACCACCTATGACTACCGCCTGACCAAGATCGCTACCCTGACCGACGCCAACGGCAGTCCGCAGGCGATCACGACGACCCCGGTAGTCGCCGCCGACCCGTCCAGCAACAAGCGTTACGTCCTGGTCGGAACGGGCAAACTGCTGGACGACAGCGACATTTCGACGTCCCAGACCCAGACCTTCTACGCGATCCGGGACGGCGACAAGGGCTTCGGCCGTTTCTTCAGCACCGGCGCCACCACGACTTCGGGCAGCACCACCAGTGTCAGTGCAGGACAGGCCTACCCGAGCGCCACTTTCACACCACCCATCACCCGGAGCAATCTTACCGCGGTGACCAGCCTGGTCAGCGGCATCGGCAGCAGCGCGGCCAACTATGGCTGGTACTACAACCTGGCTGTTTCGACGGGCGGCGTGGCCGAACACGTCAACATCGACCCGGTCGAGGTCAATGGCGTCGTTGCTTTCGCCGCCAACCTGCCAAGCGGCGATGCCTGCAACGCCCGAGGCACGGCCCGTGGCTTCGCTGTTTACTACGGCGACGCCCGCACCGCACTGACCCAGATCGGCACCGGCGGCACCAGCGTCCCGCTCGAAGCGGTCAGTTCCTCGCAGAGCATCTCCAACATCGCGATAGTCAGCACGCCTGGCGCAGGAACATCCGTTATCTTCGGCAAGTCCGACGGAGGTCTGGAATCGCTGAAAACCCCGTCGAAACCCACCTTCCGCCGCCTGAACTGGCGCGAGGTGCTGATTTCGGACTGATTGGCTCGCAGCACAAGAGCATGCAAATACATGGAGATCACTTGATGACCGAATTACATCCGATTCCTCGCAGTTCAAGAGGAGTCACTCTCGTCGAACTGATGGTTGCAATTGCCGTTCTGGGCATTCTCGTGACCTTCGGTGCGCCCGGCATGCAACAACTGATCAACGGGCAGCGTGCCTCCTCGTCCGCAAACGAAGTGCTTTCCGGCCTGGCGCTGGCGCGAACCGAGGCGATCAAGCGCAACACCACGATTGGTTTCTGCATGAGTGCGACGAATCGACAATGGGAGGTACGAGCCGGCGGAACCACAACGGGCACCGCGAACACGACTGTTTTCAGGCAGGGCGATCTGTCGAACACCATCACGGCAACTTCGGCAAACACTTCGACCGTGAGTGGCTTCAACTGTGTCGATTACCGTAGCGATGGCTTGCCTTATAGCGGCACCAACTTGGTGACAAACGGCAGTTTCTCGCTCACCTCGGGCAACGTTACCAGAAACGTTCGTATCAGGACCGGGAGCATTTATGTCGATTAAACCCCCTTCTACTCAAAAGGGCGTCAGCCTGCTGGAAGTGATGGTTGCCGTGCTGATCCTCTCGTTTGGCATGCTCGGGCTTGCCGCCATGCAGACCAATGCGCTACGAAACAATCAGAGCAGCTTCCAGAAAAACCAGGCCATCATGCTCAGTTACTTCATGATTGACGCCATCCGCCTGGATCGCACCAGTAGCGGGAGCTACGCAATGACCAAGACCTGCACTGTTCCAAGCAGTGCAAGTGGCGTGATTGCGACCAACAAGAAGCTCTGGCTGCAACACATCCAGGACAACCTTGGCGCCAATGGATGCGGGGAAGTCTCCTGTAACGCAAATAACTGCACTGTCCGGATTTACTGGAATGACGAACGTGGCACAGGCGGATCCTCCTCCGCCGTCCTGGAAACCAATACGAGAATCTGACATGTCAGACATCAAACGCCCCCCCTGTTTCTGGCAAAAAGGGCTATCGCTCGTAGAGCTGATGGTTTCTCTGGCAATAGGAATGTTGATCGTCCTTGCTGTCTCCAACATTTTCCTGAGTAACCATGCAACTTTCCGCAGCCACGAGGCGCTCGCTCAGATTCAGCAAAACGCCCGTACTGCCTCTGAACTGATGTCGGTCGACCTGCGCAATGCCGGCGGCAATCCCTGCGGAATTCCCGTCAACCAGGTCGCAAACGCGCTCAACAACGCAACTGCCAACTGGTGGTCGAACTGGGCCGGCGGGAAGGTTCAGGGCTTTGGTGGTAGCGCCACCGATGCGCCGGTCGCCTCGGGAACGGCAGCCGGTACCCGGATCAGCGGAACTGACTCATTCATCATCAGAGGCAGCATCGGCGCCTGCGACGGAAGTTCGCTGACGGTGACCGCACACAACGGAAATTCAGCCCAGTTCTCAGTAAACACGGCCAGTCACTGCATCAGCAGTGGCAATGTCCTGATGGTTTGCGACATGAGGCAGGCAGCCATTTTCCAGGTCAGCAATGCAAACCCCAACAACACGACCATCGTGCACAACGACGGCAGCGGCAGCCCTGGCAACAGCACGAAATGTCTCGGTTTGAACACCGCTCAATGCTCGCCTGGCAGTTTCTACAGTTTCGATCCTCAAGCCCAGTTATCTCGCCTTTACAGCGTCTATTGGTTTATTGGCAACAACGACAGGGGCAGGCCATCGCTGTTCCGGTCCCGCACAGACAACAGCGGTAGCGTAGTCACCGAGGAAATCGCCGAAGGCGTTCAAGACATGCAGGCAGAGTACCTGTTGCGTACTGGTGGTACGTTGGCAAGCGACTTTGTCGCGGCGGGAAGCGTAGGTGCAGCGGACTGGAACAATGTGGTCGCTATCCGGCTGACCTTCGGCATTCGCAGTATCAGCAACGCGGGAACGAATCAACAGCCCCTCGAACGAACATTCGTCAACCTGATTAGCCTGCGCAACCAGGAAATCGTGCAATGAGACATTACACATCCCAAAAAGGCATCGCCCTGCTGGTTTCCCTGATCATGTTGATCGTCATAACCCTGTTCGGCATATCCAGCATCCGTACCGTGCTTGTCGAAGAGCGCATGACCAGCAACACCTACGACAGGAGCCTCAGTTTTCAGGGCGCCGAAGCCGCTCTCAGGATCGGTGAAGCTGCCGCCCTGGCCCAATCCCAGACAACCCAGGGGGGCGCCACCGTCCCCAATCTGGGCTTCCCCGGCGGCAACGGCACTTACAGCGGCAGCATCAGTCCCTGCGAGAAGACCAATGCCTATTTCACCGATGCCAATCTCTGCGCCAACGGGCTGTGCAAGACCCCCGACCCCAACTGCCCTGCTCGCTGGGAGGTTGATGCTTTCAACGGCTGGGTCAATGCCACCGGGCTCAGCCTGGGTTCCGCCATCGCCGGCACGCCCCAGTACTTTGTCGAGTACTTGGGTGGCAATTTTCCCTGCCAGCCAGACCAATCCACTACGTCCTACCTGTCCTGCAGCCGTTACCGGATAACCGCAAGAGTGACGGGTAATGACCGTGCTTCGGTCATGCTGCAATCCATCTTCGCTACGGAATGAGGTCGATCATGTCCATCCTTCGCCGCCCAGTCGTCCTGCTCTCGCAAATAGCCGCTGTTGCCCTTGCGCTTTCCTCTCCGTTACATGCCGCCCCGTTTCCCATCCTCGATTTGCCGTTACAGGCAGCACAGGTTTCGAAACCCCTGACCATGCTGACGCTGGGGCGTGACCATACGCTGTTCTACGAAGCCTATAACGATGCCAGCGACATCGACGGTGACGGCACCCTGGACATCCGCTTCAAACCGACGATCACCTACTACGGCCTGTTCGACTCGGGGCTGTGTTACAGCCATTCCGGTGGTGCCGGCAATTCCGATGTATTCACCCCCGCTGCCCAGACGACAACTCTGGGCAAATGCGCAACCAGCAGCCATTGGTCGGGCAACTGGCTCAACTACGTCACAACCAGCCGAATCGACGCCTTGCGCAAGGTATTCTACGGCGGATACCGCGAGGTTGACTCCAGCACCGAGACCATCCTCAGGCGTACTTACATCCCCCAGGATGCTCACTCTTGGGCCAAGGAATACACCAGCGAGGCCGTGGACGGCTACAAGATTTCCGACTACACCGGACTGAGTCAACCCAGTACTGACCGAAAACATTTCTTCGGCAACCTGACCGACACCCGGGCAACCAACTGCTCAACATTAAATTCCTGCAGCGACAGGCCGCCGTTGCTTCGCGTCATCACTAACGCAAACAATCGCCGGGTGTGGCAATGGGCCTCGACCGAACGCCCGGTGCTCCACGAAACGGATAACCACAATGGCACACGCACGGACTATACCGTCCGCGTCAAGGTCTGTACCTCCACATACAATTCAGGTTGCAAGCGTTACCCGAACGGTAACTGGAAACCTACCGGCCTGCTGCACGACTACGGCGAGAACAACTCGATGCTGTTCGGCCTGCTTACGGGCAGCTACAACAAAAGCATGTCCGGTGGCGTATTGCGCAAGGTCGTTTCTTCGTTCACCGATGAGGTGAATTCCAACACCGGTGTGTTCACTTCGAACAACACCATCGTCAAGACCATGAATGCGCTGCGCATCAGGGATTACAACAATAATCGAACCGATCAGGCTTATGCGGGAGGGTGGGTCACGACTCGACCGATGAACGAGGGAGAGTTTCCCGACTGGGGCAATCCAATCGCCGAGATCATGTATGAAACCCTGCGCTATTTCGCCGGTAAGAGCGCTGCTACAACAGCTTTTGCGACCAGCGGTGGCGTCGATGGTCATATCGGTTTGCCGGTTGCCACTTGGGATGATCCATACTCAGCCCTGAGTTCAGCCAAGGCACCGTGGTGTGCCCGACCAAACATGCTGGTTGTCTCCGGCGTCAATCCTTCCTTCGATTCCGATCAGTTGCCGGGTAGCGCCTTCGATAGCTTTTCCGGCGACCTTTCCGGTCTTAATGTCCAGACCGAGGCCAATACCATTACCGCGGGCGAACCAAGCATTCCTGGCATGCGTTTCATCGGCCAGGTAGGCAGCAATTACGATGGCGCACCAACCGCCAAGAGCGTCAGCAGTATTGGCAATATCCGTGGCCTGGCACCGGAAGAACCGACCAAGCGGGGGAGTTATTACTCGGCATCCGTTGCCCGTTTCGGCAAGATCAATGATCTGCGTAGTGATCTGACGGGGAGACAATCAGTTGATTCTTTTGTCGTTGCGCTCAGTTCGCCGCTACCGAAAATCGAGGTGCCAGTCGGAGGCCGTAAGGTCACGCTGGTTCCGTTCGCCAAGTCAGTTGGTGGCTCCGGGATTTCAAACGCCAAGGGCGATTTTCAGCCGACCAACCAGATCGTCGACTTTTATGTCGACACGATTGTCAATTCTTCGAATCTCGACAGTAACCCCGCGATCAATGGCGGGCGATATTTCGCCCGTTTCCGGATCAATTTCGAGGATGTCGAGCAAGGCGCCGACCATGACATGGATGCGATTGTTGTCTATGAAGTCGCCGTCGAATCCAACGGCAGTGTCCGCGTCAAACTGACCCCGGAATACCAGGCCGGTGGCATTTATCACAGCATGGGATACATCATTTCCGGCACGACCAAGGACGGTGTTTATCTGGTGGTTCGTGATGAGTCGGCTGCACCAAGCTATTATCTCAATGTGCCGGATGGACGTGATCCGGGCTACTGTGACGCGTCTCCAATGCCAGCCAGTTGCGGCACCCTGCCTTATACGGCCAACCCGGTGCAATCCAGTGAGCGCTTCTTCTCCGCTGGCAACACCAGTGCCAGCTTGCTCAAGGATCCTTTGTGGTACGCCGCCAAGTGGGGCGGATTTACCGACCGGAACGGCAACAATACCCCCGACCTTCCGCTTGAGTGGGATGGCGACGGCGACGGCGTTCCTGATACGTATTTCCTGGTTCAAAACCCCTTGAAGCTCAAGGAAGCCCTTAAAAAGAGCTTTGACAGCATCGTCGAGCGCAGTGCCAGCGCCGGTAACATCACCTCGAACGGACAGGAAATTCGAGGAGGTGACAGGGTTTTCCAGTCGTCCTTCAACAGCGCCACCTGGGACGGCGAACTTGTTGCAAAGAGCAGCAGCAGTATCGACCAGATACTGTGGCGAGCCTCGGAAAAAGTACCTACGCCAGCCAATCGCAAGATCTACACCTGGAAAACCGGAACCCCTGCGGGCTCCGAATTCCAGTGGACGAGTATCGGCACGACCTTGCAGGGACAACTGGGTTCGCTCGATGTGCTCAACTATATTCGTGGCGATCAATCAAAGGAAATCCGCAATGGCGGGACTTTCCGTAACCGAAACAAGCTTCTTGGCGACATCATTCACTCCTCGCCCTACTACGTGAAGGACTCGAACACGGTATTCGTCGGTGCCAATGACGGCATGCTGCACGCTTTCAACGCTGAAACCGGTGCAGAAACCTTCGCTTACATTCCAGGACTCGTCTTCAACAAACTATCCGAACTTACTGCCGCTTCCTACGGGCATAAATTCTATGTTGATGGCGACGTCGCGGTGTCAACCAAGACCCAGACCAGCGGGAAGAACCTGCTGATTGGCAGCCCCGGGCGTGGTGCCAAGGGATTGTTCGGCCTGGATGTCACCCAACCGACCAGCTTCAACACCGGCTCACGAGCAGACATTCTCTGGGAATTGTCGCCGGACAGCGATCTTGGTTTCGTTCTTGGTCGCCCACAGATCGGTGTTGCCAACAACAATACCGCGGTTGCGGTCGTTGGCAATGGTTACAACAGCACCAACGAAAGCGCGGTCCTGTACGTCATCAACCTACAAACCGGCGCGGTGATCCGGAAAATTGATACCGGCGCGACCGGCAGTAACGGTTTGGCTACGCCAACCCTGGTTGATGTCAATGGTGACACCAAGTTTGACTATGTTTACGCGGGAGATCATCAAGGCAACGTCTGGAAATTCGATTTGCGTAGCGCCACGCCGGCCGACTGGGCGCTGACCTCCGCAACACCACTTTTTGTCGCAAAGGATGACGCGGACAAGCGCCAGCCGATCACCGCCAAGATTCTGGTTGCTTCGAACTCGCTCAAGGACGATGTCAATATTGGCAAAACCTTCCTGCTTTTCGGCACGGGCAGTTATTACTTCCAGACAGACCCGGGCGACCAGTCGGTCCAGTCCTGGTACGGCGTCATTGACGACGGGACTGTAATCAGCGGCAGGGCGGCACTGAAGGCGCGGACGATCAATCTGGTCGGTACGGTATCCGGGAAATCGGTTCGCACCTTCTCGAGTTCAGCACCAAACGACATGGCAGGAAAGAAAGGCTGGTACATTGATCTGAAAGACCCGAATCCGCGAGGAGAGCGTATCGTGACGCAGTCGCAGCTGATCTTCGCCAGCCAACCCGCCTTGCTAGTCAGCAGCATCATTCCGACCACATCCGACCCTTGCATGCCGGAAGGAAAAGGATTCATCAACGCGGTGAATGCCTTCACCGGTGCAGCATTGACCGATTACTTCTTCGACATCAGTGGCGATGGCAACTTCAACACATCGGACCTGATCAGCGGCCAGCACATCGGCTCCTTCGACCCAGGCGTCGGCATGCCCGGAGAAGGCGTGATTGTTGGTGATGAGATAATTGTCGGCGGATCATCCGGTGGCGGACTCGGCAAAACCAAGGTCAATATCGGTCCGAAAAAGACCGGTCGGATATCCTGGCGTGAAATCAGACTCAAATAAAGGGAGCTATACGCATGAAAACTCGTGGTTTCACGCTGATCGAACTCATGGTGGTGGTAGCCATCATCGGCATTCTTTCGGCGATAGCCTATCCCTCGTACATCCAGTACATCGTCAACAGCAGACGGGCAGTTGCGGCTGCCTGTCTGACGGAACTTGCCCAGTTCATGGAGCGAAGCAACACAACCAACCAAACCTACAGTGGGGTGGTACTACCCAACAGCCAGTGCAGAACCGACCTGAACGGCTTTTACACCATCGCTTTTGCCAACGGCGAACCGACCGCCAGCACTTATGTCATCCAGGCAACGCCTCAGGGACAACAAGCAAGCCGCGATACCCGTTGCGGAACACTGACCGTCAATCAGGTCGGCGTAAAGACCCGCTCAGGCACGGCGGCTTCGGTTCGCGACTGCTGGTAAGACGAAGGCATCCGAGCCTCAGACGCCGTCAGCCGGCCTCACCCCAACTCTCTGGGCAAGGGGAAGGAAACCCCTTCCTCGACTCCATCGAGTTGTCCGACCTCGGCCTGGGTCAGGGCGCGGATGCGGCCGACCACATCCTGCACCAGCACCTCGGGTGCCGAAGCGCCAGCGGTTACGCCGATGCGCTGCTTGCCGGCGAGCCAGGATTCCTGGATTTCGGCAGCACCGTCGATCAGGTAGGCCTCGATCCCGCGGCCGGCAGCAACTTCTTTAAGGCGACGCGAGTTGGAGCTATTCGGGCTGCCGACGACGATCACCAGGTCGCACTGCTCGGCCAGCGCTTTGACCGCGTCCTGGCGATTCTGGGTGGCGTAACAGATGTCATCCTTCTTCGGCCCCTGGATACCCGGGAAACGCGCCTTCAGGGCGGCGATGACGACCAGGGCGTCATCCATCGACAGCGTCGTCTGGGTGACGTAGGACAATTGATCCGGATGCTCTACCGACAGGCTGGCAACATCGTCGACAGTTTCGACCAGGTACATGCCGCCTTCGCTCTGCCCCATCGTTCCCTCGACCTCGGGATGGCCCTTGTGGCCGATCATGACCACTTCGCGCGTCTGTCCGCGCATCTTGCCGACCTCGACATGGACCTTGGTGACCAGCGGGCAGGTAGCGTCGAACACTTTCAGGCCACGCTGCTCGGCTTCCAGACGAACCGCCTTCGACACCCCGTGGGCGCTGAAGATGACCGTACTGCCAGCCGGCGCCTCGGCCAGTTCCTCGATGAAGACGGCGCCCTTGGCACGCAAGTCGTCGCAGACGAACTTGTTGTGCACGACCTCGTGGCGGACGTAGATCGGCGCACCAAACTTTTCCAGCGCACGTTCGACGATGGTGATGGCGCGTTCGACGCCGGCACAGAAGCCGCGGGGATTGGCAAGGATGACCTGCATTACATGATTCCGATGATTTTCACCTCGAAGCGGATCGTCTTGCCCGCCATCGGGTGGTTGAAGTCGAACAGGGCGCTGGTTTCATCGAGCTCGCGCAGGAAACCGGCGAAGGTCGCGCCGGTGGGCGCGGTGAATTCGACGACCGAATTCTCCTTGAGTTCCATACCGGCCGGCAGGCCGCTGCGGGCAATGCGCTCGACCAGGCGTTCGTTATGCACGCCGAAGGCCTGCTCGGGCTCCAGTTCGAACACGTAATGCTCGCCGGCATTCAGGCCGAGCAGCACGCTTTCCAGGTTTTCGGCGAGCTGGCCGCTACCCATCTGCAGCGTTGCCGGGCTCATGTCGAAGGTGGACAGGAATTCCTCGCCATCCAGGGCGGTGACGCGGTAATGCAGGGTCAGGTAGCTGTCGGGGCGGACGGTGGTGCTCATGCGTTTTCTTTCTGTTCTTTATGGGTCAGCGAAGCGACGATCAGCAGGACGGCACCAACGGTGATCGCCGAGTCGGCGACATTGAAAGCCGGCCAGTAGAAACCGGCGGCGTGCCACTGGATGAAATCGACGACGGCGCCGAAGCGCACGCGGTCGATGACGTTGCCGAGCGCGCCACCCATGACCAGGGTCAGCGCCAGCGCCATCAGCTTCTGTTCCGGGTGTTTCTTCAGCTCGAAGGCGATCCAGCCGGAAACGCCGAGCGCCAGCACGGTGAAGAACCAGCGCTGCCAGCCCGGCTGATCGGCGAGGAAGCTGAACGCCGCCCCCGGGTTGAAGGCCAGCACCCAGTTCCAGAACGGCGCCACGTAAATGACTTCGCCCGGCGCGATGCTGCCGAGTACCACCCACTTGCTGATCTGGTCGAGGATGACGATCAAGCCGGCCAGCGCATACCAATGCCGGGCCTCACGCATGCGTGCGTACCTCGCCGTCGCCATGCAGGTTGCTGACGCAACGACCGCACAGGCCGGGATGCGCCGGATCGGCGCCGACATCCTCGCGCACGTGCCAGCAGCGTTCACACTTGGCGTGGGCCAGCGGCGTGGCAGTCACCGATTCCTCGGCGGATTCGATCACGGCGGTCGCCGAGCAAATGAAGACGAACTTCAGGTCGTCGCCGAGCGCCGAGAGCGCGGCGAACTTGTCGCCGGCGCAGCGGATTTCGACGGCGGCCTGCAGTGCGGCGCCGATCTCGCCGGCCTCGCGGCGAGCTTCCAGCGCCTTGGTGACGTCGTTGCGCACTTCGCGGACGATCGCCCATTTCGCCAGCAGCTCGCTCTCGCCGGTCTGTTCCGGCAGTTGATGCCATTGCTGGAACATCACCGAGTCGTCGGCGTCGCCGGTCAGCACCGCCCAGACTTCCTCGGCGGTGAAGGCGGTGATCGGTGCCAGCAGGCGGACGAAGGCCTGGGTGATGTGCCACAGCGCCGACTGCGCCGAGCGCCGGGCGACCGACTTGGGCGCCGTCGTGTACAGGCGGTCCTTGAGGATGTCGAGGTAGAAACCGCCTAGGTCTTCCGAGCAGAAGCCCTGCAGCGCCTGGACCACGCGGTGGAACTCGAAGCGCTCGTAATCGCCCTGGCAGGACTGCTGCAACTGGCGGGTCAGCGCCAGCGCGTAGCGGTCGATTTCCAGCCACTGGTCGGCCGGCAGCATGTCGGCGGCGGCGTCGAAATCGGAGACGTTGGCGAGCAGGAAGCGCAGTGTGTTGCGGATGCGGCGGTAGCCTTCGACGACGCGCTTCAAGATTTCGTCGGAAATGGTCAGCTCGCCCGAGTAATCGGTGGAAGCCACCCACAGGCGCAGGATGTCGGCGCCCATCTTGTCGGAAACCTGCTGCGGCGCGATGACGTTGCCCTTCGACTTCGACATCTTGTGGCCCTTGCCGTCGACGACGAAACCGTGCGTCAGCAGCGCCTTGTACGGGGCGCGGCCGTCGATGGCCGCACCGGTCAGCAGCGAGGAATGGAACCAGCCGCGATGCTGATCCGAGCCTTCCAGGTAGAGGTCGGCCGGCCAGCCCAGTTCGCCGTGCGAACCGCGCATCACGCTCATGTGCGTGGTGCCGGAATCGAACCAGACGTCGAGGATGTCGGTGGTCTTGACGTAGTCGGCGGCGTCATTGCCGAGCAGTTCTGCGGCGTCGAGTTGCGTCCACGCTTCGATGCCGCCCTGCTCGACGCGCTTGGCGACGGCTTCCATCAGCTCCAGCGTGTTCGTGTGCAGTTCGCCGGTCGCCTTGTGCGTGAAGAAGGGCAGCGGCACACCCCAGTTGCGCTGGCGCGAGATGCACCAGTCGGGGCGGTTGGCGATCATCGCGTGCAGGCGGTTCTTGCCCCAGGCGGGATAGAAGGCGGTGTCCTCGACGCCCTGCAGCGCGGCTTCGCGCAGCGTGTGGCCGGCCGGCTCGGTGGCGGCGACGCCCTGGCTGTCGACATCCGGCGCATCCATGCGCACGAACCACTGGCTGGTGGCGCGGTAGATCAGCGGCGTCTTGTGGCGCCAGCAGTGCATGTAGCTGTGCTCGATGGTGGCGTGCTTCAACAGCGCGCCGACTTCGGCCAGTTTCTCGACGATGACCGGGTTGGCCTTCCACACGTTCATGCTGCCGAAGAACGGCAGGTCGGCGGCAAAGGTGCCGTCGCCCTGCACCGGGGTCAGGATCTGCTCGTTGTGCATGCCGTAGTTCTTGCACGACTGGAAGTCTTCCAGACCGTAGGCCGGCGCCGAATGGACGATGCCGGTACCGGCGTCGAGCGTCACGTAGTCGCCGAGGAAGACCGGCGACAGGCGGTCGTAGAGCGGATGGCGGAAGGCGATGCGTTCCAGCGCCGCGCCTTTACAGGCGGCAACGGTGGTACCGATGAGGCCGTAGCGGGTCAGACAGGCTTCCTGCAGGTCGGCGGCGAGGATCAGGCAACCCCTTTCGGTCTGCACCAGGTGATAGGTGATTTCCGGATGAGCGTTGAGCGCCTGGTTACCGGGGATGGTCCACGGCGTCGTCGTCCAGATGACTGCGTAGGCTTCACCGGCCGGCAGGGCCGCCAGGCCGAAGGCAGCGGCCAGCTTGTCACGCTCGGCGGCAGCGAAGGCGACGTCGATGGCCGGCGACTTCTTGTCCTGGTATTCGACTTCCGCCTCGGCCAGCGCCGAACCGCAGTCGAAACACCAGTTCACCGGCTTCAGGCCGCGATAGACGAAACCGCGCTTGATCATCTGGGCGAGCGCCCGGATCTCGTCGGCCTCGGTCTTGAAGTTCATCGTCAGGTAGGGCTTGTCCCACTCGCCGAGCACGCCGAGGCGAATGAAATCCTTCTTCTGCCGTTCGATCTGCTCGCCGGCGTAGGCGCGCGCCAGCTTCTGCACCTGCTCGCGCGGGATGTTCTTGCCGTGCGTCTTTTCGATCTGGATTTCGATCGGCATGCCGTGGCAGTCCCAGCCCGGCACGTAGGGCGCATCGAAGCCGGCCAGCGTCTTCGAGCGGACGATGATGTCCTTCAACACCTTGTTGACCGCGTGGCCGATGTGGATGTCGCCGTTGGCATACGGCGGGCCGTCGTGCAGGATGAACTTCGGCCGGCCAGCGGAAATCTCGCGGATCTTCCGGTAGAGCTGCTTCTCCTGCCACTGGGCGACCCACTGCGGCTCACGCTTGGGCAAGTCGCCGCGCATCGGGAACGGGGTATCGGGAAGGTTCAGCGTCTCTTTGTAATCAGCCATTTGCTTGCTCACCGCTTGAAGAAAGCCCGCGCCGCCGCGGCATCGGCCGCGATCTGCGCCTTGAGGGCGTCGAAATTGGAAAACCGTTGCTCGTCGCGCAGTTTATGCACGAAGCGAACCGAAATGTGGGCGCCGTAGATGTCGCGGTCGAAGTCGAACAGATGCACTTCGAGCAGTGGCCGCGTGCCGCCGACGGTCGGCCGGATACCGAGGTTGGCGACACCGGGCAGCGGCCTCTCGCCGAGGCCGCCGACCTCGACCGCAAAGACGCCGGTCATCGGCAGCGGGTTGTGCTTGATGCGCAGGTTGGCCGTGGCAAAGCCGAGCTGGCGGCCGAGCTTCTGGCCGTGCACGACCTGACCATCCATCATGTAGGGACGGCCGAGCAGTTTCGCCGCATGCGCCATGTCGCCGTCGGCCAGTGCCCGGCGCACGCCGGAACTGGAGACCCGCTCGCCATCGACGACGACGCTGCCCATCGCCTCGACGGTGAAACCGTGACGTTCGCCGGCGGCCTGCAGCAGCGCAAAATCGCCGACGCGCCCGCGGCCGAAACGGAAATCGTCGCCGATCACCAGATGCCGGACCTGAAGGCCGAGGACCAGCACCGCTTCGATGAACTGTTCTGCACTCAGCGCAGCGAAAGCCCGGTTGAACGGACAGATCATCGCTTGGGCGATGCCGCTGTCGGCCAGCAGTTCGAGCTTTTCGCGCAGGGTGCTGAGCCGGGCCGGGGCCGAGTCGGGGGCGAAGAACTCGCGCGGATGCGGCTCGAAGCTGAGCACCGTCGGCGCCACGCCGCCTTGCCGGGCAACCTCGACCAGGCGGGCAACCAGGGCCGCATGGCCAAGATGCACGCCATCGAAATTGCCGATGGCCAGTGCAACGGGTGCCGGAACAGGACGGGAATAACCGCGAAAAACGCGCATCGGGTGGAATCGGAAAAAAGTGCGATTATACCGAGGCCAGCCCAGTGATCGGGCAAATCGGCGCAAAAACAGCCCCTTGGCGACAAGGCGCTGGCTATAATCCGGCCAAACCATTTCGCGTGAGTCGAACAGCATGCTGGAATTGATCAATCATGTCGTGAGAATTTCGGCGCGCCGCGACCGCACCGAAATCAACTCCGCCATGGTCGACGCGTTGATGGACCTGTTCGCCCCCGATCGGCTCACCATCTACCGCTGCTACAGCAGCAAGCGCAAAACCATCGTCTTCGCCTGCGCCGGCTACGGACCGCAAGGCGAGTTCCTGCGCAACGCCTATCTGCCCGACCATCATTTCTGCCAGTCGATCGAACGCGACCCCTTGCTCAGGCAATGCCGGAAGGAACTGTCGGCGGTCCTCGATTACCTGGCAGATGGTTCGCACCGGGTGATCTTCCCGGTGCTGCGCCTGAACGAGCCGATCTACTTCATCGATCTGGTGCTGCCTGATGCCTTCTCGGCTGACCGCCGGGTGACGCTGATGGGCCTGATCGAATACTTCGGCAACCACATTGCCCTGCTCGACTATGGTGAAGCGGACACCTTGACCGGCTTGTCCAGCCGCAAGACCTTCGACAAGCACCTGTTCGAACTGCTCGGCCAGGCCGCGTCCGACGAAATGCTGGGCAACGACCGGCAGTTTTCCCGCCGCAACCTGACGCCGGACAGCAAACACTGGCTGGCGGTTTGCGACATCGACCACTTCAAGCGCATCAACGACAACTTCGGCCACCTGATCGGCGACGAGGTGCTGATCATGCTGTCGCAGGTGATGCGCCAGAGCTTCCGTTTCGACGACCAGTTGTTCCGTTTCGGCGGCGAGGAATTCGTCGCCCTGCTCCAGCCAACCGACCTGAACTCGGCCCAGGCAACGCTGGACCGTTTCCGTAGCGACGTGGAGAAAGCCGTCTTCAGCCGGGTTGGCCATGTCACCGTAAGCATCGGCTTCAGCCAGCTGGCGAGCAGTGACACCCCCACCGACGTCATCGAGCGGGCCGACGAAGCGCTTTACTATGCCAAGCGCAACGGACGCAACCAGGTGCTCTGCTACGAGCAGCTGATTGCCGACGGCCGGCTGAGCGCCCGCGAGATCGCCAAAGGCGAAGTCGAACTGTTCTGAGCGCCTAGCTGGCCCGCCCGCTACCGGACTTCGGCCCGGGCGGATGCTTGATGAAATACTGGCGGATGCCGCGCATCAGCGCGTCAGCCATCTGCTCCTGATAGGCCTCATCCTTGAGCCGCAGCTCTTCCTCGGGATTGGAGATAAAAGCGGTCTCAATCAGCGCCGAAGGAATATCAGGCGCCTTGAGCACGGCGAAACCGGCCTGCTCGACATGCGCCTTGTGCAGGTGGTTGATCGAGCCAAGCTCGCCGAGCAGGTATTTGCCGAGCTTCAGGCTGTCGTTGATGGTCGCCGTTTGCGACAGATCGAGCAGCGTGCGCGCCAGGAACACATCCTTGGTCTTGGCCAGATTGACGCCGCCGATCAAGTCGGCACTGTTTTCCTTCTGCGCCAGCAGGCGGGCCTGGGTGCTCGACGCCCCCTTTTCGGAGAGGACGAAGACCGAGGAACCACGCGCATCGGGCTTGATCCAGGCATCGGCATGGATCGACAGGAAGAGGTCGGACTGGATACGGCGCGCCTTTTGCACGCGCACATGCAGGGGCACGAAGAAGTCGCCGTCGCGGGTAAGCACGGCGCGCATGTTCGGTTCGGCGTCGATGCGCGCCTTCAGGCGGCGGGCGATGGCCAGCGTCACGTTCTTTTCGTAGGTGCCGCGCCGACCGACCGCGCCGGGGTCCTCGCCACCATGGCCAGGGTCGAGCATGATGGTGACCAGGCGATTGACTGCCGGCTTGCCGCCGCGCTCGCGAGGCGACGCCTTGTCCTGGGTCGCTTGCCGGTTGTTGGCCAGTTCCTGATCGAGCTTGAGCGGCTCGACCGCTTCCTGACGACCTTCGAGCAAGGCCATCAGCGGATCGGCCGGATTCTCGGGATAAACGTCAAGAACCAGGCGATGACCGTATTCGGCAACCGGCGCCAGCGAGAAGACCTGGGGCTTGACGCGGGTCTTGAGCTCGATCACCAGGCGCACCACGCCGGGCTTGAAACGCCCCGCACGCAGCAGCTTGATGTAGGGATCGCTGTCGGCAACCTTGCTGGCCAGGCTCTCGAGCACGCTGTTGAATTCGACGCCTTCGATATCCACCACCAGACGATCCGGATTCTCGACCGTGAAATGGTTGAACTTGAGTGGCGAGTCGTGTTCGAGCGTGACCCGGGTGTAATCCTCGGCCGGCCAGATGCGCACGGCAATGATGCTCGGCCGATTGGCAGCCAAGCCGGTCAGCGGCGTGACCGACAGCACCAACGCCGAGCCGGCGTAGCTCAGGAAGCGCCGGCGGCGCTGATCGAGGCGAGAGTCCTTATGCATGACGCCCCCCTTGTGGACGAAGCTGCGAGCTCGGCGACACGCGCGGACCCGGCGTGCCGCAAGTGTATGCGCAGATCGGGCGAAGGCACGCAGCCGGCCGCTTTATCGGGCCACTCGACCAGACAGACGGAAGCTTCGTTGAAATATTCGCCAAACCCCGCATCGAGGAACTCCTCAGGTGACTCGAAGCGATAAAAATCAAAGTGATACAAGTATAAACTCGAAACCACGTAAACCTCAACCAAAGCATAGGTCGGACTCTTCACCGGACCGGCATGTCCGAGCGCCCGGATCAGGGCGCGCGCCAAGGTCGTCTTGCCGGCACCAAGGTCACCTTCAAGGAAAATCACCAGGCCGGGCGACAATGTCTGCGCGAGGTTTTCGCCGAGGGCCTGGGTTGCCGCTTCGTCGGGCAAATCAAAAACAGCGGTAACATCCATGCCATGCATGATCGGGACTCCAAACTGGACTACGACGCCATCAAGGCGCGCATCCGCGAACTCGGCCGGGAACTGGGTTTTGCCGAGATCGGCGTGGCCCGCGCCGAACCGGGCGCCGGCGTCGACCGGCTACGTGCATGGCTGGCCGCCGGCATGCACGGGGAGATGGATTATATGGCGCGCCACCTCGAACTGCGCGCCCAGCCACAGCAACTGCAGGCCGGCACGATCACGGTGATTGCCGCCGCCCTCGACTACCTGCCGCACGACCGGACGGCCGACGATCCCGGCCAGGCGGCCATTTCCCGTTACGCCCAGGGGCGCGACTACCACAAGGTGGTGCGCAGCCGCCTGCAGAAGCTGGCCGACGCCATCGGCCAACTGGCCGGCCCCTTCGGCTACCGCGTCTTTTCCGATTCGGCCCCGGTGATGGAAGTCGAATACGCCAGCCAGGCCGGCCTCGGCTGGCGCGGCAAGCACACCTTGCTACTGTCGAAACAAGGTTCGTGGCGCTTTCTCGGCGAAATCTACTGCGACCTGCCGCTACCGCCCGATGCGCCGGTCGACGAGCACTGCGGCACCTGTCGCGCCTGCCTCGACGCCTGCCCGACCGGCGCCATCGTCGCCCCCTACGTGGTCGACGCGCGGCGCTGCATTTCCTACCTGACCATCGAACTGGCCGGCGCCATCCCCGAGGCGTTCCGGCCGCTGCTCGGCAACCGCATCTACGGCTGCGACGACTGCCAGAGCAGCTGCCCGTGGAACCGCTTCGCCCGCCTCGGCGACCCGGAATTCGCCCCACGCCACGGCCTCGATTCGGCCACGCTGATCGAATTGTTTGCCTGGAGCGAAACGCAGTTCAACGACCGCCTGGCCGGCAACCCGATCCGCCGCATCGGCCACGAACGCTGGCTGCGCAACATTGCCGTCGCACTCGGTAACGGTCCGGCCACGGACGAGGCAATCGGCGCCCTGCAGACCAGGTCGAACGATCCTTCCCCACTGGTGCGCGAGCACGTGGCCTGGGCGCTTGCCCGCCTCAGGCGCGAGAGCTGATCAGCGCTCCACCGGCCGCGCCGGATCGGCGCACCACTCGCTCCACGAACCGCCATATAGCCGCGAACCCGCGAGACCGGCGATTTCCATGGCGAGCAGGTTGTGGCAGGCGGAAACGCCCGAACCGCAGTAGTGCACCACCTGCGCCGGCGGCATACCGGCAAGGAGTTCGCGCCATTCGGCAGCCAACTGTTCGGCCGGCTTGAAGCGGCCGTCGTCGGCGAGGTTGTCGCGGAAGAAGCGATTGATGGCACCGGGAATATGACCACCAACCGGATCGATGGTCTCGTTCTCGCCGTGGAAGCGATCGTTGGCCCGACCGTCGACCAGACAGTACGTCGGGGCAGCGAGCTGCCCGACGACGAAAGTCAGGTCGACCGCGTGCTCGCGCAGCGTCGGCGCAAAGGAGGCGGGCTTCGCCACCGGCAGCATCGCATCGACCGCCGCGCCGGCTGCCTGCCAGGCTTGCCAGCCACCGTCGAGCACGGCCACGGCATCGTGACCGAGCCAGCGCAACAACCACCACAGCCGGCCGGCGATCATGCCCTGGGCATCGTCATAGACCACCACCTGCGTCTGCCGGTCGATGCCGATGCTGCCCAGGCGGGCTGCCAGCACCTGCGGATCGGGCAAGGGGTGACGACCGTTGCGGCCGCTCATCGGCCCGGACAGGTCACGGTCGCAGTGGAGAAAGAATGCTCCGGGAATGTGCGACTCGGCGTAAGCCCTTTGACCATGACCGACATCGGCCAGTTGATGGCGGACATCGACAACACACCAGTCGGGATTGCCCAGTTGCGCCTGCAACTGGGCGACGGAAACCAGCGTGCCGAAACTCAAGCCTCGTTCTCCAGCCACTCGTCGGCGGCGGCCGGGTCGTCGAAGACCTGCACGTCGGCATTGACGAAGGTCTGCGAAATCCAGGCGCTCCAGGTCACCCATTCGCTGTCGGTAACGACGGCCACACGGTTGAAATCGTTGGCATGGGCGCGCGAGAACTTGACTTCCTCCCAGGCGACGTCGAGCGTCAGCGTGCCCATCTTGGTCAGGTCGAAAAACAGGTCGACCGGACCTTCGAACTTGATCTTGTAATTGACGACTTCCTCGAACTCCCGGTAGTCGGCCAGCGTGAATTCGCCGAACACGGAAACATTGACGCGGTGGTTCTTGTGGTCGATGACGATCATGGTCTTGCTCCTTTGTTGTTATGGGTTCAGCTTACGTCAGATCGGCTGCCCCGAGAGAAACGATCAACGGCCGAAAAACCTTGTCCATACGAGCCACATTGCTTTCCAACCAGGCATGCAACACTGGCCAAGCCGCTTCGTCGTCAACATCACTTTCAGGACGAACGGCGGCGATCACGCAGCCTTTTTTGTCGGGCAACTCATTCCAGATGAGGAACATGTCCATCGCCGCCTCAATCTTTTCGCGATGACCAAGCAGGTATTTGAAAACCGCCTTCGGTGGAAGATCATCGCAATTGATATAGAAGCGGACCAGCATTTGCCGCTCGCTCCTTTTGATGACACCTTCAATCGAAAACCCGGTTCGCCCAACCCGGAACGACTGCCAAGATTGCGCCGATGGCTTCGGCGCCCGCAATCCCTTGGCCATCATGTGATCACGAAACGCCGACCAGAATTTTAATTGCAACATTTGTGTCGCAGAGGCACTTTCGGCCTTGGCTGCCTCGTCGCGCACCGCCCGACTCCAATCGTTTGGCCGGCAGATCATGTTGAACTTTGGCGCAGGCTCCGATTCACCAATTTTCCAAAGTTCGATTTCGAGCCCAAAAAACTGCCATTCGTCGTGCGTTATCTCGTTGAGCCAGTCGATTGCCGCTCGATGCTCATCGGTAAATCTCGCAGCAATCCAAACAACACTTCGCGCCTCAAGTGCGGCGGCGTAAGTCAATATCTGCCCAAGGTGGCTGTGATCGGTTTTCTCAAGCTGATTTTCGATCAGAACATGCGTACCGCTAAAAACATCCTTGCAAACGATGTCCGCCGCGTACGGTCCGACAGCAACTTCCTGACCAACCAGTTCCAACTCCAGCCCCAACTCCGCCGAAAGTATTGCAAGGTTGTCTGACTGGGCGAGCCAAGGCGTGAAGTTATAGGCTTCGTGTTGCCAAACGTCGCGCAACTCGACGCGCCTTAATCGCCCTAAAACGGTCATCAATCTCCCCCGGTCAGCTAGTTGGATTGTCGCTAACGTTTCGATCTGTTGAAAGTAGCTACCGCCAGTCTAATCCTGCTCCACCGGGCTGGCACGGGAAAAATGCGTGGCTGCGATACCCGACAGGATGATCAGGCCGATTGCCGCCCACGCCGATGTCGGCAGGACTTCGCCCCAGAACAGCACGCCGGCGAGGCTGGAGAAGATCACCGTGGAGTAGGCCAGCGCCGCCGACAGCAGCGTCTTGCCACGTGAATAGGCGCGGGTCATGGCCAATTGGGCGAGCGTTGCGAAGGCGGCAACGCCGAACAGGATCAGGCCGCTGTCGGCATCGATCGGGTTGATTTCGCCGAACGCCAGCCAAAGGCCGGAACAGACGGTGGACACCAGCGAGAAGTAGAAGACGGTACGCGTTTCCGCCTCGCCACGCGCGCCCAGCTCGCGCACGCTGAAATAGGCCATGCCGGCGAGGACGCCGGAGCCGAGGCCGATCAATCCACCCAGCAATTGATCTTCATGAAAAGTCGGCTTGAGCAGCAGGCCGACCCCGACCAGGCCGATCGCCAGTGCACCGAGCATGCCGGAACGCATGCGCCAGCCGGCCAGGGCCAGGTAAAGGGCGAGGAAAATGGCCGAGGTGTAGTTGAGCGTCACTGCCGTCGCCAACGGCAACAGCGTGATCGCGTAGAAATAGGAAAACAGCGCCGCGAAACCGACCAGCCCGCGGGTAATCTGCCAGCGCCAGTGGGGCGTGCGCAGCGACACACCACGCAGGCGAACCAGGCCGAACATCAGCAGCAGGGAGATGGCGCTGCGCCAGAAAGTGATTTCGACCGCGTTGTGGGTTGCAGCGGCGAGCTTGACGCAGACGCCCATGCAGGCGAACAGAAAGCTGGCGGCGATCATCCACAGGGATTGCATGCGGGAACTCGAAAAAACGAAGGGCGCCGGATTTTACCCCGGCGCCCTCATCGGCTGCGTGAATTCACCGGGAACTCAGCGAGCCTCGATGTCCTTCTGCATGATCCGGCGGTAGAACTCGTGGAAGTGCTGCATGCCGTCCTCCATCGGGCTCTGGTACGGACCGACCTCGTTCTTCCCTTCGGCCAGCAGCGCCTTGCGGCCGCGGTCCATGCGTTCGCCGATGTCGTCGTCCTCGATCGCGGTTTCCATGTAGGCGGCGCGCTCGGCCTCGATGAACTCGCGTTCGAAATCGACGATTTCCTCGGGGTAGTAGAACTCGACGACGTTCATCGTCTTGTCCACACCCATCGGGATCAGCGTCGATACGACCAGCACGTGCGGATACCACTCGACCATGATGTTCGGGTAGTAGGTCAGCCAGATCGCGCCTTGCGGCGGCGTCTGCCCGCGGTCGCCGTAGTACTCGCGGACCACCTTCTGCCAGCGGTTGTACACGGCCGACGAGGACTCCTTGAGCAGCGAGGTGATGCCGACCTTCTGCACCGAATACCAGTCGCCGAACTGCCAGCTCAGGTCGTCGCAGGTGACGAAATTGCCCAGACCTGGGTGGTAGGGGACGACGTGGTAGTCCTCCAGATAGACCTCGATGAAGGTCTTCCAGTTGTAATTGCACTCGTGCATCTCGACGTGGTCGAGCTTGTAACCCGAGAAGTCGAGATCGCGCGCGGTGGTCATGCCGGCCAGGTCGGCATTGGCCGAACGCGGGCCCTTGAAGAGCAGGCCGTTCCAGTTTTCCAGCTTGACCTTGTCGAGGTTCAGGCAGGGATTCTGCGGAAAGTGCGGGGCCCCGATCAACTCGCCGGATTGCTCATAGGTCCACCGGTGAATCGGACAGACCACCGGCCCTTCGAGCCTGCCCGAGCCTTGCAGCATGATCGCCTGGCGATGGCGGCAGACGTTGGACATCTGCCAGATGCCGGCATTCGGCCCGACCGTGCCGCCGTTGAGCAGCATCTGGCCGTGGTCCTTCCATTCCTGGGTACGGTAATCGCCCGCTTCCGGCACCATCAGCTGGTGACCGACATAGCCCGGACCGGCATCGAAGATGAGTTTCTTCTCCAGCGCATAAATCCGTTCATCGAAGTACCAGTCCACCGGCAGTTGGGAAACTGCAGGGGCCAACCGGGACGAAGTCGCCATGTCGGACATTCCGAGCCTCCAGCGGGTTAAAAAGGGTATTGATTTTATCCTGAAATTTGACCGAAATACCCCGGATGGAGTATTTTCACGCGTTTCCCCAAGACTGTGTGACATGGATCCGACGTCGATCGCCGACCTGAAATTCGAGACCGCAGTGGCCGAGCTTGAGGCCATCGTCGCCGGCATGGAAGGCGGCCAACTCGAACTGGAAGCCTCGATCGCCGCCCACCAGCGCGGCATGGCGCTGATCCGGCACTGCCAGGCGCAACTCGAACGCGCCGAAGAACAGATCCGCATCATCGAGAACGGTGAAGCACGGGAAATCGACCGCAAAACCCTGGAGGCGCAGTGAGCGTTCCCTTTGCTGACTGGATGGCCGCCACCCAGGCCCGCACCGAATCTGCCCTGAGCCGCTTCCTGCCGGCCGGCGAGATGATCCCGCAACGCCTGCACGAGGCCATGCGCTACGCCACACTCGGCGGCGGCAAGCGGGTGCGTCCGCTGCTCGCCTTCGCCGCTGGCGAACTGACCGGCGCTGCGCCGGACAGACTAGAAGTCGTCGCCGGCGCGGTCGAGTTAATCCACGCCTATTCGCTGGTGCACGACGACCTGCCGTGCATGGACGACGACGTATTGCGCCGTGGCCGACCAACCTGCCACGTCGAATACGACGAACCGACCGCGCTGCTCGTTGGTGACAGCCTGCAGACGCTGGCCTTCGAATTGATGGCCAGCCAGCCGCTCGGCGAGCGCCAGCTCGAAATGATCGCCCTGCTCGCCCACGCCAGCGGCTCGCGCGGCATGGCCGGCGGTCAGGCAATCGACCTGGCCTCGGTCGGCAAACCGCTTGAACAGGCCGAACTGGAACTGATGCACGCCTTGAAGACCGGCGCCCTGATCCGTGCCGCAGTCATGCTCGGCGCCTTGGCCGGCCAGCCGCTGTCGGCAGAGGAACGCAACGGCCTGGACCGCTTCGCCAAGCGCGCCGGCCTGCTCTTCCAGGTCGTCGACGACATCCTCGACTGCACCGCCAGCACCGCCACGCTCGGAAAAACCGCCGGCAAGGACGAGGCCGCCGACAAGCCGACCTACGTCGCCCTGCTCGGCCTCGAACGCGCCCGCGATTACGCCGGGGAACTGCGAACCGAAGCCCTGTCGGCGCTGTCCATTTTTGGCAAGCGTGCCAGCCGCCTTACCCAACTGGCCGATTTCATCTGCCACCGCCAATTCTGACCATGAGCTACCCGCTGCTGGAAACCATCGACAGCCCGGCCGACCTGCGCCAGCTGGAACGCAGGCAACTGCATCAGCTTGCCACCGAACTGCGCGAATTCCTGATCGAATCGGTATCGCAGACCGGCGGCCACCTGTCGTCCAACCTCGGCACCGTCGAGCTGACCATCGCCCTGCATGCCGTTTACGACACGCCGGCTGATCGCCTGGTCTGGGACGTCGGCCACCAGTGCTACCCGCACAAGATCCTCACTGGCCGCCGCCAGGGCATGGACAAGCTGCGCATGCGCCACGGCATCGCCGGTTTCCCCAAGCGCTGCGAGAGCGAGTACGACACCTTCGGCGTCGGCCACTCGTCGACCTCGATCTCGGCCGCCCTCGGCATGGCCCACGCTGCCCGCCTCAAGGGCGAAGCGCGCAAGGTCGTCGCGGTCATCGGCGACGGCGCCATGTCGGCCGGCATGGCCTTCGAGGCCATGAACAACGCCGGGGTTGGCGACGCCGACATGCTGGTCATCCTCAACGACAACGAAATGTCGATCTCGCCGCCGGTCGGCGCGCTCAACAACATCCTCACCCGGCTGACCTCGAGCAAGACCTACAACGCCGCCCGCAGCGCCGGCCGGCACATGCTCGGCTTCGCCCCGCCGCTGCTCGAACTGGCGCGCCGCGCCGAGGAGCACGTCAAGGGCATGATCGCCCCGGGCACGCTGTTCGAGGAGTTCGGCTTCCATTACTACGGCCCGATTGACGGCCACGACCTCGACGCCCTGATCCCGACGCTGGAAAACCTCAAGGGCCTGAAGGGCCCCAAGTTCCTGCACGTGATCACCAAGAAGGGCCAGGGCTACAAACTGGCCGAGAGCGACCCCATCCTCTACCACGGCGTCGGCAAGTTCTCCGCCGACCAGGGCATCGCCAGCGGCAAGGGCGGCGGCAAGCTGACCTATACCCAGGTTTTCGGCGACTGGCTGTGCGACATGGCGCGTGCCGATTCGCGCCTGGTGGCGATCACCCCGGCGATGCGCGAGGGCTCGGGCATGGTCCGCTTCGCCAATGAGTTCGCCGACCGTTACCACGATGTCGGCATCGCCGAGCAGCACGCCGTCACCTTCGCCGCCGGCCTCGCCTGTGAAGGCCTGAAGCCGGTCGTCGCCATCTACTCGACCTTCCTCCAGCGCGCCTACGACCAGTTGATCCACGATGTCGCCCTGCAGAAGCTGCCGGTGGTCTTCGCCGTCGATCGCGGCGGCCTGGTCGGCGCCGACGGCCCGACCCACCACGGCACCTTCGACCTGTCGTTCGCCGCCTGCATCCCCAATCTGGCGGTGATCGCGCCGGCCGACGAAGCCGAATGCCGGCGCCTGCTGTCCACCGCCTTTGCTCATGACGGCCCCAGCCTGGTCCGCTATCCGCGCGGCAGCGGCAGCGGCACGCTGCCGTCGACCGAGCTCGACACCCTGCCCTTCGGCAAGGGCGAAATCCGCCGCCAAGGCCAGGGCGTCGCCCTGCTCGCCTTCGGCAGTCTGGTCAGCGCCGCCGTCGCCGCCGGTGAAGTCCTCGACGCAACCGTCGCCAACATGCGCTTCGTCAAGCCGCTCGACGTCGAACTGATTGTCGAACTGGCGGGGAACCATTCCCTGCTGGTCAGCATCGAAGAGAATGCCGTGATTGGCGGCGCCGGTTCGGAAATCGAGCGGGTGCTGGCCGAACGCGGGTTGAACGTGGCCGTGCTGCGTCTCGGCCTGCCGGATCGTTTCATCGATCATGGCGAACAGGGTCAGCTCCTCGCCGAGCTCGGCCTCGACAAGGACGGCATCGTGCGCAGCGTGCGCGAACGCCTGGCCAATCAATCACCCGACAGAACAGCACAATGACCACAACACTCATTCCCGACGTCCAGAACTCGGCCGACACGCGCCAGATCGCCATCAACAAGGTCGGCATCAAGTCGATCCGCCACCCGGTGAAGGTCGGCGACAAGGCCGCCGGCATCCAGCACACCATCGCCGTCTTCAACATGTACGTCGGCCTGCCGCACAACTTCAAGGGCACGCACATGTCGCGCTTCGTGGAGATTCTCAACAGCCACGAACGCGAGATTTCGGTCGAGAACTTCCCGGCCATGCTCCAGGACATGATCGTCAAGCTCGAAGCCGAAACCGGTCACATCGAGATGAACTTCCCCTACTTCATCAACAAGACGGCCCCGGTTTCCGGCGTGCAGAGCCTGATGGACTACGACGTCACCTTCATCGGCGACATCCGTAACGGCGAAATCGTCACCTCGACCAAGGTCGTCGTTCCGGTCACCAGCCTGTGCCCGTGCTCGAAGAAGATTTCCGAGCGCGGCGCCCACAACCAGCGCTCGCACGTCACCGTCACCGCCCGCACCAACGATTTCGTCTGGATCGAGGAGCTGGTGCAACTGGTCGAAGCCGAGGCTTCCTGCGAGCTCTACGGCCTGTTGAAACGCCCGGACGAGAAGTACGTCACCGAACGCGCCTACGACAACCCCAAGTTCGTCGAGGACATGGTCCGCGACGTCGCTGCCCGCCTCAACGCCGAGTCGCGCATCGACGCCTACGTGGTCGAATCGGAAAATTTCGAATCGATCCACAACCACTCGGCCTATGCACTGATCGAGCGGGACAAGAAAAACGGCTGATGTCCGCGGCCAAGCCCGGATTCACCCCAAAGAGGCTGCGGCCTCTTTTTTCTTGCCCGGCATTTTCCGTAGACGAAAAAAAGGGGCCGAAGCCCCTTTTCATGTACTGCAGCAAACCGTCGATCAGGCAGAAGCCTTCTTCGCCGGCAGCTTTTCCTTGATCCGTGCGGACTTGCCGGAACGATCGCGCAGGAAGTACAGCTTGGCGCGACGGACATCGCCGCGACGCTTCAGCTCGATCGAGGCGACCAGCGGCGAATAGGTCTGGAAGGTACGCTCGACGCCTTCGCCCGAAGAAATCTTGCGGACGATGAAGTTCGAGTTCAGGCCACGGTTACGCTTGGCGATGACGACGCCTTCGTAAGCCTGCAGACGCTCGCGGTTGCCTTCCTTGACCTTCACTTGAACGACAACGGTGTCGCCCGGTGCGAAGTCGGGAATGGTCTTGCCCAGGCGGGCAATTTCTTCTTGTTCCAGCTGTTGAATCAGGTTCATGTGAGATCCTTTTTATAAAACATTACTCACCGCATTGCTCCTCTCCGGAAATTTCCGTGAGGAGTTGCGTTTCCTCCGCAGTCAGACTGCGGTGCGCCAGCAAATCCGGGCGGCGCTTCCGGGTCCGCGCCAGCGACTGCTTGAGCCGCCAGCGACGAATTTTCTTGTGGTCGCCGGAGATCAGCACTTCAGGCACCGCCATTCCCTCGTAAACCTCGGGACGGGTGTAGTGCGGACAATCCAGCAAACCACCGACAAACGAATCTTCCACCGCCGAAGCGGCATCGCCGAGCACCCCGGGCAACTGGCGGACGATGGCATCGATCAGCACCATCGCCGGCAATTCGCCTCCGGAGAGCACGAAATCCCCGATCGAAATTTCCTCATCGACACAGCGCTCGATCAGACGCTCGTCGATTCCTTCATAGCGGCCGCAAAGCAGGATCAGCCCCGCTTCGCCGCTCGCCAGTTGCATGACCCGTTCGTGGGTCAGCGGCGCGCCCTGCGGCGACAGGTAGATGACCCGGCTAGTCGCCAGGCCCGCTGCCTGCTGCTGCGCTTTCGCTGCAGCAATTGCCTTCTCCAGCGGCCCCGGCTGCATCAGCATGCCCGGCCCGCCGCCGAAGGGGCGATCATCGACGCGGCGCCAGGCGTTTTCGGCGAAATCCCGCGGATTCCAGCCTTGCCAGGCCCAGCGCCCTTCCTCCAGCGCCCGTCGAGTGATACCGCTTTGCGTCACGGCGGCGAACATCTCCGGAAAGATGCTCACGCAGTCGAAACGGATCACCAGTCGGCACCCCATTCGACGCGGATCACGCCGCCTTCGCGGTCCACTTCCAGAACCACGGCATCGACAAACGGCAACAGTCGTTCATTACCGTCATCGCCGACCACCCGCAGCACATCGTTGGCACCGGTTTCAATCAGCCCGGCCACCTTGCCGAGCGCCTCGCCGGCACCATTCACCACTGCTAGGCCGACCAGGTCGGCCCAGTAAAACTCGTCCTCGTCGGGCACCGGCAACAGTTCGCGCGGCGCCCCGACCAGCAGGCCCTTGTGCGCTTCGGCCGCGGTCCGGTCAGGCACGCCGTCAAGCAGCACGACCACACCATCGCCATGCGCTTTCAGACCTTTCAGCCCGACTTCGCGCCACGGCCCGCCTTCACGCCCAACCCACCAGACCGGCATTTCGCCCCAGGCCAGCGGATCGTCCCCGTAGGGATGCAGCCTCAGCCAGCCACGAATCCCGTAGGGGTCGGCCAGGCGCCCCAGAACGACGATGTCGCTGGCGGACAAGCTCAAAACGGCTTAGGCAGCCTGTTGCGCGGCGTGTTGCTTGACCAGACGGGCAACCGTCGGCGACAGTTGGGCGCCGTTCTGCTGCCAGTAGGTCAGACGATCCATGGAAACGCGCAGGGCTTCGGCATTGCCGGAGGCAACCGGGTTGTAGAAGCCGATGCGCTCGACGAAACGGCCGTCGCGACGGTTACGGGAATCGGTGACAACCATGTTGTAGAACGGGCGCTTCTTGGCGCCGCCACGGGCAAGACGGATAACAACCATTGGATGACTTTCGTAAGCTGGGAAAAAGACGCAAGATTATATCTGCAAATCGATAAAAAACAAGCCACTTACCGGATCAGCATGGATTGACCAAGCGCAGGCCCGCCGATAGGGCTGGCGCAGGTTTTTTGCTATCCTCCGCAAACCATGGACGATACACAGAGCAGCGACCGCAAGACAACAGGTGAAGGCAGCATCAAGGGACTCCTTGAATGGCTGGCACTGACGCACGGCCACCCGGATGTCGAGGATACCGAAGGCTTGTTGCAGCAACTGCTCAACTTGCGCGAAGCGCCGATTGCGCCGGCCCAGCGAGTGAAACTGCTGGAACTGCTGTACGCCCACAGCGAAACGCTGGTGCGCAATGCACTGCCGCAACTCAGGGTGCTGTCGCTGCCGATCCCGCGTAAGACCCGGCAACGCGTCCGACTGCTCCTCGAACTGCTGGAGACCCTGACCCAGGACCATTTCAACACCCTGGCCTCGCTCTTCGACCCCAAAGGCAATACCCTGGGCAACGGCGCACAGTCCTCCCTGCGCCGGGCGATGCAAGCCATCGCCTGGCAGATTCACATCCATCATCTGGTTGCCGCCCCGGCCCGCCCCGGCCTCTGGCAAGAATTGCACGCCGCCATGCGCACGGCGCAACGACTCGGTGTCGAACAGTTGCCCGGGCCGCGCGGTTCGGCGAGCATCCAGCGCCTGTACACCAACATCCTGCTGTCGGCAATTGCACAGCCAGCCTCGTTTTCCGCTGACGAACTGAGCTTCATCCTCACGCTGGTCGAGCAACTCCCCGACGCGCCGGCACTGAACGCAAGCCCTGCCGAGCCGATCATCAGCAATTTCTGGATCGACCTCGAACGGGACTTCCCGGCGCACGCCCTGGCCCGTCGCACACCCAGCCCGGATGCCAAACCGGTCTATTTCTCGACTGCCGCACAAGCCCTGGCGATCGCCAAAATCCGCACCCAGCTGGCCACCGGCACCGCTCCGGTAGCGCTTGGCCTGCCCGAATTTGCCGCCACCCACGATGGATTCGGGGTACTTCGCCGCCTGGAGAGGCTCTGGGGCGAGCCGGCCAAACGCAAATTCCCGCGCCGCCGGCAGTCCTACCGGACACGACTGTGTGCCGGCCTGGACGCCGTGTACCGGATTCTGAAATCGCCCTCGGCCAGCATCGACGACAGCGAGTGGATGGTGACCAATGAAAGCCCCGAGGGCTTCGCCCTGATGCACATGGCGGGCAGTACCACGCACCTGCGTCTTGGCGACATCGTCGCCATTCAGACCCAGGAAGAACGCATCAGCGGCAACTGGCATGTGTGCATCATTCGCTGGGCAATTTCGGAAAACCCCGAGCATGTCGAACTCGGCCTGCAACTGCTGGCACCGGCCGCAATCCCCGTTTGCCTTGCCCTGCCGAAGAACCCGGCCGCCGGGCAAGCAAAGGCCGTGTTGCTGCCGGAAGCCCTCCCGCTGCGCCCCGGACAATCGCTGGTCGTCGCCCCCGGCCTGCTGCGCGAGGATAGCCGCCAGATCATCATGATCGTGGAAAAGGAGAACCTGCGCATCCGCGAGGTGTGCACCACCGGCATCGACGAGCAGACGGGAGCACTGGAGATTTTCCCGATTCGTCCCGACAGCGCCGACTGACAGGGTGGCCCCGCCTATCCGTATAATCCGGGCCCATGCACGAAATCCTTGTCCTCTATTACAGCCACCGCGGCTCGGTCCGCGCCCTGGCCGAACGCCTGGCCCGCGGCATCGACTCGGTTGCCGGCGCGCAGGCCCGCCTGCGTACCGTTCCCCGGGTGTCCACCGTCTGCGAAGCGAGCGCCCCCGGCATTCCCGACGCAGGCGCGCCCTACGTCGAAATCAGCGATCTTGAGGAATGCGCCGGCCTGGCCCTGGGCAGCCCGGTCCGTTTCGGCAACATGGCTGCGCCGATGAAATACTTCTGGGACGGCACCGTCGCCACCTGGCAGAACGGCAGCCTGGCCGGCAAACCGGCCTGCGTGTTCACCTCCAGCGCCAGCCAGCATGGCGGCAACGAAGCGACGCTGCTGAGCATGATGCTGCCGCTGCTGCACCACGGCATGCTGCTGATGGGGCTACCCTACACCGAAGCCGAGTTATCGACCACGCGCAGCGGCGGCACGCCCTACGGCGTCAGCCATGTCGCCGGTGGTAACGGCGACCCGACCCTGAGCGAAACGGAAAGCCGCCTGGCTTTCGCCCAGGGACAACGCCTGGCCCGACTGGTCGTCCAACTGGGGAAATCATGAACGCCCGCTTCTACCAGAACCTGACCAGCGCCGCGCTGATCGCCCTGATCTTCCTCTGCCTGGCCTGGGAAGGCTGGCTGGCACCCCTGCGCCCGGGCGGTTCGTGGCTGACGCTCAAGGCCATCGTCCTGCTGGCGCCGCTGTTCGGCATCCTGCGCGGCAAGCGCTACACCTACAAGTGGCTGTCACTGCTGATCCAGCTCTACCTGCTCGAAGGCCTGACCCGGGCAACCAGCGACCAGGGACTGTCGCAGTGGCTGGCTGTCGGCGAGACCCTGCTCGCCGTGCTGATCTTCTTCTCGACGGTCATGTTCATCCGGGCGACACGCAATACCGAGATAAAAAAAACCGCGTCGTCGTGACGCGGTTTTTTGCCGGGGCGCGCTGACTCAGATGTCGTCACCCTGGGCGCGCACCTTGTCGAGCGTCGATTCGAGCTTGTTCAGCGCATTCAGGTAGGAACGCGCCGAAGCGATGACGATGTCGGTATCGGCGCCGTTGCCGTTGACGATGCGGCCGCCCTTGGCCAGCCGCGTCGTCACCTCGCCCTGGGCGTCGGTGCCGGTGGTGATCGCATTGACCGAGTAGAGCAGCAGCTCGGCACCGCTGCCAGCGATGCGCTCGATCGCTTTGAACGTCGCATCGACCGGACCACCGCCACTGGCCTCGGCCTTGTGTTCGACGCCGCCAACGTTGAGGATGACCGTCGCCTGCGGCATTTCGCCGGTTTCCGAGGTGACCCGCGAATAGACCAGCTTGTAGTGCTCCTGCTCCGGCGTCACAACCTCGTCGGAAACCAGCGCGTGCAGGTCCTCGTCGAAGATCTCGTGCTTCTTGTCGGCCAGTTCCTTGAAGCGGGCGAAGGCGGCGTTCAGCGTCTCGTCGCTGCCCAGTTCGATCCCCAGTTCCTGCAGGCGCGACTTGAAGGCATTGCGCCCGGAATGCTTGCCGAGCACCAGCTTGTTCTGCGTCCAGCCGACATCCTGGGCACGCATGATCTCGTAGGTTTCGCGGTGCTTGAGCACGCCGTCCTGGTGGATGCCCGACTCGTGCGCGAACGCATTGGCGCCGACGACGGCCTTGTTCGGCTGCACCGGGTAGCCGGTGATCTGCGAGACGAGCTTGGAGGCGGCGACGATTTGCGTCGTGTCGATGCGCGTCTCGACCGGGAAGACATCGGCGCGCGTGCGTACGGCCATGACGATTTCTTCCAGCGCGGCGTTGCCGGCGCGTTCGCCGAGACCGTTGATCGTGCATTCGACCTGACGGGCGCCGGCCAGCACGGCGGCCAGCGAGTTGGAGACGGCCAGGCCGAGGTCGTTGTGGCAGTGCACCGACCACACCACCTTGTCCGAGTTGGGCACGCGCTCGATCAGCTGGCGCATGGTCTCGGCGTACTGCGAGGGAATGTTGTAGCCGACCGTATCGGGGACGTTGATCGTCTTCGCCCCGGCCTTGATCACCGCTTCGAAGATGCGGCACAGGAAGTCGATTTCCGAGCGTCCGGCGTCCTCGGCCGAGAACTCGACGTCGTCGGTGTATTGCCGCGCCCAGCCGATCGCCTTGACCGCCTGCTCGACCACCTGGTCGGGGCTCATGCGCAGCTTCTTCTCCATGTGGATCGGGCTGGTCGCGATGAAGGTGTGTATGCGGCCCGACTTGGCCGGACGGATCGCCTCACCGGAGCGGGCGATGTCGTTCTCGCTGGCGCGGGCCAGCGAGCAGACCGTCGAATCCTTGATCGCCTGGGCGATTGCCTGGATCGACTCGAAGTCGCCGGGCGAAGCGGCGGCAAAGCCGGCCTCGATCACGTCGACGCGCATCTTCTCTAGTTGGCGGGCGACGCGGATCTTCTCCTCGCGCGTCATTGACGCGCCGGGGCTCTGCTCGCCGTCGCGCAGGGTGGTGTCGAAAATGACCAGATGTTGTTTCATGCTGACTCCGTCGAACTCACAGTGGCTTGCGCTTGAACAGGCCGACCAGGGCCATTGCGTAGCCGGACAGGCAATAGACCACGAAGAAACCGAACAGTGCAATTTCCGGGCTGTAGGCGATCAACGCGAAGACCAGCGCGATCGCGGCAACGGCGAAAAAGGGCACGCTCTTCTTCAGGTTGATGTCCTTGAAACTGTAGTAGCGGATGTTCGAAACCATGGTCACGCCAGCGAGCACCGTGACGCCGCAGGCCAGCCAGCGGATGTCGTGACCGGAAACCTCGGCGACGATGCTGACCCACACCAGCCCGGCAACCAGCGCCGCTGCTGCCGGCGACGGCAGGCCCTGGAAGAAACGCTTGTCCATCACTTCCAGCGTGGTGTTGAAGCGCGCCAAGCGCAGGGCAGCGCCGACGCAGTAGATGAAGGCGGCGATCCAGCCGATGCGGCCGAGATCATTGAGCGCCCACATGTAGATGACCAGTGCCGGCGCCGCACCGAAACTGACCATGTCGGACAGCGAATCGTATTCGGCGCCGAAGGCCGACTGCGTGTTGGTCAGCCGCGCCACGCGGCCGTCGAGGCCGTCGAGGACCATGGCGATGAAGATCGCCATCGCCGCCTTCTCGAAATCGCCCTGCATGGCCTGGACGATGGCAAAGAAGCCGGCAAACAACGCCGCCGTCGTGAACATGTTCGGCAACAAGTAGATGCCGCGACGTTTGACTTCCGGATTGAACAGGGCTTTGCGGGGTTTGAGTTCGGTCATGGGCAATGGGGAAAAGCCGGAACGGTGCAAGGATACACCCTTCCCACAAACAATTTGGGCGGTGCAGTCTCCCACACCGCCCAAAGCGAAGGTAGCGCTAGGCGCGCCCGCGCAGACAGTACGTCAGTACGGCAAGCGGAAGCAACGCCGCGCTACCGAGCCAGCGCCAAAACTTTAGTTCTTGGATTGGTCGACCAGCTTGTTCTTCTTGATCCACGGCATCATGTCGCGCAGCTGGCCGCCAACCGTCTCGATCGGATGCACAGCATTCAAACGACGACGCGCCGTCATGCTCGGGTAGTTGGTGCGGCCTTCGAGGATGAACATCTTGGCGTACTCGCCGGTCTGGATGCGCTTCAGGGCGTTGCGCATGGCGGCGCGCGACTGCTCGTTGATGACTTCCGGACCGGTCACGTACTCGCCGTACTCGGCGTTGTTCGAGATCGAGTAGTTCATGTTGGCGATGCCGCCTTCGTACATCAGGTCGACGATCAGCTTCAGTTCGTGCAGGCACTCGAAGTAGGCCATTTCCGGCGCGTAGCCGGCTTCGACCAGGGTTTCGAAGCCCATCTTGACCAGCTCGACGGCGCCGCCGCACAGAACAGCCTGCTCACCGAACAGGTCGGTTTCGGTTTCTTCGCGGAAGTTGGTCTCGATCACGCCACCCTTGGTGCCGCCGTTGGCAGCCGCGTAGGACAGGGCGATGTCCTTGGCCTTGCCGGACTTGTCCTGGTAGATGGCGATCAGCGACGGCACGCCGCCACCCTTCAGGTATTCGGAACGAACGGTATGGCCGGGGCCCTTCGGGGCGACCATGATCACGTCGAGGTCGGCGCGCGGCACGACCTGGTTGTAATGCACGTTGAAGCCGTGGGCAAAAGCCAGGGTGGCGCCCTGCTTGATGTTCGGCTCGACGTCGTTCTTGTAAACCTCGGGGATGTTCTCGTCCGGCAGCAGGATCATGACCAGGTCGGCAGCAGCGACGGCATCCTTGACTTCGGCAACCTTGAGACCGGCGCCTTCGGCCTTGGCCCAGGAGGCACCGCTCTTGCGCAGGCCGACCGTGACGTTGACGCCGGAGTCGCGCAGGTTCTGGGCGTGGGCGTGGCCTTGCGAGCCATAGCCAACGATGGTGACGTTCTTGCCCTTGATCAGGGAGAGGTCGGCGTCCTTGTCGTAATAAACTTTCATGAATCCCTCTTGAGAAAAGCAGTAATCAGACTTTGAGAATGCGATCGCCACGACCGATGCCACAGACACCGGTACGGACAGTTTCGAGAATCAAGCCGGCATCGAGCCCGGCAATGAAGGAGTCGAGCTTGGTGCTGGCTCCGGTGAGTTCGATGACATAGGTCGATTCCGTGACATCGATGATGCGGCCGCGGAAGATGTCGGCCATGCGCTTCATCTCCTCGCGATCCTTGCCGGTGGCGCGAACCTTGATCAGCATGAGTTCGCGCTCGACGTGGGCAGCTTCGGAGAGGTCGACCACCTTGACCACATCAACCAGCTTGTTGAGCTGCTTGGTGATCTGTTCGAGCACGTCGTCCGAGCCCGAGGTGAGGATGGTCATCCGCGACAACGAGGGATCTTCCGTCGGTGCCACGGTCAGCGATTCGATATTGTAGCCGCGGGCCGAGAACAGGCCGGCGACGCGGGACAGGGCGCCCGCTTCGTTTTCGATCAGGATGGAAATGATGTGTCGCATGTTGTATTCCTTACCCGCTTACAGTTCTTCGGCCAGGATCATTTCGGTCAGGCCCTTGCCGGCGGCGACCATCGGGAAGACGTTGGCACCCGGATCGATGATGAAGTCCATGAACACCAGGTCGTCCTTGTGCTCGGTGAAGGCCTTGCGCAGTGCCGGCTCGACGTCTTCCGGCTTTTCGATGCGCATGCCGACATGGCCGTAGGCTTCGGCCAGCTTGACGAAGTCGGGCAGCGAGGTGACGTAGGACTGCGAGTAACGCTTGGAGTAGAACATCTCCTGCCACTGGCGGACCATGCCGAGCATGCCGTTGTTCAGGTTGATGATCTTGACCGGCAGGCCGTACTGCTTGCAGGTGGACATTTCCTGGATGCACATCTGGATCGAGCCCTCGCCGGTGACGCAGGCGACCTGCGCACCCGGGTTGGCCATCAGCACGCCCATGCCGTACGGCAGACCGACGCCCATGGTGCCCAGACCACCGGAGTTGATCCAGCGCCGCGGCTGGTCGAACTTGTAGTACTGCGCAGCGAACATCTGGTGCTGGCCGACGTCGGAAGTGATGAAGGCATCGCCGCCGGTCACTTCGTAAAGTTTCTCGACCACGTACTGCGGCATGATGTGATTGGTCTGACGGTAGGCCAGCGACTTGCGGCCGCGCCATTCGTCGATCTGCTTCCACCAGTCGGCCACTTCCGGGTCAGTCTTGCAGCCGCCGTCGAGCAGCTTGAGCATTTCGTCGAGCACGTCGGCAACGTTGCCGACGATGGGCACATCGACCTTGACGCGCTTGGAGATCGACGACGGATCGATGTCGATGTGAATGACACGACGCTTCTCGGTACCGAAATGTTCCGGGTTACCGATCACGCGATCGTCGAAGCGGGCGCCGACAGCCAGGATCACGTCGGCGTAGTGCATCGCGTTGTTGGCTTCGAAGGTGCCGTGCATGCCGAGCATGCCGACGAACTGACGGTCGGTGGCGGGATAGCCGCCGAGGCCCATCAGCGTGTTGGTGACCGGGAAGTCGAGCTTACGGGCCAGCTGCGTCAGCTTGTCGGCCGCGTCGGAGAGGATCACGCCGCCGCCGGTGTAGATGATCGGCCGCTTGGCTTCCTGCAGCATCTGCACGGCCTTCTTGATCTGGCCGAGATGCCCCTTGACGACCGGATTGTACGAACGCATCTGGATCGACTTCGGATACTCGAATTCGCACATCTGCGCCGTGATGTCCTTGGGGATATCGACGACAACCGGACCGGGACGGCCGGTGGCAGCAATGTGGAAGGCTTTCTTGATGGTCAGCGCCAGATCCTTGACGTCCTTGACCAGGAAGTTGTGCTTGACGCAGGGCCGGGTGATGCCGACCGTGTCGCATTCCTGGAAGGCATCCTGGCCGATGTACTGGGTCGGCACCTGGCCGCACAGCACGACCATCGGAATCGAGTCCATGTAGGCGGTGGCGATGCCGGTCACCGTGTTGGTCACGCCGGGGCCGGAGGTCACCAGCGCGACGCCAACCCGCTGCGAGGAACGGGAATAGGCATCCGCAGCGTGCACCGCTGCCTGTTCGTGACGGACCAGGATATGCGTCACCTGATCCTGCTTGAACAGGGCATCATAAATATGCAGGACGGAACCGCCAGGGTAACCAAAGACGCAATCGACCTTTTCTTCCTGCAGGCACCTGACTACAATTTCTGCACCGCTGATCATCATGTTCGAGCCCAAAAAGCTGTTAACCTAAAAGGCCGTAACCTTAATCGACACCCGCACGGGTGGTCAAGGTTTCCGCACCCGAATCAGAACCCGTCAACCTTCGTCCGAAAGAAAAATCCTGGCCTCGCAGCATCAGCTCGCCCTCTTCCTCGAATCTTCGGAACGTCGTGCGTTCAAGCAGGCACTCTACGCGGTACGCGAGGAGGAGGCTGCGCTAGACATCGTTCAGGATGCGATGATGAAGCTCGCCGAAAAATATGGCGACCACCCGGCCGAAGAGTTCCCGATGCTGTTCCAGCGCATCCTGCAGAACACCATCCGCGACCATTTCCGGCGCAGCAAGGTGCGCAACCTGTGGACCACGGCGCTGTCCGCCTTTAGCGGCGACGACGACGAACAGGATCCGCTCGACACCCTGCAATCGGAACAGGACGGCCACCTGGCAAAAACGCCGGAAAGCGAACTGCTGCAAAGCAGGACGCTGGCCATCATCGAAAATGAACTAAAAAAACTGCCGCCACGTCAACGGGAAGCCTTTGTCATGCGTTACTGGGAAGAACTGGATGTCGCCGAGACGGCAAATGCAATGGGTTGCTCTGAGGGGAGCGTCAAAACTCATTGCTCACGCGCCACACACACCTTGGCAGCTGCACTTTCAGCATTGGGGATCAGCTTATGAACGAAGAAAGACAGGCATATCGCATCAGGCAGGCGCTGAACCATGGCCTGCAGGACATCTCGCCAGCGGCCAGCCGCCGCCTGGAGGCTGCGCGCCACCTGGCGCTGAGCCGCCAGAAACAGCCCGAATACCAGCTGGCAGACGATCTGCTCGTCACCTCGACAGGCAGCGTGGTGCTGCGTGGCGACTCCGGAATGTCGGCCGGGCGGCGTTCCCTCCTGGCCATCCTCGCGCTGCTGTTCGGCATGTGGCTGGCCTTTCACTGGCACAGCGAAACCTATGTTGCCGAAATCGAGGCACTCGACAGCGCCCTGCTGACCGACGACCTGCCACCAGATGTACTGCTCGACCAGGATTTTCTTGAATGGCTCAAAGACAATTCATCGGAGGAGTGATCCTCGCGCTGGCTTGCCTGACACCAGTTCATGCCACACCACCCACCACCGCAATCATTGGCACCCCGCCCCAGCCGGAGTGGACCTCGCTGACCGCTGGTCAGCGTGAAATACTCGCCCCGCTGGCGCGCGAGTGGGGCACGATGGAACACGTCAGGCGGAAGCAATGGCTGACTTCGGCCGCGCGCTATCCTTCGATGTCCGAAACCGATCGCGCACGCTTCAAGGCAAGAATGCAGGACTGGGCGAAAATGACGCCAGAGCAACGCGCCAAGGTCCGCGAAAACTACAAGAAAATCAACACGCTTCCCTCGGAAGAGAAGGAGACCCTGCGCAAGAAGTGGTCGGCCTATAAACAACTCCCCGAGGAAGAGCGACAGGGTGTCCGCGAGCGCCACAAATCGGCTATCCTTCTCGCCCCGCCACCCGAACCGGAACCCAGGATCGAGGACGCACCAGCCCCCTACGACCCCTGAGCCGGCCAATACTACATGATTCATGACCCGTCCAGCATCGGCCGCCGCCTTGGCGCCATGCTCTACGAAGGCCTTGTCGTCTTCGCCATCCTGCTCGCCACTTTCCTGTTTCCGCAGGTGATCCTCTCCGGTTTCGGCATCAACCTTGGCGGCAAGTTGCTCTGGCTGCACGTGTTTGTGGTACTTGGCATCTATTTCATCTGGTGCTGGCTGCATGGCGGCCAGACGCTGCCGATGAAAACCTGGAAATTGCGCCTGGTCGATCAAGGCGGCGGCGCCCCCCGTCCGCTGCAAGCCGTGCTGCGCTACATGGCCGCCTGGCCGAGCATCTGCCTGTTCGGTGCCGGGCTGTTCTGGGCTCTGTTCGACCGTGAGGGACTATTCCTGCATGACCGCATCGCCGGCACCCGCATCGACCGGGAAGCAACGTCAGCGCCGCTCGACCCACCAGATCATCACGATCGCGGCCAGAAAAAACAGAAGCGCCGGAGCTGAAGCGCTGGCCATCGGTGGCCAGGCATTGATCACCCCCAGATTGGAGAACAGTCCGTTCAGGGCGTAGAAGCCGATGCCGAGCATGACGCCACCGAAGATCTTGAGGCTGACGCCGCCGACACGGTCGTGCGCATAGCCGAAAGGCAGCGCCAGGGTCACCATCACCAGCGAGGCCAGCGGATAGAACAACTTCTTCCAGATGGCTATTTCGTAACGCTCGGTGTTCTGGCGATTGCCCGAAAGATGCCGGGTATAGTTGAACAGGTCGAACAAGGACATCCGCTCCGGCGACACCACCAGAGCCGACAGCAGGTCGGGAGTAATCGACGAAGACCAGACCTCGCTCTCCAGGCGCACCACACTGGCTTGCTCGCCGTCGATCGAGGTTTTCATCACCTCGCTCATCAACCAGCCGCCGCGCTCGGCGAAGGCCGCACTCTTGGCCTCGGTCACCGACAATAAAGCGCCACTGTCGGCAAAGCGATAGATGCGCACGTCTTCGAGGAAGCGCTCACTGAGCGCGTTGCCGACATTGATGAATTCACGGCCGTCCTTGACCCAGATGCCACTGACGAAGCCCTGCTGGGCGAAGGATTTGTCCATGGCACCCGCCTTCAGGTCCTGGGCCAGGCGGTCGCTGACCGGCACCAGCACCTCACCGATCAGGAAGGTGGCCACAGCCAGTAGCGCCGCGACCCGGTAAAGCGTCCCGAGCAGACCACGGGTCGCCAACCCCGAGGCACGCAAGACGGTGATTTCCGAATGTCTGGCAAGCGTTGCCAGGGCGTACAGCGTGCCGATCAGGCAAGCGACCGGAATCAGTTCATAGACCAGCCCCGGCATCGACAACAGCACCGAACCCAGCGCCACCCAGATATCGTAGCGTCCGCGACCGACGCCACGTGCTTCTTCGATGAAATCGAAAAATCCGAACAGGACGACGAAGGCCAGCAGGACCAGAAGAATGGCCTGCAAGGTCTCGCGCATCAGGTAGCGCTGATAGATGGGGAGCCGGAACATCAGGCCGTCCGCCTTTGCCAGCCGAACATCCGGCCATAGAAGAGTAATCCGAGGGGGAGCAGCATGAGCAGATGGGGCAGGACGACCGCCAGCGCGAACGACAGCTTGCCGCCGATCACCCAGGCCTCGCACACGGAAATCAGGTTGCTGTAGATGGCGTAAACCAGGATGGCGATCAGGATGTTGGCCGAGCGCCCGGCCCTGGGATTCACGTAGGAAAGGGGAATGGCCAGCAAGGCCAGGATCACGGCCGACACCGGGATGGCGATGCGTGCGAGCAGTTCGCCGCGCATGTCCGGCGTCGTCTGGCCGAGCAGATCGAGAAAGGGCATGCGCCGCGGCGACTGCCAGACCGGCTTGACTTCACCGTCATCGGTGCGCACTGCGTAGCGTTCGAAATCCATGACCTTGAAGGCTGCGCTCCCCGGCTCGACCTCGTAACGCCGCCCATTTTCCAGGACCAGGAAGCGGTCACCGTTGTCGCGGATTTCCTGAGCCCCGGAATTCGACATCACCACGCCAAGCTTGCCTTCCTGCATCGATGCAACGAAGACATTGCCCACCTTACCGGATTCGCCATCGAGTCTTTCGACGAAATAGACCTGGCGCCCCTTGCGCACTTCCTTGAACGCTCCCGGAGAGAGCGCCGCCAATTCCGAGCGTGCCGACAAGGCAGCCTGATACTGCCCCTGTAGCTGACTGGCCCAGGGCGACAAAACCATGGATAGCGCACCAATCGCGATGACCATCGGCAGGGCAAAGCGCAGCACCGGCTTGAGCCAGTCGGTCAGCGGCATGCCGCTGGCAAACCAGACCACCATTTCGGAGTCGCGATACATGCGCGACAAGGGCAGCAGCACGGCGACAAACAGGGTCAGGGTCAGCAGCATCGGCAGATACTTGACCAGGGCGAAACCGAGCAGCGCGAGCACGCCTTCGGGCGCGATCACGCCGCCGGCCGCATCCTTGAGGAGGCGGATCAACTGAATGGAGGTCACCACGGCGAGCAGGACAATGCTGATGCCGGCTGCTGCCTGAGCGAATTCACGCCGTGCGGCGCGCTCGAATATCATGCTTTGACGAAACCGAAAAAATACGTGGATAATCCACGGGATGCCGATATTTCCTTGGTACTAGGAGCAGCGCGTGGAATTTAGCATAAAAAGCGGAAGCCCGGAAAAACAGCGTAGCGGCTGCGTCGTCGTCGGCGTTTTCGAAAACCGCCGACTGACCCTGTCGGCAGAGTTGCTCGACAACGCTTCCGGTGGCCTGATCAGCGACATACTGCGGCGTGGCGACATGAACGGCAAGACCGGCGCCACCCTGCTCCTGCACAATCTGCCCGGCAGCCTGAGCGATCGTGTACTGCTGGTTGGCCTGGGCAAGGAAAAGGAATTCCGGGAGAAGGATTACTGTACCGCCATCCGCGCGGCGATCAAGGCCCTGGATGGCACCGGCGCCCAGGACGCCAGCCTGTTCCTGAGCGAGATCGCCGTACGCAAACGCGGCATTGCCTGGCGCATCCGCCAGGCGGTGGTCAATGCGCTGGCCGCCGGCTACCGTTTTGACCAGTTCAAGAGCAAGCCCGACGATTCCCGCCGCCCGCTGCGCAGGCTGACCCTGATCGTCGAGCGACGCAACGAACTGGCCCAGGCAGAAGCCGCCATGCAGCAGGGCGTCGCCATCGGCGAAGCTTGCGCGCTGACGCGCGACCTCGGCAACCTGCCGGCCAATGTCTGTCACCCCACCTATCTCGCCGAGCAAGCCCAATTGCTGGCCGGCCAGTTCGGCCTGGACTGCGAAATCCTCGAGCGCGCCGATATGGAAGCGCTCGGCATGCATTCGCTGCTGGCCGTTGCCCGCGGCGCCGAACAGCCGCCGAAGCTGATCGTCCTGCACTACCGGGGCGCCGCCAAATCGAGCAAGCCGGTCGTTCTGGTCGGCAAGGGCGTCACTTTCGACACCGGCGGCATTTCGCTGAAACCCGGCGCCGACATGGACGAGATGAAATACGACATGTGCGGCGCCGCCAGCGTGCTCGGCACGATCAAGGCAGTAGCGCAGATGGCGCTGCCGATCAACCTGACGGTGATCGTCCCGGCCACCGAGAACATGCCAGACGGCAAGGCCACCCGGCCGGGCGACATCGTCACCTCGATGTCCGGGCAGACCATCGAGATCCTCAACACCGACGCCGAAGGCCGCCTGATCCTTTGCGACGCGCTGACCTACGCCGAACGCTTCGACCCCGACGTGGTGATCGACGTCGCCACGCTCACCGGCGCTTGCGTCGTCGCCCTTGGCAACGTCGCCACCGGCTTGTTCGCCAACAAGGACGGCCTGGCCCGCGACCTGATCGAGGCCGGCGAGGAGACCGGCGACCGCGCCTGGCAGCTACCGCTGTGGGACGACTACCAGGACTTGCTGAAGAGCCCGTTCGCCGACATGGCCAACATCGGTGGCCGCTGGGGCGGCGCCATCAGCGCCGCCTGCTTCCTGTCGCGCTTCGCCAAGAAATACGACTGGGCCCACCTCGACATCGCCGGCACCGCCTGGACCTCGGGCAAGGACAAGGGCGCTACCGGGCGGCCGGTACCGCTGCTGACGCAGTACCTGATGCAACGCGCCGGACAAGTCGATTGACCCAGGTATTTTTCTACCACGGCGCCTCGGACAAGATCGCCGCGGCCTGCGCGCTGATCGCCGGAGCCTGGGCCAAGGGCAAGACGATGCTGATCTATGCGCCGGACAAGCCGGTGGCCGACGGCGTCGATCGCCTGCTGTGGACCCGTGACCCGCTCAGCTTCGTTCCCCACTGCCGGGCCGACGCCGCACATGCCAGCGAAACGCCGATCCTGATCGCCGACCGGCTTGAGCAACCCGCCCAGACCGAACGGCTGATGAACTTGTCCAATGCTGTCCCCGCTGCCTACCAGCGCTTCCAGAGCCTGATCGAAGTGGTCGGCCAGGACGAGGAAGGACGCCAGGCCGCCCGCGAGCGCGTCCGTTTCTACAAGGAACAGGGCTGCGACGTTCGCTACTTTGACCTGAACGACCGCTAGGAGGCCGCATGCCCAGCCCCATCCTCGCCCGCGCCGACGCCCTGATGCAGCGCCGCCATCTGAGCACGCCGGACAGCGAGGAAGTTCCGGTACTCACCGACGCCGTTGACGCCGACGACGAAATCCCGGTCCTGCTCGACATCGATTCGCTGGCTGCGCCAGCTGCCGGGGCAGCCCCGGAAACCGACACAGCACTGATCGAAGCCCTGAGCCGGCGGATCGAGCAACGCCTGCAGGCGGAAATTCCGAAAATCGTCGCCGCCTGCGTCGCCGAGCTGATCGAGGAAAGACAGGCGGCCAGGCCGCAGGACACCGACTGAGATCGCGGCGAAGACCGCCTGGCGCTCCGGTATAATTACCGGTTTTCTCCTTTTCCGCCAAGCTCATGGAACTCGCCAAAGCCTTCGAACCCGCCGACATTGAACGCCGCTGGTATCCCGAGTGGGAATCGCGCAATTACTTCGCCGCCGGCGTCGATAGCAGCAAGCCGGACAATTTCTGCATCCAGCTGCCGCCGCCCAACGTCACCGGCACGCTGCACATGGGCCACGGCTTCAACCAGACGATCATGGACGCGCTCACCCGCTACTACCGGATGCGCGGCCACAACACGCTGTGGCAGCCGGGTACCGACCACGCCGGCATTGCCACCCAGATCGTCGTCGAGCGCCAGCTCGACGCGCAGGGCATTTCGCGCCACGACCTCGGCCGCGAGAAGTTCCTGGAAAAGGTCTGGGAATGGAAGGAATACTCAGGCGGCACGATCACCCGCCAGATGCGCCGCATGGGCACCAGCCCGGACTGGACGCGCGAGCGCTTCACGATGGACGCCGGCCTCAACAAGGTGGTCACCGAAACCTTCGTCCGCCTCTACAACGAAGGCCTGATCTACCGCGGCAAGCGTCTGGTGAACTGGGACCCGAAGCTGCACACCGCCGTTTCCGACCTGGAAGTCGTCCAGGAAGAAGAAGACGGCTTCATGTGGCAGATCCGCTATCCGCTGGCCGATGGCTCGGATAGCCTGGTCGTCGCCACGACGCGGCCGGAAACCATGCTCGGCGACACCGCGGTAATGGTCCATCCGGAAGACGAGCGCTACAAGCACATGATCGGCAAGATGGTGAAGCTGCCGCTGACCGGCCGCGAAATCCCGATCATCGCCGATTCCTACGTCGATCTCGAATTCGGTACCGGCTGCGTCAAGGTGACGCCGGCGCACGACTTCAACGACTACGCGGTCGGCCAGCGCCACGATCTGCCGATGATTTCCATCCTGACGCTGGATGGCAAAATCAACGAACACGCGCCCGAGAAGTATCGCGGCCTCGATCGCTTCGACGCCCGCAAGGCGGTCGTCGCCGATCTCGAAGCCGAAGGCATTCTGGTCAAGGTCGACAAGCACAAGCTCAAGGTGCCGCGCGGGGACCGCACCGGCGTCGTCATCGAGCCGATGCTCACCGACCAGTGGTTCGTCGCCATGTCGAAGCCGGGCGAAGACGGCAAGTCGATCACCGAGAAGGCGCTGGAAGTCGTCCATTCCGGCGAGATCAAGTTCTACCCGGAAAACTGGGTCAACACCTACAACCAGTGGCTGAACAACATCCAGGACTGGTGCATCTCGCGCCAACTGTGGTGGGGCCACCAGATTCCGGCGTGGTACGGCGAAAACGGCGAGACCTTCGTCGCCCACAGCGAGGAAGAAGCCCGCGCCGCTGCCGCCAAGGCCGGTTACACCGGCACCCTCAGCCGCGACGAGGACGTCCTCGACACCTGGTTCTCGTCTGCCCTGTGGCCGTTCTCGACGCTCGACTGGACCGGCGACGAAGCCGTCGACGCCGCCAACCCGCTGCTCCAGCAATACCTGCCGTCGTCGGTGCTGGTCACCGGCTTCGACATCATCTTCTTCTGGGTCGCGCGCATGGTCATGATGACCAAGCAGATCACCGGCAAGATCCCTTTCAAGCACGTCTATGTGCACGGCCTGATCCGCGACGGCGAAGGCCAGAAGATGTCGAAGTCGAAGGGCAACGTGCTCGATCCGATCGACCTGATCGACGGCATCGGCGTCGACGCGCTGGTCGAAAAGCGCACCTTCGGCCTGATGAACCCGAAGCAGGCGGAGAGCATCGCCAAGAAGACGAAGAAGGAATTCCCGGAAGGCATCCCGGCCTTCGGCACCGACGCGCTGCGCTTCACCTTCGCCTCGCTCGCCTCGCCCGGCCGCGACATCAAGTTCGATCTGAATCGCTGCGACGGCTACCGCAATTTCTGCAACAAGCTGTGGAACGCCACCCGCTTCGTGCTGATGAACGTCGAGGGCCACGACCTGGCGCTCGACCACCAGCAGAACGGCCCCAGCTGCGGCGGCAACGCACCGCTCGAATTCTCCTTCGCCGACCGCTGGATCGTCAGCCAGCTGCAGCGCGTCGAGCAGGAAGTCGAGCGCCACTTCACCGACTACCGCTTCGACCTGATTGCCCAGGCCATCTACAAGTTCGTCTGGGACGAGTTCTGCGACTGGTACCTGGAAATCGCCAAGGTTGAGGTCCAGACCGGCAACGAGGCCCAGCAGCGCGGCGCCCGCCGGACCCTGATCCGCACCCTGGAAGCCATCCTGCGCCTGGCCCACCCGCTGATCCCCTTCGTCACCGAGGAACTGTGGCAGACCGTGGCGCCGATTGCCGGGCGCAAGACGCACGACTCGATCATGCTCGCCGCCTACCCGCGCGCCGAGGACTACAAGATCGACGCCGCCAGCGAAGCCAAGGTCGACCGCCTGAAGGCGCTGGCCCATGCCTGCCGCAACCTGCGCGGCGAGATGGGAATTTCCCCGGCCCAGCGCACGCCGCTGCTGGTCGCCGGCGGCGGTGCGGAGATCGCCGAGTTCGCGCCGATCCTGCAGGCGCTGGCCAAGCTGTCCGAAGTGCAGATCCTCGCCGACCTGCCGGAAGATGCGATGGCACCGGTCGCCGTCGTCGGCGAAACGCGCCTGATGCTCAAGGTCGAGATCGACGTCGCGGCCGAAAAGGAGCGCCTGAAGAAGGAAATCGACAAACTGGAGAAGCAGATCACGTCCGCCCAGGCCAAGCTTGGCAACGAGAGCTTCGTCGCCCGCGCCCCGGCCGCCGTGGTCGAGCAGGAAAAGCAGCGGGTCGCCGAGTTCGGCGCGACGCTCGGCAAGTTGCAAACGCAACTGGCCAAGCTGGGTAACTGAGATGAGCGCGCCGCAGCACACACAACGCTTCTCCGCGATCTTCAGCGCCCTGATGGTGTTCTGCGTCCTGGTCTGGCTCTGGGGGCTCGGGCTGTTCCTGTTCTGGCCGTGGCAGAAGGGTGGCGAATGGCTGCCCGACTACCCGATCGCCGTGCGCTGCGCCGACGGCCAGACCTGCGCCATGCCGGTCGGCCAGTTGGCCGCTGCGCGCGCCGACGGCCGGGTGAGCTCGCTGCTTCCCGCCGAGGCAAGCGGCGAGACCGCCTACGAGATGATCACCGTGCAGTGGAAAACGCTGCCCGGCGGCATGCAGGTCAAGGCCTCGGCCTGGAATTTCCAGACCACGGTGCGCTACCGCATTGAAAACGAACAGCCGGTGCTGGTCGAATACCAGGAAATCAGCGGCAAGGTCTTCCTCTACGCGCTGCTCGGCGCCCTCGTCTCGCTCGCCCTGCTCTACCTGAACAAGCGGCGCAAGGCCGCCGGCTGAAAAAGCCGCAAGATCAACGGTCGACCGCAAAATCCCCGGATTTCATGGTCGACCGTGAAATTTCCCTAGATTTCGCCGCCCGGCCGCAATTCAACCGGGATCAGGCCGCGTAGCGCATTGCCCAGCCAGAAGCCGTCGGCCAGATCGGCCGGCCGTAGCACTGCCTCACGCGCCCGCCCGCGGGCGAGCAGGCTGGCCCGCAGCAAGCGGAAGGGGGGCGGGGAGGGGAAGGGGGGGGAGGT
>DILW01000163.1:12193-21542 GCA_002425245.1 Betaproteobacteria bacterium UBA5582 | reverse complement strand
CTGATGATGGCGGTGATGGCGACTTTCGTGGTGATCCTCTGATGAGCGGCGAAATCTTCTGGTACCAGCAGGCAGCGCTGCCCTGGCTGGCCCTGCTGCAGTTGCTGCCCTTGCTCGGTGTGGCGGTGTTGCTGGCACTCGGCGAGCGGCCGGTGGCGGTGCTGGCCGGGAAACTCTTTGCTGCCGGCGAGTTGTTGCTGGCCATCTGGGTCGCCAGTCGGGTCGATGCCAGCCTCGGTTTCCAGCTGGCCGAGCGCATCGACCTGATCGGCTACCACGTCGCCGTCGATGGCATCGCGGTGGTTTTCCTGCTACTGACGGCGCTGCTGACGCTGCTGATGACCTTGTACGGCATGAGTCGCGGCATGATCTCGCCGGCCCGCCTGTTTGCCGTGCTGCTGCTGGCCGAGGCAGGCCTGGTCGGCATGCTGCTGACCCTGAACATCGCCTGGTTTGCCCTGTTCTCGGCGCTGGAACTGTGGTCGGTGGTGTATCTGCTGCGGCGCTGGGCCTCGTCGCGCGCCGAGATCCTGGCCCTGGCCCGTTTCGTCCAGTACCAGGGCTTCGGTCTGGCGCTCTTCGTCGCCGGCTGTTTTGTGCTCGGCTGGGGCCATGCCGAGGTCACCGGCGGGCGCTGGAGCTTCGATCTGTTCGAGCTGAGCGGCACGCTGCCGCCCGGCAAGTTCCAGACGGCGGCCTTCTACCTGCTGTTCTACGGACTGGCCGTGCGCACACCGCTGTTCCCGCTGCACGGCTGGTTGCCGAACATGGCCCAGCACGGACTGATCGCGGTGGCACCGGCGCTGATGGTCGGGGTCAAGGTCGGCTTTTTCGGGATGGCCCGTTTCGTCCTGCCGCTGACGCCGGACGCCGTGCTCGACTGGCAGCCCTACGTGGTCGGCTTCGCCATGGCCGGGGTGTTCTTCACCGCCGCGCTCGCTTTCATGCAGACCAACCTGCGCCGCCTGCTCGCCTTCGCCGTGGTCAGCCATACCAGCCTGCTGGTGATCGGCCTGTTCAGCCTGCACGCCGCCGGCATTCAGGGGGCGGTGCTGCTGGCCGCCAACTTCGGCCTGGCGGCGACCGGCATGTGGTTCATCGTCGGTTTTGTCTTCCGCCGCACCGGAACCACCGAGCTGGGCGAGCTGGGCGGCCTGTTCGAGCGCATTCCCTTCCTCGCCGTCTGCTTCCTGTTGTGTGGCCTGGCCATCGTCGGCATGCCGGGAACGCCGGGTTTCGACGCCGCCCACCTGGTGCTCGAAGCGGCCATCGACCGCTTCGGCGCACTGCCGACGGTGGCCACCGCGCTCGGCAACGTGGCTGCCGCCGGTTTCCTGCTGTGGGGCTTCCAGAAGGCTTTCCTGGCCCAGGAGAAGTCGGCTGCGCACGAGGTCGACCGGACCCTGCCGATGGAGTATGCGGTCTGCGGCCTGGCCGTTGCCGCCTTGCTGGCGATCGGCTTCTTCACCGAGCCCTGGCTGCTCCTGACTGATGCCGCCAGCCGGGCGCTGGCCGGGAGCTTCGTCCGATGATGCCGCCGCTGCTCACCCTGATCGTCCTTCTGCCGCTCGCCGCGGCCTTGCTGTCCAGCCTGTTGCCGGCGCGGCTGGCGCGTGGTCTGGCGCTGGCCGCGATGCTGCTGGTGCTGCTGTTGAGCAGCCTGGTCCTGTTCAGTTTCGAGCCGGCCGGGCCGCGCTTTCAGTTCGTCGAACGCTGGCCGTGGATCGCCGGCCTCGGTGTGCACTGGTCGCTGGCGGTGGACGGCCTGTCGGTGCTCTTCCTACCGGCGACGGCGCTGCTGTTCATCGGCGCTCTGACCGTTTCCTGGCACCGCGGCGCCGACGCCCCGCGCCTGGAGTACGGCCTGCTGCTGGCTCTGCAGTCGGCGACCCTGGGGATTTTCTGCGCGGTCGACCTGATCCTGTTCTTCCTGTTCTGGGAACTCAGCCTGATCCCGGTCTATTTCCTGCTCGCCCGCCGCGGGGTGAGCGCCGACGCGCCACGGGTCGCCGCCCGCTACGTGCTGCTCATGCTGGCCGGCGGCTTTCCGCTGCTGCTGGCCTTCATCGAACTGGGCAGCGGCGCCGGCAGCTTCGACCTGCCGGTCCTGCTCGAACGGCCGCTGGCTCTCGACCGGCAGCGCGTGGTGCTGGTCTTGATGCTGTTCGCCTTCGCCCTGAAGGTGCCGCTGGTGCCCCTGCATACCTGGCTGCCGCAGTTCGCGCTGGCGGCGCCGGGGACGCTGACGGCAGTGCTGCTCGGGCTCAAGGTCGGCGCCTTTGCCCTGATCCGCCTGGCCGTGCCGCTGGCGCCAGACGCCGCCCAGGAATGGCACTGGCTGCTCGCCGGCCTGGGCACGGTGACGCTGCTTTACGGCGCCGTCGGCATTCTGGCGCATGGCAACCTGCGCGTCGGGCTGGCCTACGCCAGCATCTGCCACGTCGGGCTGGCGACGCTCGGGCTGTCCACCTTGTCAGCACAGGGCGTACACGGGGCGATTTCGCTCTTGCTCAGCTTCTCGGTTGCTGCCGGCGGCGCCATGCTGCTGCTCGAATGTCTGCGCCAGCGCACCGGCTCGACCGATGTGCGCAGCCTGGGCGGGGTCGCGCAAAGCATGCCGCTGCTCGCCGCCGGGGTGCTGATCTGCGGCCTGGCCGGGGTCGGCATGCCGGGGACCAGCAGCTTCCCGGCCGAGTTCCTGCTCATCCTGGCGGCGCTCGACCGTTACACCGGGGCCGGGATGGCTGCGCTGTTCGGGCTGGCGATTGCCGCCGCTGCCTTCCTGGCCCTCTACCGCAAGGCTTTCTACGGTCCGGCCAGCCACCCGGCCGTGCTCGGCGCGGCCGATCTAGACCGCCGCGAATGGCTGGTGCTGGTCGCGCTCATCGTCATGATCGTCGGCATCGGCGTCTATCCCTCGCCCTGGCTCGACATCGTCCGGCCGGCGGCCGAGGCCTGGGCGGCAGCACTGAGCGCATGAAGCAAGTCCCCGGTTCGCCGCCGCGCTGCCGCAATTGCCGGCATTACTACATCACTTTCGATCCGAGGATGCCCTACGGCTGCCGCGAACTGGGCTTCAAGAGCGCGCGCGAGCCGATGCGCGACGTCATCGAGTCGTCCGGGCAGCCGTGTCTCTACTTCAGCCCGGGCAAGCCGCTCAGGCCTTCTTGACGAACTCCGATTTCAGCTGCATGGCGCCGATGCCGTCGATCTTGCAGTCGATGTCGTGGTCGCCGTCGATCAGGCGGATGTTCTTGACCTTGGTGCCGACCTTGACCACCGACGACGAGCCCTTGATCTTCAGGTCCTTGATCACGGTGACGCTGTCGCCGTCCTTGAGTTCGTTGCCGTTGGCGTCGCGCCAGACCTTGATTTCCTCGGCCACCGCCGCTGGGGCGTCCTTCGGCCACTCATGGGCGCATTCGGGGCAGATGTAGAGCGGGCCGTCCTCGTAGGTGAAGGCGGAGTTGCATTGCGGGCAGTTGGGCAGGGCGCTCATGGTTCAGTAATCTTCCTGGAGGCCGCCCATCAGGTTGGGCAGCAGGCGGTGGGCGCGCGCGATGGCGTGCGGGAGGTCGGGACAGACGTTGTCGTCGCCGACGGCGTCGATGAAACCGGCGCGGTAGAGCAGCGAGCCGGGTTGCGAATTGAGGCCGCAGAGGAGCAGCGTGCAGCCGCGCTTGGCCAGCTTGTCGCGCAGGTTTTCCAGGCCTTCGAGGCCGGTGGTGTCGAGCTGGACCAGGCGGCTGGTGTCGAGGATGACGACCTCGGGGTGGCCGGCGCGCGGGTCGAGCAGTTCTTCAAGCTTGTTCACCGCGCCGAAGAACAACGAACCGTACAACTGCCAGGCGGCGACGCGCAGCGTGCCGTCGGGGTAGAGCAGGTGCGGTTCCTGCGCTTCCTCGTCGAGCGGCAGGCGCTCGATGCGGGTCAGTTCGGACATGCGGTAGATGAAGAACAGGCTGGCCAGGACCATGCCGAGTTCGACGGCGATGGTCAGGTCGAAGAGCACGGTGACCAGGAAGACGCTGACCAGGATCAGGCGGTAGTTCCAGGAATAACGGTGCAGTTCCTTGAACTCGTGCCATTCGCCCATGTTGATGGCGACCACCATGACGATCGCCGACAGCGTCGCCAGCGGTACGTAGGCGGCAAACGGCGCGGCGACCAGGACGACGGCGAGCAGGGTCAGGGCGTGGACGATGCCGGCGATCGGCGTGCGCCCGCCGGACTTGACGTTGGTCGAGGTGCGGGCGATGGCGCCGGTCGCCGCGAAGCCGCCGCAGAGCGGGGCGACGATGTTGGCCAGGCCCTGGGCGACGAGTTCCTGGTTGGGGTCGTGGCGGTCGTCGATCTGGCCGTCGGCAACGCGCGCCGAGAGCAGCGACTCGATGGCGCCGAGCAGGGCGATGGTGATCGCCGGCGAGATCAGCTTGCCGAAGTCGTGGATCGACACCGCGGGGAAGCCGAAGGCCGGCAGTTCCTGCGGAATGCCGTTGAAGCGGCTGCCGATGGTTTCCACCGGCAGGTCGAGCGCCCAGGCGGCGATGGTGCCGACCACCAGCACGGCGAGCGGACCGGGCGCCCGGCGCAGCAGCGCCAGCCGTTGCGCCAGCCGGTTGTAGGAGAGCAGGAAGATGAAGCAGGCGACCGACAGCGCCAGTGTCGGCAGGTCGACGGTATGCGCGTGCGCCGCCAGCACCTTGATCCGGGCGAAGAACTCGGCCGGCAGGCTGGCGATGGTGAGGCCGAAGAAATCCTTGATCTGGGCGAGAAAGATGACGACGGCGATGCCGTTGGTGAAGCCGATGACGACGGTCACCGGGATGAAGCGGATGAGCTGGCCCATGCGCGTCAGGCCCATGGCCAGCAGCATGAGGCCGGCGAGCATGGTGGCGCCGAGCAGGTTGGCGAAGCCGTGGGCGGCGACGATGCCATAGACGATGGGGATGAAGGCGCCGGTCGGGCCGCCGATCTGCACCCGCGAACCGCCGAGCAGCGAAATGATCAGGCCGGCGACGATGGCGGTCCAGATGCCGGCGGTTGGCGATACCCCGGAGGCGATGGCGAAGGCCATCGCCAGCGGCAGCGCCAGCACGCCGACGGTGATCCCGGCGCCGAGATCCTTGCCGAACTGGACCCGGTCATAACTCGGCAGGCAGTCCAGCAGCTTGGGGCGGAAGGCGATCTTCATGGCGCGCGCTCAGGGGAGGAAGCGCTGAATTATATGAGTATGCTATTAATCGTCAATGTTAATCATATGTTAATATAACGACGAAGGAATACCAGAAGAGAAGAAACATGGAGAAACGCACAGCCCGCCTGACCCTGTTGATCGACCCGAGAAAGAAGGCGGTCTTCGAGGAAATCTGCGCTGCCCAGGATCTGACGCCGTCGCAGGTCGTGCGCCGCTTGATCCGTCAGTACATCATCGACAATGCCGGCGAGCGCGAATTGCCGGACTGGCTGCGCCCGGGAAGACGGGCCGACTGATCGTTGCGTGGCGGCCTGGTGGCGGTCGACGGTGTGCGCGAAAAAAGTCAGGTTTCCGGCTTGACAAGCGGTGGCGGTGATGGTGAGTTATGCACAGTCATTTGGCATATTGCGCACCGGGGGCGCTGAGCGCTGTTGAATTTGTCAGATTCCTGGTGTTGCCGAGTGATTCCTTTGAAATCAATGGCTTAAAGTATTGCGCAAGTTTTGCGCAGGGCAGGAAAAATCCTTGTGCGACGGTGCTTTAGCGATTTGTTCAGCGATTCATTCACAGACTTATCCACAGCTTTTGTGGATAGAATGAAAACCCTCATAGAAGGGTGGGGATTGCCCGGCAAACTTAAAGTGAAGCTTTAAGTATCGGCGCTGATTGTTGCGGTGCAACAGATTTGGCGGGGCGCCGGGATGCCCCGCCAAATCGTCTTACTTGACCCGCATGCCGGGCTGGGCGCCGCTGTCGGGCGACAGCAGGTAGAGCCCCGGCGTCTTGCCGTCGAGGTCGGAAGCGGCGAGCACCATGCCTTCGGAGAGGCCGAACTTCATCTTGCGCGGCGCCAGGTTGGCGACCATCACGGTCAGCCGGCCGACCAGTTGCGCCGGGTCGTAGGCGGCCTTGATGCCGGCGAAGACGTTGCGTGTGTTTTCTTCGCCAATGTCCAGGGTCAGGCGCACCAGCTTGTCGGCGCCGTCGACGTGCTCGGCATTGACGATCTTGGCGATGCGCAGGTCGACCTTCATGAAGTCGTCGATGCTGCACAGGCCGTCGGTGCTGGCCGGGGCTTCCTTCTTTTCGGCTGCCTTGGCGGCGGGCTTGGCCGGCGCTTCGGCGGTGGCCGGGGCCAGCGACTGCTTGTTGGCTTCGATCAGCGCCTCGATCTGCTTGCCGTCGACGCGAGTCATCAGGTGGCTGTAGGCGTTGATCGCGTGGCCGCCGGCGAGCAGCGTGCCGGCGTCGGCCCAGGTCAGCGGCGCCAGGTTCATGAAGGCTTCGACCTTGGCGGCGGTGGCCGGCAGCACCGGCTTCAGGAGCACGGTGAGCAGGCGGAACAGGTTGAGCGCGTTCGAGCAGGCGGCGTGCAGTTCGCTGTCCTTGCCTTCCTGCTTGGCCAGCTCCCAGGGCTTGACGCTGTCCACGTACTGGTTGGCGCCGTCGGTCAGGGCCATGATCTCGCGGATCGCCTTGCTGAACTCGCGTGCTTCGAACAGTTCGGCAATGCGCGGTGCTGCGTCGCGAATGGCGCGGATCGCCGGCAGGCTGTCGTCGGCCGGCGCCAGTTGGCCGTTGAAGCGCTTGGCGATGAAGCCGGCGGCGCGGCTGGCGATGTTGACGTACTTGCCGACCAGGTCCGAATTGACGCGGGCGACGAAGTCGTCGAAGCTGAGGTCGATGTCTTCCATCGTGTTCGACAGCTTGGCGGCGAAGTAGTAGCGCAGCCATTCCGGGTTCATGCCGCTGTTGAGGAAGCTCTCGGCGGTAATGAAGGTGCCGCGCGATTTCGACATCTTGGCGCCGTCGACGGTGAGGAAACCGTGCGCGAAGATTTTGGTCGGCGTGCGGTAGCCGGCGTGCTGCAGTTCGGCCGGCCAGAACAGCGCGTGGAAGTAGAGGATGTCCTTGCCGATGAAGTGGTAGAGCTCGGTCGACGAATCCTTCCTGAAGAACTCGTCGAAATCGAGGCCCTTCTGCGCGCACAGGTTGCGGAATGAACCCATGTAGCCGATCGGCGCGTCGAGCCAGACATAGAAGTACTTGCCCGGCGCGTCGGGAATCTCGAAGCCGAAGTAGGGCGCGTCGCGCGAGATGTCCCAGTCGGACAGCTTGTTGTCGCCGGGGGCGCCCAGCCATTCCTGCATCTTGTTGGCGGCTTCGGCCTGGAGCACGCCGCTGCTCGTGTACTCGCGCAGGAAGGCCTCGCAGCGCGGGTCGGAGAGCTTGAAGAAGTAGTGGTCGGAGTGGCGCAGTTCCGGCTTGGCGCCGGAGACGGCCGAGAACGGCTCGATCAGGTCGGTCGGCGCGTAGGCGGCGCCGCAGACTTCGCAGTTGTCGCCGTACTGGTCCTTGGCGTGGCACTTCGGGCATTCGCCCTTGATGAAGCGGTCGGGCAGGAACATCTGCTTGACCGGGTCGTAGTATTGTTCGATCGAGCGCACCTCGATCAGGCCGGCGGCCTTTAGCTTGCCGTAGATGTCGTTGGCGCAGTCGCGCGTTTCCGGCGAGTGTGTGCTGTAATAATTATCGAATCCGACCAGGAAGCCGGCGAAGTCGCGCGAATGCTCGCCATGCACGCGGGCGATCAATTGTTCCGGCGTGATCCCTTCCTTTTCGGCACGGAGCATGATCGGCGTGCCGTGCGTGTCGTCGGCGCAGACGTACCAGCATTCGTTGCCGGACATCTTCTGGAAGCGCACCCAGATGTCGGTCTGGATGTATTCGACCAGATGGCCGAGGTGAATGGCGCCGTTGGCATATGGCAGGGCAGAGGTGACGAGGATCTTGCGCGACATGGGCGGGCTTCGTTGGGCAAAAGCGCGATTCTACCGCGGTCAGCCGCAAATTCGGCCGCCGGGCCAATTGTGGGGAAAAGTACGGTTTTGTCAGCCTTGAGTAAAATCAGTCGTTTATCGGTTGATATCGGCAAGTTTGCTGGGCAGAATTCCGCTCTGGAGGAGAACTCATGAATTTCGCCGTTATCGAGGACAGTCGTAGCCAGGCCGAGGTGCTCAAGGCCCTGCTGAAAAGCGAGGGTTACCAGGTCGAAGTGTTTGCTGACGGGAAATCCTTCCTGGACGCGCTGGCCGTGCGCAAGTTTGATTTTTATGTCGTTGATTGGGTTTTGCCCGATTTCGGTGGTGACGTCCTGGTCGGCAAGATTCGTGAGCAGTGTGGCTGGGATGTGCCGGTAGTTGTCTGCACCTCGCGCACCGAGGAGGAGTTTGCCTCCGACATCCTGCGCCTGGGGGCTGACGACTTTGTTCCCAAGCCGGTACGTTACATGGAGTTCCTGGCCCGGGTCGACGCCCTGTTGCGCCGTCGCCGCCCGCGGACGCAGGAGGTGACTCGCTACGGCAACATCGAACTCGACTTCAACGGGCGGCGGATTCGCCTGGCCGGTCAGGATGTTGACCTGACCCAGCGCGAATTCGATCTGGCGGTGGTCCTGCTGCGCAACGTGGGCCGCGTGCTGGCCCGCGAGGAATTGCTCAGTACTGTCTGGGCGCGCGATTCCGAGGTCGATACCCGTACGGTCGATACCCACGCCAGCCGCCTGCGCAAGAAGCTGGGGCTGGCCGGTGAGAGCGGTCTGATGCTGACCTCGGTCTATGGTCAGGGTTACCGACTGGACAACGTCTCCAGCTGACACGGCGGTGGCCGGTTTGCGCTATACTGTACAAATTCAGTCGGGTATTCTCCCGTCAATTGCCAAACCGGAGCCGTCATGAGTCTTACCGAAGAGCAGATCAAGCAAGTTCTGTCCGTTACCATTGATCCCAACACCGGCAAGAGTTACGTCGCCGGCAAGGCAGTTCGCAACATCCGTATTGCCGGTGCCGACGTCAGCCTGGACATCGAACTCGGCTATCCGGCCGCCACCCGCTTCGACGCCGTCCGCCAACAGGTGATCGCGGCGCTCAAGGCGCTGCCCGGGATTGGCAATGTTTCCGTGGGCGTCTCCAGCAAGATCGTCGCCCACGCCGTGCAAATGGGCGTCAAGCTGCTGCCCGGGGTCAAGAACATCATCGCCGTCGCATCCGGAAAGGGCGGCGTCGGCAAGAGCACGACCGCGGTCAACCTGGCGCTGGCGCTGGCCCAGGAAGGGGCCCGGGTCGGCCTGCTCGACGCCGACATCTACGGCCC
>DILW01000163.1:0-11982 GCA_002425245.1 Betaproteobacteria bacterium UBA5582 | reverse complement strand
GGCCTGCTCGACGCCGACATCTACGGCCCGTCGCAACCGCAGATGCTCGGCCTGGCCGGCCGTCAGCCGGAGTCGCCCGACGGTCAGAACATGGAGCCGCTGGAAGCCTACGGCGTGCAGGCAATGTCGATCGGTTTCATGATCGACGTCGAGACGCCGATGGTCTGGCGCGGCCCGATGGTCAGCCAGGCGCTCGATCAGCTCCTCAATCAGACCAAGTGGCGCGAAGTCGATTACCTGATCGTCGACATGCCGCCGGGTACCGGCGACACCCAGTTGTCGCTGGCGCAGAAGGTACCGGTGACCGGCGCGGTGATCGTTACCACGCCGCAGGACATCGCCCTGATCGACGCGCGCAAGGGTCTGAAGATGTTCGAGAAGGTGAACATCCCCATCCTCGGCATCGTCGAGAACATGAGCGTGCATGTCTGCTCGAACTGTGGCCACGCCGAGCACATCTTTGGCGAAGGCGGCGGTGAGCAGATGTGCAAGGACTACGATGTCGAGTTCCTGGGCAGCCTGCCGCTGGAAATGAGCATCCGCCAGATGGCGGACGGTGGCCAGCCGACGGTGGTCGGCGCGCCGGATTCGAAGGCCGCCGAAATCTACCGCGCCATCGCTCGCCGAGTGGCGGTCAAGGTGGCGGAAAAGGCCAAGGACATGTCGTCGAAATTCCCCAACATCGTCGTGCAGAACACCTGATTTTGTCGACATCCTGCACGGTAAAGGCGGGTAGAATCCCGCCTTTATTTTTGTCGATTGCAGCAGGAAAAAATGGCCATCAAATCGGACAAGTGGATACGCCGCATGGCGCAGGAACACGGCATGATCGAGCCGTTCGCGCCGGAACTGGTGCGCGAGGTCAACGGCCAGAAGATCGTCTCCTACGGCACCTCGAGCTACGGCTACGACATCCGTTGCGCGCGCGAATTCAAGGTGTTCACCAACATCAATTCGACCGTCGTCGATCCCAAGAACTTCGACCCGAAGTCCTTTGTCGAGATCGAATCCGACGTCTGCATCATCCCGCCGAATTCCTTCGCGCTGGCGCGCACCATGGAGTACTTCCGCATCCCGCGTTCGGTGCTCACCGTCTGCCTCGGCAAATCGACCTATGCGCGTTGCGGCATCATCGTCAACGTGACGCCCTTCGAGCCGGAATGGGAAGGTCACGTCACGCTCGAATTCTCGAACACGACGCCGCTGCCGGCCAAGATCTACGCCGGCGAGGGCTGCGCCCAGGTGCTGTTCTTCGAGTCCGACGAAATCTGCGAGACCTCGTACAAGGACCGCGGCGGCAAGTACCAGGGGCAGGAAGGCGTCACCCTGCCCAAGATCTGACCGCATTCCGTAACGTAAACCGTTTATTCTCCGACCCGCTGCGGCGGGTCGCCGCTTTTGGGGATACACCATGCGCTTCCACTTTCCGGTCATCATCATCGATGAAGACTTCCGTTCCGAAAACGCCTCCGGGCTGGGTATCCGCGCGCTGGCCGACGCCTTGCAGAGCGAGGGGCTGGAAGTGCTGGGCGTCACCAGCTACGGCGATCTGACTTCGTTCGCCCAGCAGCAGAGCCGGGCGTCGGCCTTCATCCTGTCGATCGACGACGAGGAACTGGCGCTCGAACCCGAGGAAACGCTCGCTGAGCTGCGCGCCTTCGTCGGCGAAATCCGCCACAAGAATGCCGAGATCCCGATCTTCCTGCACGGCGAGACGCGTACCAGCCGCCACATCCCGAACGACATCCTGCGCGAGCTGCACGGCTTCATCCACATGCACGAGGACACGCCTGAGTTCATCGCCCGCAACATCAAGCGCGAAGCCAACGCCTACCTCGACAGCCTGCCGCCGCCCTTCTTCCGCGCGCTGACGCACTACGCCGCCGACGGTTCCTATTCCTGGCACTGCCCCGGCCACTCGGGCGGCGTCGCCTTCCTGAAGTCGCCGGTCGGTCAGATGTTCCACCAGTTCTTCGGCGAGAACATGCTGCGCGCCGATGTGTGCAACGCCGTGGAAGAGCTCGGCCAGCTGCTCGATCACACCGGTCCGGTTGCCGCCTCCGAGCGCAACGCCGCGCGCATCTTCAACTGCGACCACCTCTACTTCGTCACCAACGGTACCTCGACCTCGAACAAGATCGTCTGGAACTCGACCGTGGCGCCGGGCGACATCGTCGTCGTCGACCGCAACTGCCACAAGTCGATCCTGCACTCGATCATCATGACCGGCGCCATTCCGGTGTTCCTGATGCCGACGCGCAACAACTTCGGCATCATCGGGCCGATCCCGAAGAGCGAATTCGCCTGGGAAAACATCCAGAAGAAGATTGATGCCAATCCCTTCATCGAAGACAAGACGGCCAAGCCGCGCGTGCTGACGATCACCCAGTCGACCTACGACGGCGTGCTCTACAACGTCGAGGACATCAAGGAGATGCTCGACGGCCGCATCGACACCCTGCATTTCGACGAAGCCTGGCTGCCGCACGCCGCCTTCCACGATTTCTACGGCGACTATCACGCCATCGGCGCCGATCGCCAGCGTTGCAAGGAATCGATGATCTTCGCCACGCAGTCGACGCACAAGCTGCTCGCCGGTTTGAGCCAGGCGTCGCAGATCCTGGTCCAGGACTGCGAGGAACGCCAGCTTGACCGCGATGCCTTCAACGAGGCCTATCTGATGCACACCTCGACCTCGCCGCAGTACTCGATCATCGCTTCCTGCGACGTCGCCGCGGCAATGATGGAAGCGCCGGGCGGTACCGCGCTGGTCGAGGAGTCGATCGCCGAGGCGCTCGACTTCCGCCGCGCCATGCGCAAGGTTGACGAGGAATGGGGCACCGGCTGGTGGTTCAAGGTCTGGGGCCCGGACGATCTGTCCGAGGAAGGCATCGAGGAGCGCGACGCCTGGATGTTGAAGCCTGGCCACCGCTGGCACGGCTTCGGCCAGCTCGCCGAAGGCTTCAACATGCTCGACCCGATCAAGGCGACGATCATCACCCCGGGCCTCGACGTCGACGGCGACTTCGGCGAGCGCGGCATTCCGGCGGCGATCGTCACCAAGTACCTCGCCGAGCACGGCGTCATCGTCGAGAAGTGCGGTCTCTACAGCTTCTTCATCATGTTTACCATCGGCATCACCAAGGGCCGCTGGAACACGCTGGTCACCGCGCTGCAGCAGTTCAAGGACGATTACGACAAGAACCAGCCGTTGTGGAAGGTGCTGCCCGAGTTCGTGCAGAAGCACACGCGCTACGAGCGGATCGGCCTGAAGGACCTGTGCAAGCAGATCCACGCGGTGTACAAGGAAAACGACGTGGCCCGCCTGACCACCGAGATGTACCTCTCGGACATGGTGCCGGCGATGCGTCCGGCCGACGCCTGGGCGCGCATGGCGCACCGCGAGATCGAGCGCGTTCGCCTCGACGAGCTCGAAGACCGCATCACCTCGGTGCTGCTGACCCCCTATCCGCCGGGCATCCCGCTACTGATCCCGGGCGAGCGCTTCAACGCCACGATCGTCCGCTACCTGAAGTTCGCGCGCGACTTCAACGCCCGCTTCCCCGGCTTCGAGACCGACATCCACGGCCTGGTCAAGCGCGAGGACGGCGAGTACTACGTCGACTGCGTGCGCTGATCAGCGGCGCCGGTAGCTGACGAAAGCGAACCCCGTGCTGCCGCTGGCAGGCGGGGTTTTTCTATCGGCGATCTGCCATTCGTCGCCGATTGCCGGAAACCAGGCATCGGCTTCCGGGTTGAGCGCGACTTCGGTGATTTCCAGGCGGTCGGCCAAGGCCATCGCCTGTTCGTAGATCTGCGCGCCGCCAATGACGAACAGCTTCTCCGCGTCCGCCGCCCGGGCGATGCCGTCGGCCAGCGTGTGGGCCAGTTCGGCACCCGGCGCGCTGTAGTCTGCTTGCCGGCTGATCACGATGTTGCGCCGGCCGGGCAGGGGGCGGAAGCGCTCGGGCAGCGATTCCCAGGTCTTGCGTCCCATCAGCACCGCATGGCCGGCGGTGAGTGCCTTGAAGTGCGCCATGTCCTCCGGGATGCTCCACAGTAGCTGGTTGTCCCGGCCGATGGCGCGGTTGGCGGCGACGGCGGCGATCAGGATGATTTCAGGCATGCTCAGCTCCGGAACTGGCGCAGGTGGGAAATGAGCCCGCGGGTTGACGCATCGAGCGTATCGTCCGGGTGCTCGCCGCGCAGGCAGGGCGCCAGCCGGCTGGCCAGTTGCTTGCCCAGTTCGACGCCCCACTGGTCGAAGGAATTGAGCCGCCACAGCACGCCCAGGCAGAACACCTTGTGCTCGTAGAGGGCGATCAACTGGCCGAGCGTGAACGGGCTCAGTTCGGGCAGAACGATGGTGGTCGACGGCTGGTTGCCGGGGAAGGTGCGGTAGGGGACCAGGGCTTCGTCGATGCCGGCGGCGCGCGCTTCGTCCGCCGTCTGGCCGAAGGCCAGGGCCGACGACTGGGCCAGGCAGTTGGCGAGCAGGTTGCTGTGGTGGCCGGGGAGCGGAAAATCGGAACGGCCGAGGGCGATGAAATCGCAGGCGACCAGCGCGCTGCCCTGGTGCAGCAACTGGAAGAAGGAATGCTGGCCGTTGGTGCCGGGTTCGCCCCAGAGCACCGGGTTGGTCGTGTAATCGACGAACTGGCCGTCGCGGTCCACGCGCTTGCCGTTGCTTTCCATTTCCAGTTGTTGCAGGTGCTTGGGCAGCAGGCGCAGCGAGTGGCTGTAGGGAAAGATGCCCTGGCTGTGGGCGGCGAGGAAATTGCTGTTCCACAGGCCGAGGAGGGCCAGGGTCAGCGGCAGGTTTTGTTCGGCCGGCGCCGAGAAGAAGTGCTCGTCGACATCGTGGGCCCCGGCCAGCAACTGGGAAAAGTTGCGGAACCCTACCGCCAGGGCAATTGGCAGGCCGATCGACGACCACAAGGAAAAACGGCCGCCAACCCAGTCGGCAAACGGGAAGACGTTTTCCGGGGCGATGCCGAAGGCGGCGGTCGCTTCCAGATTGGTCGAGGCGGCGACGAAGTGACGGGCGACCGCACTGTCGTCGCCGGCGGCGTGGAGCAGCCAGTCGCGCGCGGTGCGGGCGTTGGTCAGCGTTTCCAGGGTGGTGAAGGTCTTGCTGGCGACGACGAACAGCGTCGTGCGTGGATTCAGGCGGACCAGCTCGCTGGCCAGGTCGGCGCTGTCCAGATTGGCAACGAAATGCACGCGCAGGTCGGGCAGGCGGTGTGCCGCCAGCGCCTGTGCTGCCATCCGCGGGCCGAGGTCGGAACCGCCGATGCCGAGGTTGACCACGTCGGTGATGCGCTCACCGGAAAAGCCGCGCCAGTTGCCGTTGTGGATCTGTTCGCAGAAATCTTCCATGCGCTGGAGCACGCTGCGCACTTCGGCCGGGGCGGCCGCGCCGGCGCGCAGCCGGCAATGGCCGACGGCCCGGCCTTCGGTATGGTTGATCGGCTCGCCGTCGCGCATCCGGTGTACCCAGTCCTGCCAGTTGCAGCTTTGCGCCAGATCGCGCAGCAGTGCCAGCGTGGTCCGGTCGATGCGCTGCTTGGAAAAATCGAGCAGCAGGCGGTCGTGGGTCAGCGACAGATGCTCGAAACGCTGCGGGTCGGCAGCGAACAGCTCGCGCAGGTGGCGCGGCGAGATCTCCCGGGCGTGTCCGGCCAGCGCTTGCCAGGCGGCGGTGTCGGTCAGTCGTCCCATGGTTCAGACGGCCACCGGGGCGGCGATGTGCGGGTGCGGATCGTAGCCGTCGAGACGGAAATCCTCGAACCTGAAGGCGAAGATGTCCTGCACTTCAGGGTTGATCCACAGCGTCGGCAAGGGACGGGGGGCGCGTGACAGCTGCAGCCGGGCCTGGTCGAAATGGTTGCTGTAGAGGTGAGCGTCGCCGAAGGTATGGACGAAGTCGCCCGGACGGTAACCGCAGACCTGCGCCAGCATCATCGTCAGCAGGGCGTAGGAAGCGATGTTGAAGGGCACGCCGAGGAAGATGTCGGCGCTGCGCTGGTAGAGCTGGCAGGACAGCCGGCCGTCGGCGACGTAGAACTGGAACAGGCAGTGGCAGGGCGGCAGGGCCATGCTGTCGACGTCGCCGGGGTTCCAGGCGGAAACGATGTGGCGGCGGGAATCGGGGTTGTGCTTGAGGCTGTGCACCAGTTGCGCGATCTGGTCGACCAGGCGACCGTCCGGCGTCTCCCAGCGGCGCCATTGCTTGCCGTAAACCGGGCCGAGGTCGCCGTTTTCGTCGGCCCATTCGTCCCAGATACGGACACCGTTTTCCTTGAGGTAGGCGATGTTGGTATCGCCCTGCAGGAACCACAGCAGTTCATGGATGATCGACTTCAGGTGCAGCTTCTTCGTCGTCAGGGCGGGGAAGCCGGCCGCCAGGTCGAAACGCATCTGCCAGCCGAACACCGAGCGGGTGCCGGTGCCGGTGCGGTCGGACTTGTCGTGGCCGTGCTCCAGGACATGGCGCATCAGGTCGAGGTATTGCTGCATCGCGGGTGTGGTCGGGGTCGGGACTCCGGTATTCTAACCCATGGTGGCGTGCGCATTCCCGATGTCGATTGGATTAGAATGAGGCTGACATGGGCAAGGGGGGCGCGAATTGCTGAACAAGATTGGAAATCTGGGTGCTTTGTTCGACCGGCAGCAGGGCCACCCACTGGCCGAAGCCCGTGAGTTGCAGCAGATCATCAGCGAACTGCCCAGGGATAATGCCTTCAAGGCCATGGACGAGATCGGTGGCTGGCTGGAGTCGTTGCTGGCGGCCGAGGACTTTCCTCACGAACGGCGCTTCGAGGCCTTGCGCCAGCTGGAGGACGCGGCTTCGCCGCACCTGCGGCGGCTGTCGCGCGAATACCTGCAGAGCGGCCGCCTGGCGAAGGCCGAGGAAAAGCGTCTGTGGGGCATCAACGGTGGTTTCTGGAATCTGCTCGCCCGCGCGTATGAACAGGCATTTGACGCCCTGCTGGCGAGCGGGCCGACGCCGGAGTTGCTCAAGCATGTGTTGCCCGCCCTGTGTACGCGCCTGCTTGCCGCACTGCGCGAATTGCTCAAGTGGGAGCAGTTCCGTTATGGCCCAACGCCTGGCGAACTCTGGCAGCGAATGGGGCGCGTCGTGCTGTTCGCCGAAGAACACGGTCTGGCGACCCGGTTGATCAATCCCTGCGGCATCCACGGTGGCACCTCGGTGCAAGCCGAGTATCGCAAGGCGATGGTGTTCCAGGCCGCCTCACCGGACAGCTTGCTGCCGCTGGAAATTGAACTGGCCGGGCGTTTCATCGCCCACTTTCTGAACCGTTTCGATTTTCCCGTGCTGGCTGAGCACGATTGCGTCTATTGGGTCGATCTGGCGCAAGCCCAGCCGCCCCAGCGGCTGGCGCGGATGCCGGCGCTGGCGACGCCGACCCAGCGTTTCTTCCGACCGGGTGAGGCTCACGGCGAGCTGCAGGGCCTGCTCGCCCTGCTTGAGCGCGGCGGCGACCTGCCCGAGGACATCATGCTCGGGGCGCAATATCCCGGCAAAACGCTGATTCCCGTACTGCAGCACTTGTGTGCCTACTTGGCGCCAATTCCGCCGCAGCGCCGTTATGATCGGCATCGGGTGAAGCACCGGATGTCGGTGCTCAACGGCCTGGTCAATGCCTACGTTGCCTTCTCCGGCGCGTTCGGCCAGCGCCCACGCGGGCTGGAAGCGGAAAGCTGGGTGGTCGAGAACGTCAGTCGCGGCGGCTTCGGCGCCCGCTTCGACAGTCTGCCTGGCGAGTGGTTGCGGATAGGAACGCTGCTGGCGATGCAGCCGGAAGGCGGTGACAACTGGCTGCTAGGTTGCGTGCGCCGTTATCAGCAGGAATCAGCGGCCGTAGTGCGGGTCGGCATCGAAACCCTCGCGCGACAGGTCGAATCGGTCGAGTTGCAGCAGAAAATGGCCTCAAGTCTGGCCGAGGTTGCCGGCATGCCCGCCCTGCTCCTGCACGAAGGTAATCCGCCCGGCGAGCTGCGGGTGGTCCTGCCGCCCTATACCTTCGACTCGCGCGAAGCCTACACCTGCGTGCAGGCTGGCCGGCCGGTCGTGCTTGAACCTTTGCTGGTCATCGAGCACACCAGCGACTACGAGCTGGCACGCTATCGCATCGTCCCCGGCTAGGCCGGGCGAACCGCCGTTTTCGGGCGGAATGCCTTGATCACGTCGGGGTTGGTCTCGATCCAGGGGCCGCCGATCAGGTCGATGCAGTAAGGCACGGCGGCGAAGATGCCGACATGGCTGACCGTGCCGTCGGGCTGGCGGACGCCTTCGAGGGTTTCACGGATCGACTTGGGCTGGCCCGGCAGGTTGATGATCAGCGCCTGCTTGCGGATCACCGCCACTTGCCGCGACAGGATCGCGGTGGGAACGAAGTTCAGGCTGATCCGGCGCATCTCCTCGCCAAAGCCCGGCATTTCCTTGTCGGCAACCGCCAGCGTGGCTTCCGGAGTGAGGTCGCGCGGCGCCGGGCCGGTACCGCCGGTGGTCAGCACCAGGTGGCAGTGGCAGCGGTCGACCAGGTCGATCAGGGTCTGTTCGATGCCGGCGCGGTCGTCGGCGATCAGGCGTTTGTCCGCCTGCCAGGGCGTGGTCAGGGCGCTGCCCAGCCATGCTTCCAGGGCGGGAATCCCCTTGTCTTCGTAAACGCCGGTCGAGGCACGGTCGCTGATCGAGACCAGGCCGACGCGCAATGGCTCATTCGTCGTCATCTTCGGGCTCCGTGGTGGCGGGGGCACCGTCGAGTTCCTTGAGGATCTGGAAGATGGCCCGGAAACTCTTCGGCGGCTTGTTGTTTTCCTGTTCCTTGAGGGCATTGCGACGCAGTTGCCGCAGGTGCTGGATATCCACCTCCGGCCACTGGTTGGCGATTTCGGTCAGGGTGCTTTCGTCTTCCATCAGGCGCACGCGGAAACGCTCCAGACGGTGGAGGCGGGCCACTTCCGCCGCCGATTCGCCGCGCAGCAGGGCAAGGCCGGCGCGGATCGGTGCGTCGTCCACGCCGCGCATCAGCTTGCCGATGTATTGCATCTGTCGGCGGCGGGCGCCGTGGGCAGTGATCTTCTGGCAATCGCGTACCGCGGTCATCAGGTTTTCCGGCAATTCGATGCGCTTCAACTGGCCGACCGATAACTCGACCAGCTCCGCGCCGAGATCGCGCAACTCGTGCATCGCCTCCTTGCGCTTGGTTTTCGAGGGGCGCTCGTGGTCTTCGGAGAAGTCTTCTTCTTGCATGGGGTAATCCGGTACGGCAAAGGCGGGCTGCTATGATAGCGACTTTTCCCCCAATCGACCCCGCCGCCATGCCCGAGACCGCCGCTTTTTCCCATGCATTCCCCGTGCTTCAGCAACTGGCGGAAGATGTCCTGAAGCACGCCCGCAGCAAGGGGGCGACGGCCTGCGAAGTCGATGTGTCCGAAGGTTTCGGCCAGTCGGTGACGGTTCGTTGCGACGAGGTCGAAACCATCGAATACAACCGTGACAAGGGCATCGGCATCACCGTCTATGCCGGGCAGCGCAAGGGCTACGCCAGCACCTCGGATTTCTCCGCGCAGGCCCTGCGCGAGACGGTCGAGGCGGCGCTGAACATTGCCCGCTTCACCGCCGCCGACGAATGTGCCGGCCTGGCCGAGGCGGCGCTGATGGCGAAGGATTGCCCGGACCTCGATCTGTATCATCCGTGGGCCTTGTCGGTCGAAGAGTCGATCGAACTGGCCCGCCGCTGCGAACAGGCTGCCTTCGACAGCAGCCCGCTGATCGACAATTCGGAAGGGGCGACCATCTCGACCCAGCAGGCGCACTTCGTTTCAGCCAACAGCCTGGGCTTCATGGGCGGCTACCCGACCTCGCGCCACTACATCTCGGCCTCGGTGATTGCCGGCGAGCGCGAGCAGATGCAGCGCGACGACTGGTATACCACGCATCGCGACGCCGCCCGCCTGGAAGACCCGGAAAGCGTCGGCCGCATGGCCGCCGAGCGGGCGGTTGCCCGCTTGGGCGGACGCAAGATCGCCACCGGCGACTACCCGGTGCTGTTCGAAGCGCCGCTGGCTGCCGGCCTGCTCGGCAGCCTGGTCCATGCGGCCAGTGGCGGTGCCCTCTACCGCAAGGCTTCCTTCCTGCTCGACCATCTCGGCAAGCAGATCATGCCCGACTTCGTGCGCATCGGCGAACGCCCGCATCTGCGTTGCGGCCTGGCCAGCGCCGCCTTCGACAGCGACGGCGTCGCCACTCGCGACAGCGAGGTGATCGTCGACGGCGTCCTCCAGCGCTATTTCCTGTCCGCCTACACGGCGCGCAAGCTCGGCCTGCAGACCACCGCCAACGCCGGCGGCAGCCACAACCTGATCATCGAGCCCGGCCAACTGGACCGAAACGGCCTGCTCGCCCGCATGGACCGCGGCCTGCTGCTGACCGAAGTGCTCGGCCACGGCATCAACTACGTCACCGGCGACTACTCGCGCGGCGCCGCCGGCTACTGGGTCGAGAACGGGAAAATCGTGCACCCGGTCGAGGAAATCACCATCGCCGGCAACCTGCGCGACATGTTCGCCGGCATCGTCGCCGTCGGTAACGATGTCCAGGTACGCGGCAGCAAGCAGACCGGTTCCATCCTGATTGACCGGATGACCATCGCCGGCGAGTGAACTCCGGCTCAGGCCGGCATGTGCGGGTAAATCTGGCGCAGGGCGCGGCGATGCAGGGTGAGCAGGTGCAGCACGTTGCGCAGTTTTTCCTGGTCGCCGGGCGATAGCTGGTCGGGGTCGATCAGGTTGTCCGTCGTCTGCCCGCGCAGCAAGGCCCGGCGCTGGTGCTGCCGGCGCAGTCGGCAGACGAATTGCCAGGCGGCAACCAGCTCGCGGCTGCCGGCCGCACTCAGCCAGCGTTGCCCGCCTGCCGCCTGCAGGCGGGGCAGGGTGCCGGTGGGCTCGGCGATGCCTGCTGATAACGCGTGGATTCGGGCTAGTTCGACCAGCGGAATGATGGCGCTGTGCTTGAGGTCGAGCTTGCCAGCAGCGTCGAGCAGAAAGCGGCGGAAGATGCCGAGGGCCGGTGGTGTGGCCCAGGCATTGGCGATCCAGTGGGCAAGCAGCGAATCGTGGCGTGGGCAGTCGGTGCCGATGGTGGCGAACAGCGGTAACAGCAGTCCAGCCTCGCCGGCAACTAGCCGCAGATCGAAGAAATTGCCGGCCAGGCGGGCCTGGTGGCGGTCACTGGCAGTTATCCAGCCATGGAAGAGGCTCGCCCAGTCGCTGCTTCGCAGCCGCCAGGCCGGGTTGCTGGCCATCATCTTGCCCGGGCATAGGACGAAGCCGCACGCAGCCAGAGCGTTGCAGACCTTGTCGGCAAGCCGGGCGAAGTAGTCGCCGTGCTGCGCTGCGCGGTAGCCGTCGGCAAGGACTAGGGCGTTGTCCTGGTCGGAGCCCGGGCCCAGTTCGCGCCGCCCCTGGGAGCCGTAGGCGATCCAGGCATAGGCCACCGGTGGTGGCCCCAGTTCGGCCTCGCTCAGTCGGAGCAGGTGCCGGGTCAGGGCGTCGGCGGCATCACTGATGCGATGGTCGATGGCGGCGTCAGCCGGTGTCGCTACATCGTGCAGCCAGAGGCCGTCGAGGGCTGAGGCGAGGCGCACCAGCGCTGCCGGGTCCGGGGCGTTGGCGACATCGGTGTGGAAGGCTTCGAAGGCTGGGCTCAGTTCGGATTTCCGGTGGCTGGCGATAGCGCTGGCTGGATCGCCGTCGGGAATTCGTGCCGGATGCTCGCAAATTCCCCGGGTTTGCGGAAAAATGCAGGCATTCACACAGCAATCCTGCACGCAGCGGGAGGAGACAACAGAATGCAACGACGTGATTTCCTGGTCAAGGCCGCGCTCGGCACCGCTGCCGCTTCGCTGGCGGCATGCGGCAGTGAAGCGCCGCCAGATCGGAAGAGCGTTCGTG
>DILW01000092.1 GCA_002425245.1 Betaproteobacteria bacterium UBA5582 | reverse complement strand
CGGCTGTTCCGGCATTTCGGCGTGCACCAGTTCGCCGTCGATGTTGGGGAACATCGGCGCGCCGCAGTCGTCGCAGAACTCCATCGGGAAGTGGTGGTCGAGGAAACGGATTTCCTTGACCCCGGTTTCGCGCAGCGCGCTCTCGATCTCGCTGGCGATGTCGGCATTCTCGTCGTCGCCACCGAGCAGCGGCCAGACGATGCCGTGATACACAGCTTCGCCGTCCTTGGGGCCGAGGCCGACGCGGTATTCCTCCAGCCGGCGGTCGTAGCAGGGGCCGATGACGGCGCGGATGTCGTCGGGCATCAGGCCGAGCGTGGTCTGCAGGAAGGCGATCGAGGCCTTGGCCGAGTACGGGCGCGAGGCGCGGTCGGCGTTGCGGCAGGCGGCGTGGTAGGCGTCCGGCAGCAGCGGCTGCCAGGCGCAGCCGGTGAGCAGCGGTTCCAGGCTGGGGCTGCCCTGCTTGAGCCAATTGTGCAGGGCGTCGTCGCGGTTGCCGTCCTTCTCGTTCCAGCGAAACAAGGCGCTGCCGCGCGGTACGGCGATGGCACCGATCAGGTAGCGGACATCCGACAGGAAGCGGTTGGTTTCCGGCAGGTGGCTGCTGTCGACGGCAAGATGCTGGCCGGCCAGCGCGGCTTCGCCGAGTTCGCGGGTCAGTTGCCAGGTGTCGCAGAAGCTGCGCGGCAACTGGTCGGGGCTGAACAGGAAGTCGGCCAGCGCCACCTTGGCCTGAGCGCCGAAGACGTGCGCGCCGAGTTGCACGGCCAGCGCCTGCAGCGAACTCTTCGGCAGCGGGCAGGCGGCAATCGAGAAGCGCGACCAGGCCAGCACCGGCGCGGCGAACAGCATGGTTTCCCAGGCTTGACCGTCGATTTCCAGGCGGTGGGTTTCGGCGCGCGATTCGACCATGTCGGCGAGTTCGTCGTGGGCGCGCGGGTTGGCCTCGAACAGTCGGTCGAGGGCGATGTTGATGTCGTCTTCGCCGCCGTTCTTGAGCAGGCTGTCCACGGCTTCGGCGAGTTGCGCTTCCCAATAGGCGTCTTCCAGCTTGCCGCCGGATTCGGAAAGGCCGTTGGCCAGGCGTTGCAGTTCTGCCGCGTCGCGCGAAAGGCGGTCGCGCGAACCGAAGCGGGTACGTTTCATCGGTGTTCCAAAAAAAGCAAAGGAGTGATTTTAACAGCCGGTAAAATCGGGCGTCGTGTTAAACCACAAAACTGCCGACAGGTTCCCGTCATGCTGATTTTCCTTTCCCCCGCCAAATCGCTCGATTACAAGACGCCGCCGCATGTTGCGAGCTTTTCTCAGCCGGCTTTCCTGGACCGCTCGCAGACGCTGATCGACCAGTTGCGCGCGTTGTCGCCGGCCGACATTGCCAAGCTGATGGATCTCTCCGATCCACTGGCGCTGCTTAATTTCAACCGCTACGCCGAGTGGGCGCAGCCGTTTACGCCGGACAACGCCAAGCAGGCCGTGCTCGCCTTCGACGGCGACGTCTACGACGGCCTGGCGGCGAAAACCCTCTCGGCTGCCGACCTCGATTTCGCCCAGCAGCATGTGCGCATCCTCTCCGGCCTGTACGGCATCCTCAAGCCGCTCGACCTGATGCAGCCCTACCGCCTGGAAATGGGAACGAAATTCGCCAACCGCGGTGGCAAGGACCTCTACGCCTTCTGGGGCGAGACGCTGCTCGATGCGATCAACGCCGAACTCGACGCGATGCCGCGGCCGGTGGTGGTCAATCTCGCGTCCGAGGAGTATTTCAAGGCGGCGGTCGGGCGCAAGCTCAAGGGAACGCTGATCCAGCCGGTGTTCGAGGACTGGAAGGGCGGCAAGTACAAGATCATCAGCTTCTTTGCCAAGAAGGCGCGCGGCCTGATGACGCGCTACGCCGTGCTCAACCGGCTGAGCGATCCAGAAGGTCTGCAGGGATTCGACAGCGAGGGCTACGCCTTCGCCCCGGAAGCCTCCGACGACAAGACCTGGGTGTTCCGCCGCCGGCAGGATTAGCGGCCTCCTCAGCTCTTGGTGTCGGGCGCCCGGTCGGTTAGCGATGGATTCTGAGCGCCACGAGAACGACGTCGGCCGTGCAGAGGATGTCGTTCATGGGGTGAACCGGCTATTCATAATGCGACCACATGCGCAGCACGCGGACCGTTCGTTCTTCAACAAAAACTTCATACACCAGCCGATGCTGGATATTGATGCGGCGAGAGTAGCAGCCGGCCAGGTCGCCGACGAGCTTTTCATACGGTGGCGGGTTCTGGAAAGGATTGATGGCGAGAACAGCCAGCAAATCCTTCGCCTTGTCCTTCAAGCCGGCCGCCACCAGTTTTTGCGCATCCTTCTGTGCGTGCCTGGCGTAGACCACGCGCCAGTTCACCAGTCCAGCTCCTCGCTGCTTTCTGCAAGCGGCTCGGCCATCCCTTCCTTGATCGACTCGCGCATGCCCGGCACGGAAAGCAGAAAGAGCGTCTCCTGAATCGCCGCCCAGTCCTCGGCTGCCAGCAGAACCGCACTGGTCCGCTTGCCGGCGATGTGGATCGGTTGATGCGACTCCGCCGCCTGATCGATGAGGCGATACAGATTGGCGCGAGCCTCGCTGGCAGTGAGGGTGGTCATGGTCGTTCTCCGGCGGGTGACGTGGATGATGGTACGGATTTGCGTACGTATTGTCCAGGCGATCAGCGCTGCATCAGTGTGTAATGACCCGTAGAGCAGAGAAAGCTCAGCAATTGCTGAGTCTTCCCTGAAAGAAATTGCTTACTGCCTCGGAAAATTGCCCAGGGCATGAAATCATGGAGACGAACTGATCAGTTGAGACGTCAGGTTTACTGAACCTGTTGGCAGCGGGAGGTTGAGTGTCGTGCGAGCTATTCCAGGTCGGCGTGCCGTGCCCCCTTGAGCGTGGCGACCACCGTCTGAACGCTCTTCTCGTTCATCTCGATATATCCGGATGGCAGGAAGAGCTCCTTTCCTGCTCCCCCGATCAGGGCAAAACGGTAGCGAGTGTTCATCAACAATTGCCCGAACTGCTGCGGTGACAGCAGCTTGTTGCCATTGGTCCTTACCGCTACCTGCATCATGGTATTCCACGCGTAGATGAAGGCGGCTGCTTCGGTCTTCATGGCAGCGTCCGAGTAAGCCCAGGGGGTGGAGTACTGGCTCGGGTCCAGCGGGTTGCCGGTGTGGAACAGAAGGTGGGCGAGAACGAAGACCGTATTGTTCGGGAGAATGTCATCAGGATATTCGACATCGTATATCCGGGTGTTCCTGAGTTCCTTCAGGTATTCCTTGGTCAGGACAACGCTTGACTCGTGAATGAAGCCGCCGAACAAATCAATCTTGGGGTTCCTCAGGCTCTCCAGGCCGGCGCGAGGCCCCACCAGGATGCCATGTAAGCGCTTGCTGGCGACCTGATCGTTGATCTCTCGCTGCAACAGTTCAGACGCGGTAATGGCATCGGTAAGCTGCCGGACTTCGGTAGGGCCAGCCAACGACTGAATCAGATCCAAAACCCTGTCAACACCGCTAGGCTGCGGTGAATCTGCGAGTACGGCGTGGTGAACCAGGCAGGCAAAGATGGCCGCGCATAGCTTGCTGAGGATGTTCTTCATTGGCTTCTTCCAGGTAGTGGTGGTGACATGGGCAAAGCCCCTGCGACCACAAAAAATGCCAATATCATGCAACGGGGCCGCTGGAACATCAAAGCCCCGGTGGTCTCAACTTCCCATCAGTAGAAACAGCGCGGTCATGACATCAAGGCATCAATTGGCCTCCCACCACTGTTGCGCCTTGGCGCGATCAAAAGCCGGGAGTATTGCCTTTTGTACATTGACACCCGCCAGGGCCGGAAATCTCTTGAGGAACGCTGCTTCGTCTGCCGACCATTGGTCAACGATCTCAACATCGAAGGTTCCGCCGGAAGCACCGGCGATGGCCTGATCAATGAGAGGAATGCTCGGTCCCGCCTTGAATTCATTATCCTGGCGTTCCCGCACCGTGGCGTTTACGTGGCCGAGATAATAAACACCCGGCTTCATGGCCTCCAATGATGAATGGATCGGAGTGAAGAAAAATCCATGAATGGGGAAGGTGCTGGCACGGCTTGTCATACCTCGGATTTCATATTTACCGGGGTCCAGTTCAAAACGAAGAAGATAGTTGTTCCCCGAGTCAACGGAGTCGCTTTCATCCCTGGCTTTATCGTCCATGGTGAAATTGATTCGATCTGCCTTTTCCTTTGCATCGGGTTTCTCGACATGAACAACAAGGAGCCGTGGCTGAAATGAAGTCCTGTATTTGTTCTTGAGCGTTGCTGTCATCAAGAACACCGGATTACGTTTTTCAGCCAAGCGCTCACTGTCATCCTGAAAGGCCATTTTCGTAGGAGTTGCACATCCGGATAGTCCGATGGAAAAAGTAAGGGCGACCAATAACTTATTCATTTATACCTCCCATTTGTATTGGTAATTGGTGTGGCGTGTTCGAGTAGAAAAATCGATTGACGTTTTGAGAACCTGGATTAATCGTCAAAGCCTGTTTGGGCTAAGTTTTTAAGAGCGTATTATTCCTTGGCGTTGGCCGTTTTGATTAACTGGTCTGGGAAGATAACTGCATGATCCGGTGAGATTTCAGTAGGCCGTTGTCCGTGAAAAATACCTATTCTGCGGTAATACGTAGAACACCTGTTTTGGAATATTACATGTTCCAAACGCGTTCTCCGCCGGGGACAAACACAAAGGATGATCCAGTCGAAAATGCATAGCCCGTAGACCGATCATATCTTGGGATGTATTTTCCATTTTCGGGCGTTGCTCCGTAAATTGCAGCATATTGCTCGCCAGACTTCAATGGAATTGCAGCCTCCCAATAACCTCCTAACCAGAAATCTGATTTTTGTATCAGTTTCAGATCAGTGATCGTACGAATTGGCTTGCGCTCAGAATCAAAAAGCATCAACTGCGGAATGAGCACCGTTGCAGAGGGCATCCATATTCCATTAACATAGGTTTTGATTCGTAACAGTCGATTTTCTTCTTTGCTGGGCAAGCCAATAGCAACGAAGTGGGTCGTGCTGTCGCTGAACTTATATCTTGGCGAATTGGCACTGACTTCAAGTCTGATTTCCGTTCCGGGTGTTATTGGAACAATTGGAAAATCATGTATTGAATTGCAGCAATCAGGCTTGGAGGCTTCTCTCGACGGCACGCTGGAGCAGCCGATCAAGGTTGATATAAAGACAATTAACACTGATTTTAAGGTGGTGTCTGCTACCAGTCTTTTCATGGTATCTAGCATTAAAGGAATAGGGGAATATTTAACGTGCAGGGGGAACGAAGTAATTGCTTGCGGAACGTCCAAGCGCCTGGGCCGATTTTGACGGATTGTTGAGCGTTTCGGTCATTCGACGAAAATGACGTCTTCGAAGTTATTCTCGCCACGTTCCTCGTCCGTCATCAGGTAATGGAACGACAGCCATTCGTAGTTCTTTAGGCCAACGGTTTCAGCGAAGGCATAAGCCGGAGCGGTTTCGAATAGCTCTTCGAAGTTCTCGGGTTCAAATATTGTTCTGAGCTTCTCTGCTCCGAGCCGAGAAAGAACCGGACCTACTACTTTTTCAAACTGTGCGATATCCAGAGGCTGTTGTACTTGGATGCCTTGGTCCCAACCACAACTGTACGATGCTACGGGTGTGGCGTTGACGTAAACAGCAAACGCCCAGCCGTGGTCTTCAGCATTTATGTAGTACAGCAGGATGCTGTCATTTGCTGAAACGAGTGCTGCATTTGGGTTAAATGGTTCGCCCTCCGGAAGGACTGTGACCCAACCATTTGATGCCGGGAACACGAATCCACGAAGCCCGGCACGTTGAAGCAAATTGACTCCAGCTTCCGTCGTGTCTGCCTTCAAATGGTAGCTTTCACTGAATTCACTCACTCATATCTTCCTTTGTGATGCGACACGATAACGTTCAAGGTCAGGAGCCTGGCGCGGCTTTATGCGTCGGGTCCCTGCACCGCAGGGTCAGCACTCTGGCTCACTCCCTGCCCCTTTGTTCATTCAGCCAAGCTCTTGTTTCCTCTTCTTCCGCTTGGCGATCTGCGGTGTTGAATACGTCCACAGCAATGCGTCCATTGGAATGACGAGCCACCCGCCCAAGATGCTCCTGAATCTTCTTGGTTTCGGTGGCAAGTTGGTAAAGAGCATCGCCGCCACCCAACTCGCTGATGCCTTCGAACTGCGCGAAATCGATGGCGAAGGTGTTTGTGTATGGGTTCCCCTCTACGTCTTCGAACGACACGAGAATACTGAGATACCCCCGGAATATCTCGCCATTAAGTTCCTTGTGAAGTTCAATGAAGTTGATTACAAAACTGGAAAAGGTCTGGCCAATCCCCATTGACTCGATACCTTGGCGGAATATTGCCAATTTGCGGAGTTTGTTAACAATGACATCTCGGTCATCGTTGACTGGATTGCCGGCACGGTCGAAGAAATTGAAGGCGATCTTTCTCGCAATACCTTTGCCGAGGTTACTTATTTTGACGTTGTGAAAATTGATTCCAACGTGACTGCGTTCGAGTTGAACGCTGACGTTTGGCCGAATGTTTTCGCGCTTCAACTCCGCCACTTGAAGAATTTGAGCCTCGCGCAGATACCAAGTCTCTTTGGCCAAGACAAATGTCAGGATCGCAATCGCAACCGTTGCGATTGCCGATACCCATGACGAAACTGAATCGGCGCTGAGTGATGAGTTGCCTTGCAGCTGATTACCGACAACCAACCCGAGTATGAACAATAGCGGGGTTATTACCGCCATGCTGGTTACTAGCAAGGGCAGCAAACTACGTTCGGACTTTAGATCAGGCGTCATGGCAAGGTATTGAGAGTGCTAACGCAAAGTGGACGGCATATTCGCCGCATATTCTGGAATGGCGCCATCCATCCTGGACAACGTGTCAGTAGCGAAGGCCAGGCCAGAGCATGCTTTGGCGCAGTTGCCTCGCGTATTTCCCAGGATGGACGGCGCTCGAACATGGCGTTTGGGCGGGATATGCGGCGAGGGCGCCGTGTATCCTGGGGGCTCGCCTGATACGCTGGTCAAAATGGCAGGGCGAAAGCCTGGACTGGCCGCTGTTTTGGGCGATGGTTCGTTTACTGGCGTCGTCAAGTCCATGGAAAAGGCGGCGGCTGTTTTTTTGATGTCGAAAGCGTATCACCATTGCATGGTGTCGTGCATGCGAAAGCCATATTTCGTGTTTTCTTGGGCGGCCCGGCAGCGACCCCGATGCTGCCTTTCTAGCTGATTTGTTGCAGGCGTGAACCAAGCCCCCTAGAGTGCACGCAGGCGCAGGTTTTGCGCTTGTTTCCGAGGAGTCAGGCCATGCCGAAGCGGCGTATCCATCTGGTCATCATCGATCCGCAGAACGATTTCTGCGATCTGCCGGCGGCGGATTGCCCGGTCATTGGCGGCGTGCAGCAGGCGCCAGCCTTGCCGGTGGCGGGGGCGGATGCGGATTTGCAGCGGGTGGCGGCGTTGATCCGGGCTGGCGGCGCCGGCTTGAGCGATATTTCGGTGACGCTCGATGCCCACCAGCGCGTGGATATCGCGCATCCGACCTTCTGGCGGCAGGGCGATGGCGCTACGGTCGGGGCGTTTACGCAGATTCGCGCGGCCGATGTGCGTGAGGGGCGCTTCCTGCCGCGCCGGGCTGAGGCGCTGCCGCGCGTGCTGGCTTATCTGGAGGCGCTGGAGGCGGCCGGGCGGTATGTGCACATGGTCTGGCCGGTGCACTGCGAGATCGGCACCTGGGGCCATAGCGTTCATGCCGCCGTGCGCGCCGCCTACAACGAATGGGAGGAGGCCAACGCTGCCGTGGTGCACAAGGTGTTCAAGGGCAGCAATCCGTGGACCGAGCACTTCAGCGCGATTCAGGCCGAGGTGCCGGATGCCGACGATGCCGATACCCAGTTGAACGCCGGTTTTCTGGAGCGCCTGGCGACTGCCGATCTGGTGTTGTTTACCGGCGAGGCGGGCAGCCACTGCGTGCGGGCCACGGTCGAGCATGTGGTCGATAACTGGCCGGCCGGCGAACTCGGGCGGCTAGTGCTGCTTACCGACTGCATGAGTGCGGTCAGCGGTTTCGCGGCGCAATACGCCGGTTTTCTTGAGGACATGCGACAGCGCGGGGTGCGCCTGAGTAGCGCGGCCGAGGTCCTGCCCCTGTTGCAGCAGAACTGACCGGCGTCCGCTGGCGGAAAGGGAAGGATCATGGACCACACCGGGCAGCTCCCCGTCGTCCGCAGCTTGCTGGAGAACGATCTCTACAAGTTCACCATGTGGCAGGCGCTGCTGCACAGCCATCCCGGTGCCCAGGCGGAGTACGCCTTCGTCTGCCGCAACACGCCGCTATTCCCCCTGGCCGAGCTGAAGCCGGCGGTGGATGCGGAGCTCTACCGGCTCTGTTCGCTGACCTTTGCCGACGACGAGCTGGCCTATCTGCGCGGCCTGCGTTTCATCAAGAGTGATTTCGTCGATTTCCTCACCGTCTTCCGCTTCCAGCGCCGTTTCATCGAGACGCGCGTCAATGGCGAGGCGCTGGAGATTGTCGCGCGCGGGCCGCTGGTGCATGTGATGGCCTTCGAGATTTTCGTGCTCTACATCGTCAATGAGCTGTACTTCCGCCGCCTGCCGGTGGATGAAAACCTGCTGACGGTGGCGCGCCAGCGCCTGCGCGAGAAGATCGACTTCATCCGCGGCCTGGGCGACGAGCTGTGTTCGGCCGACGAGCCTTTCGTCTTCTTCGATTTCGGCCTGCGCCGCCGCTATTCCGGCGCCTGGCACGCGGAAGTGGTGCGCACCCTGGCGACCGAATTGCCGGTCAATTTCCGCGGCACTTCGAACGTGCTCTTCGCCAAGGAAATGGGCCTGACCCCGATCGGCACCATGGCGCATGAATACCTGCAGGCCTTCCAGTCCTTCGGCTTCCGCCTGCGCGATTTCCAGAAGGCGGCGCTCGAAGGCTGGGTGCAGGAATTCCGCGGCGACCTCGGCGTGGCGCTGACCGACGTGGTCGGCATGGACGCCTTTTTGGGCGACTTCGACCTCTACTTCGCCAAGCTCTTCGACGGCCTGCGCCACGATTCCGGCGACCCGGTCGAGTGGGCGGAAAAGGCGCTGGCGCACTACCGCAAGCTCAACATCGACCCGCGCAGCAAGCGCCTGGTCTTCTCCGACGGCCTCGATCTGCCGCGCGCCATCGACCTGTTCCGGCGCTATCGCGGCCGGGTCATGACCTCCTACGGAATCGGCACCAACCTGTCCAACGACACGCCCTTTGCCGCGCTCAACGTGGTCATGAAGATCGTCGCCTGCAACGGCCAGCCGGTGGCCAAGCTCTCGGATTCGCCGGGCAAGACCCTGTGCGACGACCAGACCTTCCTCGCCTACCTGCGCCAGGTGTTCGGGCAGAAGGGCGGCGCCTGAGGGTTTGCCGGGGGCGCCCCGGCTCAGGCGCCG
>DILW01000195.1:59664-59814 GCA_002425245.1 Betaproteobacteria bacterium UBA5582 | reverse complement strand
CGATATGCACCGTGCCGCCATCGGGCAAGCGGCGGGTCAGCGAACGGCACACCACCTCGGTCAATCGGGCGACGACTTCGCGGACCCGGGACGACCCGGCACTCTGGCTGCCTTCGACGGCCAGGAAGGCCTTGGTCAGCGCGACCGAGA